>JAPHUE010000058.1 GCA_026196795.1 Sedimenticola sp.
GCAGGCTGCAATCAAGTCTTACTCCAGTGCGCCAACAGGTACCGCCACATTGGGCGATATGCTGAAAGCACAGATGGATGAAGCATCTAAGAAGTGATCTTTGCACTTTAAGCAATTGATCTAGGTAGCCGGAACCCATGACGGGTTCCGGCCTTACAAGGGGATTCTAAAAGAATGACAAAATCTGAACTGATTGACGTCATCGCAAAAGAACAAAGCCACCTTGCATACCGCGACGTAGAGTTGGCTGTTAAATGCATGCTGGAGCAGATGAGTCAAACATTGGCTTCTGGCGAGCGTATTGAAATTAGGGGATTTGGCAGTTTTTCTCTCCATTTTCGCCCTCCAAGACAGGGGCGGAATCCAAAGACCGGCGCCTCCGTTGCTTTGGCGGGTAAATATGTTCCCCATTTCAAACCGGGAAAAGAGTTGCGTGAGCGTGTTAACGAGAGCGCAGCAAGTGGCTCTAAAATTACCGGATAATCACGCTGGCGCGACATTGAATTTGTAATCTGGAAGCCCAGCTTCCAGATTACCTTTTTATATATTCAATTTATACATCTTGAGCAGATAGATCTATCTGATTAATCTGTTAATCACTATCCTATTCTGATCCAAATAATTTTCATCGCTGTTGTATTTATTATGCGATGGGTAGCCGCTGCAATTAATTTCTTTTCCTCACTTTTTCCATGAATTACAGCGCTTTCTTGCGTGTATAGCAATAGCATCGGGAATAGCGTCCACAGGCTAAAGATTGGAATAAAAAACAGATGTGGTGGTGATTTATCCATGTAAGGCATATTCACTCCTTTTCTTGGATGAATAGACGCCGCTAAATGAATGGGTATGTGAGCAGGGGATGGACGCTTGTTTAAAGTCGTCCGAGTTAAAACTTAGACAGGTTGTGTGCCAATAGGAATACCGCACAAGCAACTCGGTCGTTAGCCGAGGCGCGCTCGAGACATTGCGTTAGTCTGCGGTATTCGCATTGTCTAAAAAATGCTGTCGTTAAAAGTGATAAGCCGTATAACTAGCCTGATATCATCATGGCAAGGAGATACACGGAGGTGACAACGCCCACAGAGACAAGATGGAGCTTTGATTCTGTTTTGAATGTACGCTTGGATGGATTGCATGCCATCAGAGAAGGTATGAGATTACGTACCTGTTCTTTCATTACATAGTTATTCATCTGTTTCATGCGTCCCCCTCGGGTCTCAGTAATAATGGTTAACTGATTCCTTGTTAAGCCAACTTATATCAATCGAACTCTCCTTGTTCTTTATATGTTCTCTATAATAGCAAAACAAGAACAAAAAGAGAACAATTAAATTAACTGATTTTTGATTATTTTTAGTTCTGTTAATAATTACAATTAAAACAGTGAGATAAAAAGCTATTAACACATATTGTAACAAGTCCAATACTGGACAATCGACGCTATGGCATGATCTGGCAGAATTCCTATATAATCAATCCTATTCATTTCGAGCATTAAGTAGTGTTGTTTATGCGGAAGATAAGTATTGATGCCAGTGTGGAAGCCATCTGCATAAAAGGATGTAAAGAGGTCAGGCGCGATATTCAGCTTCTGGAAGCGGGTATAACACCACCAGAACTCTCTCATCATACCAAACAGGTTCAAATCAGAATCCTTGAAGAACTCAAAGTGATCATGTCAGTCTACGGTGACAAATGTAGAATCTGAGCACAAAGCGACTTCATAGTGATTGAACTGATATCGGACCGTTATAAATAGGTTTTCTTTAGCCGTGCCATTTGGCCCGGCTTTATCATTTGTACTTATAGAAAAGATAAACACAATTTTGGGAAATAATTGGATATGCAAAAAATTGTTAGTCAGATAGCAGAAGAGCTGAACGTATCTATTGATCAGGTTGTCTCTGCGGTCGGTTTACTTGATGAGGGATCGACAGTACCGTTCATATCACGGTACCGCAAAGAGAAGACGGGGGGGCTGGATGACACTCAGCTAAGGAATCTTGAAGAGCGTTTGGGCTATCTACGAGAATTGGAAGATCGCAGAGGCACTGTACTTAATAGTATTCGCGAGCAGGGAAAACTGACTGAATCACTGGAGCGGGATATTCTGGCTGCCGATACTAAAACGCGCCTTGAGGATCTCTATCTTCCTTACAAGCCAAAGAGAAGGACAAAAGCGCAAATTGCCAGGGAAGCGGGCCTGGAGCCACTGGCATTAAAGCTACTGGAGAAACCTACCATCGATCCAATGCAGGAGGCTGGCCAGTACGTTAATAAAGAGGCTGGTTTTGCCGATGAAAAGAGTGTGCTTGATGGTGCCCGACAGATCCTTATGGAACTGTTTGCCGAAGATGCAGAATTACTTGGGAAGTTGAGAGATTATCTCTGGAATGAGGGAATAATAAAGTCACAGGTAATAAAGGGTAAGGAGCGTGAAGCCGCAAAATTCAGTGATTATTTTGACTACAGTGAAGCGCTACAGAAGATTCCGTCACACAGAGCGTTGGCGCTATTCAGGGGTAGAAATGAGTCTCTACTCAATCTGGAGATGATGGTCGATGAAGAGCTAAAGGGAGCGTCTCCCTGTGAATTGACGATTGCCCGAAAGTTCAACATTGAAGATCAGGGCCGGCCGGCTGATAACTGGCTGAAGGATTGCGTACGCTGGGCATGGAAAGTAAAAATTTTCACGCATCTAGATTTGGAATTGAAGATGCGTCTGAGAGAGTCAGCAGAAGAGGAAGCAATACGCGTTTTTGGCCAGAATCTGGGTGATCTTTTGCTTGCTGCCCCAGCGGGAAATCTGCCTATCCTGGGCTTGGATCCAGGACTCCGTACTGGCGTGAAGGTCGCTGTTGTGGATGCAACCGGTAAAGTAGTGGATACCGATACAATCTATCCCCATGTCCCGAAGAATCAATGGGATGCTTCCATTGCATCAATAGCGCGGCTATCTGCAAAACATGCCGTTCGGCTATTGGCTATAGGCAACGGTACGGCTTCGCGTGAAACTGACAAACTCGCCGCCGATCTGATGAAACGCCATCCAGAACTGAAACTGCAAAAGATGATGGTGAGTGAAGCGGGAGCCTCAGTTTACTCTGCTTCAGAATTGGCCGCTGCAGAGATGCCGGACCTGGATGTGACATTACGTGGGGCAGTCTCTATTGCCCGCCGATTGCAAGATCCACTGGCTGAGCTGGTTAAAATCGAGCCTAAAGCCATTGGTGTAGGACAATATCAACATGATGTGAACCAGAATAAACTGGCAAAACAGCTCAATAATATTGTAGAAGATTGCGTTAACTCTGTTGGGGTTGATATTAATACGGCTTCCCCCTCTTTACTTGAACAGGTTTCTGGTTTGAATAAAACATTAGCAGAGAACATTGTTCAGTTCAGAAATGAACAAGGTGCCTTTAGTGATCGAAAGGTACTAAAAAAAGTACCGCGTTTAGGCGACAAGACATTTGAATTGGCGGCAGGCTTTCTTCGGATTAGAGAAGGTGGCAATCCACTGGATTCATCTTCAGTGCATCCCGAGGCCTATCCAGTTGTTGAGCGGATATTGAAAAAGGCTGGTCGTCGTATACAAGATGTAATTGGCGATCGTAATTTTTTACGCTCACTCAATCCACAAGAATACACTGACGATCAGTTTGGGTTGCCAACAGTAACGGATATTATTTCAGAGTTGGAAAAACCTGGACGTGATCCCCGTGGGGAGTTTAAAACAGCGACCTTTCAGGAAGGGGTTGAGACATTGTCGGATCTAAAACCCGATATGGTTTTGGAAGGTGTCGTGACCAACGTGACGAATTTTGGTGCATTTATTGATATTGGTGTTCATCAGGATGGGTTAGTTCATATTTCTGCCATGTCTGATAAGTTTATTAAAGATCCACGTGAAGTTGTAAAAGCGGGCGATCTGGTTAAAGTAAAAGTTATGGAAGTCGACACTGAGCGAAAACGTATCGGTCTCTCCATGCGCTTAACGGACAGCAGCGAAACAGTGAACAGTGGCAAACGTAAACCTGCTGCTTCACGCGATCAACCTGCCAGACAGCGGCCAAAACAACAATCAAGCTCGAGCAAACAAGCTATTGGTGGTGCAATGGCCGATGCCCTTGCAAATGCGTTTAATCGACAAAGATGAATGTTATTGTTAGGTTGAAACGTATATTGACTAGAATATGCTCATGCATGAAATCTTACTTCACAGGTATTAGAAAGCCTATCTACTTAATTATGTAATTGGTGAATTAAGATTTGAGACTAGCGCTTAGAATAGAAGTTGGAACAGATGCCGGTATGCGTAAAGGTGTGCCTGCACTGTTAAGACTATTGGATGAATATCAGATTAAGGCGTCTTTTTGTATAAGCTTGGGCCCAGACTCTTCAGTGTATCCGTTTGGGAAATCACTTCCAGGCTGGATCCGGAAACGGTTGCCTGCACCCTATATTGGCCATAATCAAAGAGATTTGCTCCTTGCGATCGAGAGTGCAGGTCATGATGTTGGTTTGGCCTCATACAGTCCTCTGGAATGGCGGATTAATTCAGCCTTTCAGTCACCCGAGTGGGTACGTAAGGAGATTGCACAGGCAGTTGATTCATTTATAGACCTTATGGACAGAGCGCCCCGTTTCTATGGGGCGCTAGACTTTCAGACAAATGCCAGCTTATTTAATGAAGAAGAGTCTATCGGATTGGACTTTGCATCAGATGTACGTGGCCGAAATGCCTTTTTGCCTGAATTACAGGGTGTACAATCGAGTTGCCCACAAATACCAACAACCTTGCCGAAATTGGATGAATTGCTGCTTGAGCCTGATATTAATCATGAAAATCTTCATCAGTTTCTCTATGCTGAGTGTCAGCGGGTTTTACCTAATGGCGAAATCTTTACCTTGAGCGCAGAACGAGAAGGTGGCGAGTTAATTAGTGTATTTGAAAAACTTTTGATTATGTGGAAAGGAGGGCAGTGGGAGATTCGCTCACTTTCAGATTTGCTTGAACAGATTGATGTTTCACAATTGAAGTATCACTCAATTGGCTGGAAGCAGGTAGTTGGAACCGGTCAATTTGTTGCTATGCAAAGTAGCCCTGCAGAATAATTAGGTTTGTTTTTTTAATCTGAAGATAGCTAAAAAAATACAGAGTAGATAACAGGACGTAATGATGTCGATATCAAGGCGAATAAAAAATAGTGAGCTGAATAAGCTAATCTATACGGCCCCCTCATCGGTGCATGGGATTGGAGTGTTTGCCAAAAAGCGACTCACTGAAGGGGAGTATATCGGAACCTATCACGGGCCAGAAGCAAAGCGGAATGGGACTTACGTGCTTTGGGTTTTCGAGAACAATGAAGAAGAGAGTGCGGTAGGACGGAGTGGGACAAACTTTTTACGCTTTCTAAACCATGCGACTCCAGGTAATGCGGAATTTGATGGGTTTGATTTATATGCCCTGGAGGATATTGCAATAGACGAGGAGATTACTTTTGATTATCAATCAGATGTATAGGTTGAGCTATTAACTATAATCAATAAACTCCGTCTAATCTAATGATAGCGTCGCATCTGCCCAACTAAAACCCCCTGTATCTGTACCTGGTCTGTAGCGAAGACCATGGGTTTCATTGTTGAGTTGGCGGGGTGCAAAACCACAGAACCTTTTTTTTGCTCGATTCTTTTGAGTGTTGCATCTGTACCCTCAATAAGAGCAACAACAATTTCCCCATTCTTAGCATGATCACGTTGTTCAATAATAATCTGATCACCGTCGAGGATGCCTTCCTCTATCATGGATTCTCCCTTGACCTGTAAGACATAGCAGGGTTTGCTGGTGCGGAGGAAGTCTGGGATCTGTACAGATTCATGTTGCTCAACAGCCTCAATTGGGCTTCCTGCTGCAATATAACCGAGAAAGGGGAGTCCTGTTGATTCATCCTCTCCACTTTCGCTTGTTAATCTGATTCCGCGCCTACGATTATTCATCGGCTCTACCAGCCCGGCATCAATGAGAGCCTGTATCTGCTTGTGGAGAGAGCCCTTAGAGCTTAATCCTAATGCAATACAAAGTTCATCGAGGGTGGGTGGGTGTGGAAAACTGCTTAAATTATCGAGGAGATAATCATAGATTTCCTGCTGTCGGCGTGTCAGTGGATGATTCATAGTGCGTTTCCCTGTTCTACTATGGTTCTATGATAGCAAAGTGAGAACAGATAGGAAACTATTTTTTTCTTAGAGGCTTATCTGTTGAATCTGATCACGCCCGTTTTTCTTTGCTATATAGAGTGCTTCATCAGCACGAGCGAACAATGTCATTGTATCGGTTTGTTCGTCTGGAATAGCGGTTATGCAGCCTGCACTAAAAGTCACAAAGGGTTTTGTGATGCTGCCCGTATGTGGAATGGCCATTTTATGGATGCTGTTTTGCAGTAATTTGGCCACTCTTAGAACGCCTTGTTGATCGGTATCAGGAAGAATAATACAAAACTCTTCGCCGCCATAACGGCCAGCCAGATCGATGGGTCTTTTTACACAGAGTTTCATTACTTTTGCCATTTTCTTTAGACAACTATCTCCTGCAAGATGCCCATATGTGTCGTTGTAAGCCTTGAAATGATCGATATCGAGCATGATCAGTGAGAGAGGTTGTTTATAGCGCCTACAGTGCCCATGCATTCTTACAAGGTATTCATCAATACATCGTCGGTTTGCTATACCAGTCAGTCCATCTGAATCTGCCATCTGTTGCAGTTCTTGATTAGCGTTTTCCAGTTCTTGGGTTACTGCAATTAATTTATGACGCATATTAGCAATCCGTTGCATGGCACTCATCTTCGCTTTCAGTATCTTCAGATCAACGGGCTTTGTAAGGTAGTCATCCCCCCCTGATTCGATGCCAGCAACAATGTCATCAGGATTGTTTCGTCCGCTTAAGAAGATGATGGGAACCCACTCTTCAAATGAGTTGCGAATTTCACGTGCAACCTGATGGCCATCCAGTACAGGCATGATGACATCCAGAAGCACAAGGTCAGGTGAAACTGACTGATATAATTCAAGTGCCTGTTGACCATTAATTCCGGACACCACGGTGTGGCCCAATGATTCAAGATGAGCTGTCATCAAAAGGCGTTCACTCTTTGTGTCATCTACCAGTAGAATCTTCAATGTTTATTGTCAGCGCTTGAAGTTGATAATGGGACTATCTTAGTCTTTAGTCCAGGAGTAGATTACTTCCACCTTGTTGCCTGGTTCTTCGTAGTGTACCGATTCACAGAGTGAGTTGAGCAGGGGAATACCTCGTCCGCTCAATTTTTCAATATTGGGTGTTTCGTTGGAGTCAAGCCTACTCATATCAAAGCCAATTCCACTGTCTTCAACGCGAATCAGCATTTTTCCGCCTGATGATGAATTGCGTGTCTCAATGCGTATTCTAATAAACCCTTCGTTCAGCATTCCCAGACGTTTTTCTCTTTCGGAGAAATACTCAGAGAAGCCTTCGTGCGTATTTTTCATTGATGAATCAAGTTTTAACAGCCCATGATCTAACGCATTGATATAGAGTTCGGTCAATAAGGTAAAAAGTAGTCGGCGGTGTTTTTGCAACCCTTCCATCTCTTGAATATGATTGATGAGTAATGGAATTGGGTCGCTATTGCACAGCCGTCTTCCTGGGAGGGTAATGGAGAACTCAAGTGGGTCAGCAGATAATTCACTGTTATCGGGTTCGGACTGTTGAGAATTCTGTCGGGATGCATCACTCTTTGTTGTGTCAGCAGGAGTCTCTTTATCTGACCAGTTTGGCAGGACATCCGGGATGCAGGGAATCTCAGCCATACTGATGTCGTCATCCTGTGGGGCATCCTGACAGAATAGGGCTAAAGCTTTGGCAACACTTGCTAATGCTGTGTCCCCAGCCTCATGGTGTTGAATTGCGGATTCAAAGCGTTCACGACCGAAATAGGTGTTTTCGGAATTGCGTGCCTCTGTAACACCATCACTCACCAGCAGAATTCGGTCGCCTAGCGTTATATCTATTCGATCAAAAAGATCTTGATACTCGATATCGGGTGCGATACCGAGCGGTAAACTGTTGGAGCTTATACGTTGCTTTATCTGGCCTGTTGTACCATCAAGTAACAGCACATCAGGCATTCCACAATTTATAACTTTTACATATTCAAGATTTTTGCTAATGGAGATGAACTGTACTGCGAAAAACATACCTGTTGGGAGAAGGGTATACAGTTTTTTATTGATTCCAGCGATGATTTGGTGTGGTGTAAAGCCTTTTGCTGTCATAGCCCTGAAGACTTCTGACGCGGGCAGTGCACCCAAAGCAGCCGCAAGGCCATGTCCAGTAAAGTCACCAAGAAGTATGTGTGTATCACTGGAAGGCGCATGTGCCGTTAATAAAACATCACCACTAAATTGTTCGGCAGGCCTGAGTATGGTTTGAATGCAATCCAGTTTTATATTGTCCGCAACAACGGCACCGTTAAAAACGGTTTCAGCCATTTCCTGGTCCATTTTCATCTGACCGTATAGGCGCATCATCTCAAGATGCAATTTTCTGATGCGTTCCATTGATCTGACTTTTGCTTTAAGAACAGTAGTCGATACCGGTTTGCTCAGAAAATCATGTCCGCCTACTTCAATGCACTTTGCCAGGGCATTTTCATCGGTTAGTGCAGTTAAAAACAGAATGGGAATGAACTGGGCTTCAGCCTGTTTTTGAATTTGTGTTACAGCCTCATACCCATCCATGACCGGCATGATGACATCCATGAAAATGATGTCAGGGGGATTGGCCTGGAATGCGTTAATGGCTTCTAAGCCGTTTTCAGCCTCGATAACACTGTAGCCATCGTCTTCCAGAAAGACACGTAAAAACTCACGATTAGTTATCTCATCATCAACTACTAGGGCGATGGGTTTGGTTTGGTTTTTTCCAAAACGTCTGGCTGCATCTGAGTTAGATGTGCGGGTCATGAGTCGCTACCTTCGACCTAAAATTATCTAAGGATATTTCATTGGTTCTTGAGTTTGTAGCGGCCGCTTTTTACTAATCTTAAAAAGGTGTTACTGACCTTGTGCGGAAATATGTTGTATCAGCTGAGAGGTGTTGAGATTCCTAATGGCGTAGTACAGACTTAACTGCCGCTATGGGCTATGAGCGTATCAGAGGTGACGCCTGCAGCAAGCAGTTCTGTATGAATGTAGGGTCGCCGGCGATCCTGTCTTCTCTGATCAGTAATAGGCTGAGTCGGCGACATGCGTCGGCGATCACGTTTTATGGAGCGACGGAAAAATTTCCGCACCTCAACCTTTTTGGATTTGAAAAACTCGCCATTGAGTTGCTTGATGACATTTATTGCGGCTGATGGGGGTTCGATCTGAACGATGCCATGGTATTCGACTTGGTTGTTGTGAGGATCCTCTATTCGACATATATCGCAGTGCATCAGATTCCCAACCGGGGAAAACTGTAGAAGGTACCATCTCGGTTTGAGAGCGCTTGATATAAACTGCATGAGATCAAGGCGAGTAGTAGAGTTGGGTAATCTTCGTATGAAAACTTCCATGATCTGATACCTACGTAATATAAGCCTGCTTAAATGCCATTAACTGCAGAATATAAATAAGATCTTCCCGGGGTTGTCCACAAAAACATACCCATTCTATATATCACTTATAAAATATAGCACTTTATAATCTGTTTTTACTAGATATTAATGTGATGTGCCTTCCTGTGCTTGATAACACATTGTTTATTAAATAAAAAACGGCTATGCAGAAGACTGCATAGCCGTTTGTTGGTACTGTCAGGTTTTTATAGACAGTCTGGCGTTACTATCCCAACAGTGGGGCAATAACCAGGCTAACAATTGCCATAACATTAATCAGGATGTTCATTGAAGGACCTGAAGTATCCTTGAAGGGATCACCAACGGTATCGCCAACAACAGCGGCTTTGTGGACGTCAGAACCCTTGCCGCCAAAGTTACCTTTTTCAATGTACTTTTTAGCATTGTCCCAAGCTCCACCAGCATTAGCCATCATGAGTGCCAAAAGGACACAGGAGAGTAAAGCACCGCCAAGCATGCCACCGAGTGCCTCGGCACCCATGATGAAGCCAATTACCATGGGTGATGCAACGGCAATAACGCCGGGAAGAATCATCTTTTTTAACGCAGCAGTTGTTGCAATATCAACACAACGGGCGCTGTCCGGATCGGCTGTTCCCTCCATAAGTCCGGGTATCTCTTTGAACTGCCGGCGGATCTCTTTAATCATGTCAAATGCGGCGTCACCTACTGCCGTCATGGTGATAGCTGCAATCAGGAATGGCAGCATGCCACCAATAAAGAGGCCAATAAGTACCGTTGGATTGCTCAACTCCAAAGAGAAGTTGGGAATATTGGCTGAGACCGTTTCAACATAGGCCGTGATGATTGCCAATGCGGCTAGGGCCGCAGCGCCTATGGCAAAGCCTTTGCCAATAGCTGCCGTAGTATTACCAAGCTCATCCAGCGAATCGGTAATGGCACGTGTCTCCGGACCCAATCCACCCATCTCGGCAATACCACCGGCATTATCGGCTACGGGTCCGTACGCATCGATGGCCATGGTAATACCAACAGTTGCCAGCATACCGACAGCTGCGATACCTACACCATACAAGCCTACAAGGGAGCTGGAGACAAAGATAATGGCACAGATGGTGATAATTGGAATCACCACCGACTGCATTCCTACGGCAAGTCCGGTGATCATCACAGTAGCAGGCCCGGTTTCACCAGACTTGGCAATATCTTTGACTGGTTTTCCGGCTGTGTAATATTCCGTCACCAAGCCAATAATGATGCCGCCTACAGCACCAGACAGTACCGCACCCCATACCGCAGCAGACGCACCAAGAAGTTTGATGACAACGAAAGAGGTAATAATGAAGAGAACGGTTGCACCGATGGTGCCAATTCGGAGTGCGACTTCAGGGCTTTTTGCCGAGTACTTGCGAACTAGCAAGATACCCATGATGGAACAGATCAACCCGAGGGATGCCAGTCCCAGAGGCAGGAACATCAGATCAGCCCGCGCGCCAAGTGGATCCAGAGCATCGGCAGCCATGGTTGATGCAATGGCAATCGTTGCGATCATTGATCCGCAGTAGGATTCGAAAATATCCGATCCCATACCCGCGACATCACCTACGTTATCACCTACATTGTCAGCAATAACACCTGGGTTACGTGGGTCATCTTCAGGAATTCCAGCTTCAATCTTACCGACAAGATCTGCCCCTACATCGGCCGATTTTGTGAAGATGCCACCGCCTACACGAGAGAAGAGCGCTACAACAGAGGCGCCCATACCGAAGCCATGAATTGCATGAGCTGTTTCTGGATCACCGCCAAAAAAGAGATAAAGGGTGCCTAGTCCCAAAAGCCCCATGGACGCAACAGACAGGCCCATGATGGAGCCGCCGAAGAACGCGATACTGAGTGCTTCTGAGGCCCCTTTCTCATGAGCTGCAGTGGTTGTTCTGACATTGGCCTGGGTGGCAGAGAACATGCCGATATAGCCAGCGAATGCTGAGGCACAGGCACCCACAACAAAGGCAAGGGCTGTTTTTATACCCAATAGAAACAGGAGCAGAATAAACAGGACAGCAGCGAAACTTGCCATCATTTTATATTCACGGCGCATGAAGACCATGGCGCCTTCATGGATGGCTTCGGCAATTTTGGTTACTTTCTCTCCGCCAGTCTCATATTGCATGACCAGCTGATAGATTTTGTAGGCCGAAAAGAGTCCCAGTATCCCCAAGAATGGTGGTATTAATGTGCTTAAACTCATCTATCCCCTCGATTTTTTTTAGTATTAAATAAAAATGACCGCCCGGGTTATACAACTATTAAGCAATGTTAACCCTAAGGAAGACAGTCCTGAAATGGGTGTTCTATAGCGTTTAGACGGCACTGCATAAGGTTTAGATTAAATAAAATACTCAAATGACATTATCAATAAATGCGATTAATGAGTATATCCGAATCAAGGAGCATTAACAGTCCCCCAGTGGACTCAGGTCGAAAAAGATTGCTATAGGTCAAATAAGTGGCATGCGACGGGCTTTTGGAAAAAGAGGGTATACGGCGGGTTAAATATCGGGAGGGTGCGTTCCCTCCCGATTGTCTATTTTATCTAGTAGGCAGCTTGGCTGAGATGGCTAATCAAGCCTTTTTCATTTTCAGCGTGGTTGTTTTCCCATTGATCGAAAAACACCAGATCCTGAAGGGGTAAACGATCCAGCCAGCCTGCTGTTTTGAGCTCAGGTTCCTTGAAGAAGTGATCGACATATCCGATACAGAGATAGGCGACCGGCGTAACCTGTGAGGGCAGATTTAAGCACTTTTTCAGTTCCAGTCGATCAAAAATACTAACCCATCCGACTCCCAGGCCCTCTGCGCGAGCAGCCAGCCAGAGATTCTGTACCGCACAAACGCTGCTGTAGACATCCATGGCCATGTCATGTGTTCGGCCGATTACCGTGGGTCCTGCGCGTTCCCGGTCACAGGTAATAACCAGGTTGAGTGGGGATTCCAATATCCCTTCCAGCTTTAGAGTGCGATAAGTTTGTCTCTGCTCTTCCTGTTTAAACATCTGGCCCGCTTCTTGATTGGCCTGTTTAAACAGATCATGAACTTTTTGCTTGATCTCCTGTGAGCGAATCAGCAGGAAATTCCATGGCTGCATGAAACCGACTGACGGGGCATGGTGGGCAGCCTGTAGAATACGTGCCAGCACATCATCTGGGATGGGGTCTGGTTTGAATTGCCCTCTGACATCACGTCGAGTGTAAATGGTTTTATAGACGGCCTGACGTTCAGCCTCGCTGAACTGGTGATCAGGCTGGTGGTTTGTTTCTGGATTTTCCATGGTAGTCCCCTTATGTGGAAAACCGGAGATACTTGACCAGGTATCTCGCTAAAGTTGTACTTCAGGCCGGTCTTCTGACTCAGGGTCAACTTATACAGGTACCTTCCCGGACCAAGTCCAGTGGCTGATACCGCTTTAATGCGGATCTACCTGAATAATCACCATTACAGCGTTGGGCACGTAGCGGAATTTCACCGCTTTCCCGATTCTCCCGCCTTTGTTCGGCAGGCACCTGAAGTGTGATAAAGCATGAATAATACATGTTTTGCTTTTAAAGTTTACCTTCGAATCATTGAACCTCATAATGTGCGTTTGTTAATTCGGTAGGTAAAGGACGATTGAAACAGCTTATCTTAGGTGGCGCACGATCGGGAAAAAGTGCTTTGGCTGAACGTTTGGCCACTGACGCCGCGGAACATGTGATTTATATCGCAACGGCCACTCGAAATGCTGATGATCCTGAAATGCTGGACCGGATACGGCAGCACCGTGATAGACGTCCCTCGACCTGGAAACTGATTGAAGAACCACTCAACCTGTCAGTGGTTATTCAGCAGAATCAAGGCGAGGGACAATGCCTGATTGTTGATTGTCTGACGCTCTGGTTATCCAACTTGCTGCTCCACGATGAGGGGAAACAGTTCCATACCCAAACGGCCGCTCTGTTTTCCGTGTTACCTGAGTATCAAGGTGATCTGATTCTGGTAGGTAATGAGGTCGGTATGGGAATAGTACCGATGGGTGAGTTATCACGACGTTTCCAGGATGAGTCTGGACGGTTACATCAGCAAATCGCAGCACTCTGTGACCGGGTTGTTTTCACTGTGGCAGGTTTGCCGCTTGTAATGAAAGGGGAAGGGTTTTGAAACCAGATTGGTTAGGCGATTCTGTAAAGTTACCGGATCAAACTATTGCAAATCGTGCTTTAGCAAGACAGTCACAATTAACCAAGCCACCAGGCTCATTAGGGGTGTTGGAAGAGTTAGCAATCCAACTGAGTTCTCTGCAGCGATCGGAAACACCCGCAGCTGATAAGGTACAGATCGCTATCTTTGCTGCAGATCATGGTGTGGCTGCTGCAGGTGTTTCAGCATTCCCACAAGAGGTTACTGTGCAGATGATCGCTAACTTCTCTGCAGGAGGCGCCGCCATCAGTGTGTTAGCCAAATCACTCCAGGCTGATCTGGATGTGATCGATGTTGGAACGGTTGTTGAGCCGGGCAAACTTCCAGGCGTGATCAGTCGACGTGCCGGTGCCGGTACAGCTAATCTACAAGTTAAAGATGCAATGGATGAAGCTCAGCTTGTTGTTGCATTAAATGCCGGACGGGAGGCAGCTCTTAGGGCTAAGGAACGGTCTGTTGATCTGTTTATCGGTGGTGATATGGGCATTGGCAATACAACGCCTGCCGCAGCATTGGGGTGCGTGCTCCTGGATGCTGACCCAAGCCAACTGGCCGGTCCCGGTACCGGGTTGGATAGTAAGGGTGTTGCTCATAAGGCCAACGTGATACGTGAGGCACTATCTCGTTATGACAATCTGGCTACTCAGCCATTGGAAGCTTTGCGCTGCCTAGGTGGCTTTGAGATTGCGGCATTGACTGGGGCCTATATCAGCTGTGCTCAATTGGGCATTCCCGTGTTAGTGGATGGCTATATTACAACCGCTGCGGCACTAGTGGCAGTTAAACACCAGCCTGAGATTCGTGAATGGCTGATTTATTCACATCAGTCGGCTGAACCGGGTCATCAGGCTATGCTGAAAGCACTGGATGCCAAGCCCTTATTGAACCTGGGAATGCGCCTGGGCGAGGGGAGTGGTGCTGCGACCGCAGTTCCTTTGCTAAGAGCCGCCTGTACTCTCCACAATAACATGGCAACCTTTGCCGATGCGGGTGTGGCAGAAGGTTGATTGTGTCACAAACCGAAGCGAGATAACTATTGCAGACAACAACGATAGACATCATAAGACATGGTGAGCCAGTAGGCGGAACACTTTTCAGGGGCTGGCGAGATGATCCGCTAAGCCCAGAGGGCTGGGAGCAGATGCGCCATGCAACCCGAGCGACGCCACCCTGGGAATTAATAATCAGCTCTCCCTTATCACGCTGTGCCCATTTTGCTGATGAGTTAAGCCAGCGACTTGGCATACCCCTGGAACAAGATAAGCGTCTTATGGAGATCGGTTTTGGTGATTGGGAAGGTCGAACGCCCGAAGCACTATTTGAAGAGTCACCTAACACCCTCAATGCTTTCTGGCAGAATCCGGTGGATAATCCGCCTCCTGGTGGAGAACCGATGGTTCTGTTTCAATCCCGTGTTGAATCTGCGTGGCAGGATATTCAGATACATCACAAAGGAAAACATCTATTGATTGTGGCCCATGGTGGGGTTAATCGATTGATTGTTGGTAAAGTTCTAGGTATATCACAAAGCCATCTGTTCAGGATGGAGTGGCCGTTTGCCGCCGTTAGTCGTATTCGCTTGGATGAAGGTTATCCTCGGTTGATTTTTCATTGCGGATCAGTCGGCTAAAGATTACCTTGATTAAGCTTTTTCACTTCTGTTGCTCAGGATAATTCCCTCTTGCCGATGTTCAAATCATTCTATTACGCCTTAGGGTTTCTTACCCGTTTACCTGTACCCGATATGGAGTCACTTCCGAGTGAGCGTGAGCAAGGCGATAGTGTACTTTTCTACCCCTTGGTTGGGCTGGTCATTGGTCTTGTTTTAACTGCCACGGCTTATCTATTGAACACGGTTGAGCCGTTGCTCACCGCTGCCATTCTTCTCGCCATATGGGTTGCAATAACGGGAGGCCTTCACATTGATGGGCTTGCGGACGTAGCGGATGCCTGGGTGGGTGGGCAAGGTGATCGTGAACGAACCCTTGCGATTATGAAGGACCCTACCTGCGGGCCAATTGCTGTTGCTGGCGTTGTCGTTCTGCTCATTCTGAAATTAGCGGGATTGCATGCCATACTGACGGACGCTCATTGGACTGTTTTATTGCTGGTTCCCATCATTGGTCGTGGGGCATTAATTGCGAGCTTTCTCTATATTCCCTATGTTCGTGTAGACGGCCTGGGTGCTGTTCTGGCCAATAACTTATCAAGACCCGCTGCAAAGAAGGTCTTGCTGATTTTAATCCTGTGTTGTTTTTTGATCTGGAGCTGGAATGCAGTGTGGATTGTTGCAGGGTGTAGCTTCATCTTTTATTTGATTAGATCGTCGGTTTTAAAACGGATAAATGGACAAACAGGTGACGTGGCTGGAACAATCTGTGAGCTGATTGAAACAACGGCACTGATCCTTGCCGCTATTGTTTTATGAGTATGATCGTACTTGTTGGGGCTATTCTGCTCGACCAGTTAATAGGTGAACCAAAAAAATGGCATCCGCTGATTGGGTTTGGCTGGTTAGCTCATCATCTGGAAGTATTTCTTAATGGCGATGCCAAATCATTCATGCGCCTAAGAGGGGTGTTTGCTGTTTCCCTCCTGGTGATACCGATTACCCTGATAGTGGTTGCTCTACAAAATTTACTGGGACTGATTGTCGATTTTTTTGTGATCTATCTGGCTATAGGTGCCAAGAGTCTGGCTCAGCACGGGCGAAGGGTGATTGCGGCACTGAGGTGCGATGATATTGTCCAGTCAAGAGCTTCTGTAAGCCGAATTGTCAGCCGGGATTGTGATGCAATGAATCCTCCTGAAATTGCAGCAGCAACCATTGAATCGCTACTCGAGAATGGGGCTGATGCCATTTTTGGCGTGATATTTTGGTATCTTGTTGCTGGCGTGCCTGGTGTCATTGTCTACCGTCTGGTAAATACACTTGATGCCATGTGGGGCTATCGAACAGCAAGATATCAGACGTTTGGCTGGTTTGCTGCACGGCTGGATGATGTCATGAACTGGCTACCGGCACGCTTAACTGCCATAAGCTATGCCATAGCTGGCAACTGGCGAACTGGGTTTTATTGTTGGAGCGCCCAGGCCAAATTGTTGGAGAGTCCAAATGGGGGTGTAGTCATGAGCTGCGGTGCTGGAGCGCTCGGGTTGAAGTTAGGTGGCCCCTGTTTCTATCATGGTCAAATTAACCAAAAGTGTTGGTTTGGCCAAGGGGCAACTCCTTGTACCGGTGATATATACCGGGCGCTAGACCTTGTTCATGAAAGTCTCTTTATCTGGATGTTGGTCATTGTTGCTGGAGGCTTGTTTTTTGCTTGAACACGGAGGGAGACTACGAATTGCGGCTCAGGAGAGGGGGATACCTTTAGCTGACTGGCTCGATCTTTCTACAGGGATTAACCCTTTTGGCTGGAAACCACCCGCTGTACCAGACTCGGTCTGGCAGCGATTACCTGAAGAGGAGGATGGCCTGGAAGAGGCGGCAACCAGTTATTATGGGTGCGGCAATCTCCTGCCGGTCCCAGGCTCACAATCGGCTATTCAGGCACTTCCCCATCTTCGAGCCAAGCGTATTGTCGGCGTGGTACATCCTATCTATCAGGAGCATCCACAGGCCTGGCGAGAACAGGGCCATCAGATTCTGGAATTTTCTTTCAGTGAGGTCGATGATTACCTCAAACAGCTGGACGTCTTGATTCTATGCAATCCAAATAACCCTGATGGCCGGCTCATTCCCAAATCTTTGCTTCTCAGCTGGGCTGGCATTTTGGCAGAAAAAGGTGGGTGGTTAATTGTTGATGAGGCATTTATGGACGCCTTACCGAATGAGCATTCATTACTGGATAATGTGGGACACCCTGGGCTTATTATCCTTAGATCACTAGGAAAGTTTTTTGGTCTGGCTGGTGCAAGAGTAGGCTTTGTAATGGGTGAAAGATCAATACTGGATAGGCTTAAAGCGTCTATTGGTCCGTGGCCTATATCGGGGCCATCGAGATGGATAGCCTGCCAAGCACTCATGGATAGAGCTTGGCAAAAGATAATGAGAATAACCTTAGATGAACAGGCTGTTCGAGCACAAAAGTTGTTGAGAACAGCTGGATTTAGTTGTAACGGCGAAGCACTACTCTTTCAGTTTATTGAATGTCCTGATTCTGAGTCCGTTAGAGAAGCGTTTTTAACTCATGCGATCTTGATACGGCATTTTTCAGGGCTTGGGGCTATTCGGCTCGGTTTGCCTGGTAATGTATCTGATTGGCTTCGGCTTGAAGCAGTCATTCATCAATTGAATAACAGTTGATATATTCAGGAAAATCTGTCGAATTTCTTTACATGCATTATTTCATCACTTTTTATAACACTTAAAAAACAGGGAGATATCAGACTGGCTTGAATGTTGCTTGCTTTGAGTCATGCGGCGATATAGTAGGAATAAAATTAATTCTCCGTGTGTAGGAAAATACCTATCTGAATGTAGGACTCATCCTTAGATTAGGTGGTATTAGGCGATGGTTTTCAGAACATAACGACGTGTAGAAGTGATTATTATTCTTGTTTCTGGTTCAGAACTTTTTGAGCCTTTTAAAGGTAAGCTGCTTTGGCGGAGTCTGGCATGAGAGTGGCAATGTTTTTTGTCGCATTTGGGTTTCTATTTGCATTCGTGATACCCCAGATGGTCTCAACTTTTCTTGCGAATGATGATGATCAGGTTGCATGGCAATTGATGCAGGGTGCCGATCCTACAGAGATTTTACAAGAGACTGCGGCTGGCGTCTCTGAATCATTATGCGCACCAGAAGGTTACAGTTATTATCAGTCGTCAGATGGTCAACCCTTTGTAAAGAAAGATAAAAGTCAGTACGTTGCTGCGCTTATTGACGATAATCTGATGTTTTTCAAGCTAACAGAGAGTGACAAGGCTGTGGCGCTCACGGAGGATGGTCAGGATATCGTTGAAAATACTCAAACGCTTGAGGTGATTTTGCATGATTGCACCCAAAGCAAGTTAGAGCCCATTGCATCACCATTAAAACTCTCCGTTCAATAATGGTCAGATTCTCTGATCAATCTTGCCTGGCAATACGAACGTATTGACTCTCAGGCCAGTGTTTAAGCATAGACACTCCTTATTTCTTTGATAGCCTGTTTAATTACACATCTTTTATTTCCTCGGGAAATCTTTACAGGACGTTTTTACGTGCTATGCATCCAGCCTTCCGGGCGGTACTATACAATCAAGTCTAAAGATATTGTTTAAGAGGCCGATGCAAGCGGTTAACTTTGTAATAATAACGTTTTCCCGAAGCTTTGCTGAAACAATGGTCTGGTAGGATTGGTTGTATACAAGCATGGAAAGGTAGGGGTGGAAGGGAGAAGATATGAGCACTCATGGCAGTCCACATATGTCACTGGTCAGATTTCAAGAAAACAAGAAAAGAGATTCTCAATCTGTTGAGTCTGATGGCACTAATGTTGAGTCAGTACACGGGAATATGAGTGTCTTTTCACGATTTCATTCTCTTAGAGGGAAAGTCAGACTCTTTGGGCATTTCTTTCATGCGCAATTTCTCCTTCTTGCGTGTGTTGAACTATTTTCATTTATTTGTGCTTTTATCTATGTCTTACCGCTGCTGACCCCATCAGTAGCAGAATCAAAGCCCAACGCCAGTTTGTTGTTCTCCTGGTCTGACGGAGCCTTTGCTGGATTGGTATTGGTACTTGCCATTGCTTCGATGGGGCTTTATGACGCACGGCAAAGAGAGGATATGAAGGGTGCCCTAGTCAGACTGGCTGTGGCTTTTTCATCGGGTTTTGCCGTTCTAGCACTTACCAATTCATTTATCCCTGTGATTGCCAGTGAAACCACTCATATTGCTCAATTTGTCCTGATAGCCTTCTCTTATTCTATTTTATTGAGAATTTATTTCTATAAATTTGTTGATGGGAATGTCTTGCAACGACGGGTTCTGGTCATTGGTGCAGGTAAAAGGGCGGCATCGATTGATAAGATTAGGCGTAAGACTGATCAGCGGGGCTTTGATCTTGTCGGTTTTGTTCGAACATCTAGTGAAGAGACCGTTCAGGTACGAAAGCAAAAGTTAGTGAATGCGGATGATGATATACGTACCTATGCTCTTCAGAATCAGATCGACGAGATAATTATTGCGCCTGATGATAGAAGAAGAAAACTACCGCTTGATGGCCTGATAGATTGTCGAATGAGTGGTATAGCTATTACAGATCTACTTGATTTTTTCGAACGTGAAACCGAAAAGATACGTTTAGATCTTATACAACCAAGCTGGCTAATTTATGCGGATGGATTTAAGCGGAACTTCTTGAGGTCATTTGCCAAGCGCTCTTTTGATATCCTGATTAGTTCATTATTGTTGATTATTTGTTCACCTTTGATGACGTTTACCGCACTTGCTATTTTCCTGGAGAGCAAGGGGCGCGGCCCCATACTCTATAGCCAATCCCGGGTTGGGTATAATGGCAAGTGTTTTAATCTGTATAAATTCAGAAGTATGCGTACAGATGCTGAGCAGGATGGTGTGGCTCGGTGGGCAAAGGAGAACGATTCGCGTGTGACTCGCGTGGGCTCTTTCATCCGGAAGTATCGATTGGATGAACTACCACAGCTATGGAATATTTTTGTTAATGATATGAGTCTGGTTGGTCCCAGGCCTGAGCGCCCTGAGTTTGTCGAGCAATTATGCAAGATCAACGCGCTTTACAAGGAGCGTCATCGTGTAACACCAGGGCTGGCGGGTTGGGCACAGGTTTGCTATCCCTACGGTGCCTCAAAGAAAGATTCAATGGAAAAGCTGCAATATGATCTTTACTATGTAAAGAATCATGGGATACTTTTTGATTTCTATATCCTTGTGCAAACAGCGGAAATCATCTTTTTCAAGAAAGGTGTTAGATAGATAGAATCTCTACTAAGCCCTGTAAGTTGTGCTATAGCGTTATATCAGGGCTTAATGTCATACTTTTCCATGAGGCTATAAAGAGTTGGTCTGGTTATCCCAAGGACCTTGGCCGTATCCGATACGTTAGAATCAGCGTGGTTTAGCGCACGCATAATGGCTTTGCGTTCTGCTTCTCCTCGAACCTGTTTTAGATTTAGTGGCATTGTCTCTTCCTCGGCTGTATCCAATTCTAGATCTTCTAATGTAATTAGGGCATTATCGGCCATGATGACAGCGCGTTTGACGCGACTCTCGATTTCTCTGACATTTCCTGGCCAGCCATGACTCTCTATCGCCTGTATTGATTGGTTATCAAAGCCGGTGATCTGTCGTCCATACTCTTTTCTGAATCGTTCAAGAAAAGCTTTTGCCAAAACTAATGAATCGCCTTCTCGTTCTTTGAGTGAAGGAATCTTAATGGTGACCTCACTTATCCGATAATAGAGATCTTCTCTGAATCGTCCCTCTTCTATGAGTCCCTGAATATTTTGATGTGTGGCACAGATGATTCTTGCATCAATAGGTATCTCCTCGCGACCGCCAATTCTTTCAAGTACTCTTTCTTGTAAAAAACGGAGTAGCTTTGCCTGCAGGTCAAAGGGCAGATCACCAATCTCATCAAGGAATAGGGTGCCGCCATTGGCATATTCTATTCTTCCCTTGGTCTGTTTTGCAGCACCCGTAAATGCCCCTTTCTCATAACCGAATAGTTCGCTCTCAATGAGATTAGCCGGGATAGCCGCACAGTTGATTGCCACCATTTTATGATTTGATCGAGGGCTTAATTCATGCAATGCCTGAGCAAACAGCTCTTTGCCTGTTCCGCTGGCACCTAGCAGTAATGTGGTTATGTTAGACGGTGCAACTTTTTCAATAGTGCGACAGACTTTCAGCATTTCAGGGCTTGTAGCAATAATGCCATTCAACGGTGTTTTACTCTGGTCTTGCAGCAGTTTTAAGTTCTCCTGTTCAAGTTCATAAACATGATAGGCCCTGTTAACTATCAGTGTGAGCATTTCAGGTTCAACAGGCTTTTGGCAAAAATCATAGGCGCCTAATGCTATAGCCCGCACAGCATTGGTTCTGTCATTGTCACCTGTTACAACAATTATTTTTGTGTTTGGAGCAATAGTTAAAATCTCTTCCAGAGTAGCGAGTCCTTCACTGACACCGCCCGGGTCTGGGGGTAATCCTAGATCAAGAGTTACTACCGCCGGTTGGTGGCGCCTGAGTAGGGTAATAGCCTCTTGTCGGTCGCCGGCTATCAACACATCAAAGTCATCAAAACACCACCTTAGCTGACTTTGTAAACCTACATCATCTTCAACAATTAACAGATGTTTACTCGTTTCCGCCACTGGCTACCTCACTGTTGCACACTGTATTTTTCGAGTTGTTCTACGCTTGTGGAAATAGGTAAAGAGATGATGAATTTTGAACCTTTACCTGGATTACTCTCTACTTTTATATCTCCACCTAAACTTCGGATATATTCGCGACTCTCAAACACACCGATGCCCATGCCCGTTAGTCCTTTGGTTGAATCAAACGGATTGAATAGACGGTGTTTTATGAAATCTTGATCCATTCCGCAGCCACTGTCCTCAATCGTGATAATGGCATTACCGAATGCTTGCGACAGGTGAATACTAACATGTCCCTCGCTGGGGGTCGCATCCTGTGCATTTTGAATTATATGTCCAAAAACTGTACTAAGTTGTTCTTTATCCGCATCTACAAAAAGCTCATTTTCTGAAGATTCGAAGGTAGGCTGGGGTTGTCTTGATGCATAAGCAGACTGTGCTTCAGTCAATAAATGAGATAGTCTGATTTTCTGTGTTTTACTGCCTCGCATACCGCTTTTCATCTGTTCCATCAATCGAGTCATTCTATCCACAGAGTTCTTTACCGTGTTGATGACGTCGTCAACGAACTCAGGTTTATGTTTGTGCTTTTCGGCATTGGACACAATCAATGATTGTTGTGCCAGAATATTTTTCAGATCGTGTACAACATAGGCCGATAGACGATTGAAGGCTTCAAATTGGCGTGCTTGGGTTAGCGCTTTTTCGGAGATATGCTGGGCAAGATGACTCGCAATTTGTTGGCCGGCCATTTTTAATAAATCACGATCTTCCCAGTTGATGGTCTTCTGAGATTGAGATCTTAATATAATGATAAAGCCAATAACGTCTGTCTTAAATAGTAAGGGGACGATGAGCCACGCATTCTCTATTTCAGCCAGCCATTTGGGTTGAGTGAATTCAGAATATAAATCAGGATTTCTCTGGTATTCATCGAGGTCTATCAGCCAGAGATTCTGTTCCAGAAATTGCGTTAACGGGTCGTTTTCATTGGTTGAGCTGGTGACGGGTTCTGGCATGTTAAGGCATGAGTTAAATGAATACTTGCCACTTTCATCGCGTATCCAGAGCGCACCACCTGTGCTATTCACCAATGCTGAGAGTGCCCTGATGGCCCTAACCGGAACGATGTCATCGCTGTCAGAGAGTGTGTTGGTGAAACGTAACCACTCTTCACGGTAGTCGTATTTGTAGTTAAAAAAATGTTTACTTAGTAATACGCGAATTTTGGCGCGTATCGTGCCGGAGAAAAGTATGATTAAGAGAAGGGCGGCCGTACCGCTAAAAAAGGCAATTTGAAGGGTTGATCCCCAGGAACCACCATAAAAACGTATATAGTATCCGGCTGAAGCCATCACGAGTAGATAGATGCCTGCACCAATCAGCGTGACCGATTGAAAGACGACATTTCTAGATACATAGATATCCAGGGACCATTTTGGATTACGTGCGACAGAGATGGCAATAAGCGGGACCATTAGACCATTAATAAGCCCACGTGCATTCCAGAGTGCCGGGTTGAGTTGTTTGAAAAGCAAGGCATCTGCAAACATGAAAAAATCAAAGGCAAATATTGAACCAACACCAATACAGAGGTGCTTGATAGCCCACCGCTGATTTTTTGTGGAATTTCTAAAGAGCTGTTCAAGGAGAAGCAGGGCGATAATATTGAAGAGTACCCAAACCCCCAATATGGCCTCTCTACCAAGCCAGTTTTTATTCTCCGTGATGATGGATAACAGTGGGCTGAAGATGGTTATCACGCCGGCAATGCAGAGGAAAAGGTAGTACATTCTTGCGGGTGTCAACTTCCACCCGCTAAAAAGGCTTTCGCTACTGTTTGTCTGGACGCTTTTCAGGAGGAACAGGCACCAGAAGGCATCACGAGTAAACTCAAGGATTTGTAGCAGGATAGGCCAGGGAATTAATGTGATGGACGCAAGTGCTGACGCTAGTGCCCAGATGGCCGAACAGCCGCTAGCCAGAATCAGCAGTCTTCCCAGTGTTCTTCCGCGCCAGGATGTAACGAGCAGAATCGTTAACGCTGAGTAAGCAAAAAAAGCGAAGAGATAGCTTGCAAAACCTACATTCAAAGGACATTCCTGGATCAGTTAAGACAGCAAGGTTGATTTTAAATTATGAGCCAACTGAGGATGACTCTATTTATTTATGCTATTGCATGAGTGTACCCCGGTCGCGGCTTTTTTTGAATGCCATTTGGCTCGTCTATTTTCTACGTACTCCAAGTTCTTTATGTGGCCTCAATATCCATCAGAGCAGCTGTTTATCTCTCAAATTTACTGGCCCCTGAAACCGAATATAAGTACAATCTGTTGTTTAATTAATGGCTTGGGTCTGAATGATGTCAGATACCCAAGCATCATGTCGGATACTGCGCGTTATGATTTTATCGCTATAGGCAGGAAAATGGGGTTAAGTGATGTCAGAGTATAATAAGGCTCAGAATGATCTTCGAGATAAGCCAAAAGTCTGGTTAATCACTGGTGTTGCAGGATTTATCGGCTCTAATCTGCTGGAGACTCTGCTCGGTCTGAATCAGACCGTGGTTGGTTTGGATAATTTTGCAACAGGCCACCAACATAACCTGGATAAGGTTCGAGCAGCCGTCAGCAATGAACAGTGGAGTCGTTTCACTTTTCATGAATCAGACATCAGACATCCACAAGATTGTGCAAAGGCGGTTGCAGGGGTGGATTTTGTACTCCATCAAGCTGCTCTGGGGAGTGTTCCCCGGTCGATTAATGACCCGTTCAATACCAATGAGACCAATAGCACAGGGTTTCTGAACATGTTGATTGCGGCCAGAGATGCCGAGGTGAGGCGATTTGTCTATGCTGCGTCGTCGTCAACTTATGGCGATCACCCAGGCTTACCTAAAAAAGAGGATTTAATTGGTAAACCTTTGTCTCCTTATGCCGTTACAAAGTATGTCAATGAGCTTTATGCCGATGTGTTTGCGAAAACCTATGGCATTGAAACCATTGGATTGCGATATTTTAATGTCTTTGGGCCAAGACAAGATCCCAAAGGTGCTTACGCGGCGGTCATTCCGCGCTGGATAGAAGAGCTGTACCGTAATACGCCATGTCGAATTAATGGAGATGGGGAGACATCCAGAGACTTCTGTTACATCGATAATACTGTACAGATGAATATCCTGGCAGCGACCTGCCCAACTGCTGAAGCAGCCAACCAAGTATACAATGTAGCAGTAGGGAGTCGCACGACACTGAATGAGCTTTATCGCGAAATCAGGGTTCGAATGGCAATGCAAAATAAAGCCATTACGGGACTGGAACCTGAATATTGTGATTTCAGGCCTGGAGATGTACGTCACTCGCTGGCTGATATATCAAAAGCGGCCAATCTCCTGGGCTATGCTCCCACTCATACCCTGCAGCAGGGTCTGGATGTGACAACAGACTGGTTTATTGATCAATTCAAGCAGTCAGATGTAAATGATGTATAGGTGAGTACGGTTGTATTGTCGCGATTCCGTGAACTTAACAAACCACTGATCATCATTGACTAACCTTTAGGATATTAATCGCCCTTTGCGATGGGCAATAACTAACAATCAGGAATGATAATGGACAAAATTGCAGTTGTTGGTCTGGGATATGTCGGGCTTCCATTGGCGGTGGCTTTTGGAAAAAAACGCTCGACTATAGGCTATGACCTTGATGAGCGAAAGTTGAACAACTATCGAAATGGATTCGACCCGAGTGGAGAGGTAGAGCCTGAGGGGCTTGTCGCTGCAAATCATCTTGAGTATACCAGTGACCCAGCGCGTCTGGCTGAAGCATCGATCATAGTTGTCGCTGTACCAACCCCCATTGACCATGCAAGAAAGCCAGATTTGAGTCCGGTGATTGGTGCCTGCAAAGCCGTGGCGAAACACATGAGCCCAGGAACTACCGTCGTCTTTGAATCGACCGTTTATCCTGGCTGTACAGAAGAGGTCTGTGTCCCCATCTTGGAAGAAGTTTCAGGTTTAAAATGGGCTGGTGCAACTGGAGAAGATTTGGCTGATCGGAGTCAAGGCTTCTATATTGGCTACTCACCTGAGCGCATAAATCCAGGTGATAAGGAGAATCGACTCGAAACCATTGTGAAGGTTGTATCTGGTGATACGCCTGTAACGAGTGAACTCGTTGCTAATTTGTACGAAAGTATCGTAACGGCAGGTGTTTGTCGCGCGGCGACAATCAAGGTGGCAGAAGCTGCAAAGGTGATAGAAAATACCCAGCGCGATCTCAATATTGCCTTGATGAATGAGCTTTCGATGATCTTTCACAAGATGGATATTGATACGGTAGATGTGCTGGAAGCAGCGGGTACGAAGTGGAACTTCCTTCCTTTTCGGCCGGGCCTTGTCGGCGGGCACTGTATTGGGGTAGATCCCTATTATCTGACCTATAAAGCTGAGGCTGTTGGTTATCATCCGCAGGTGATTTTGGCAGGTAGACAAACCAATGATGGTATGGGGAAATATATTGTTGAGCAGACAGTAAAACGGATGATTCAGGCAGGTCATGCGGTCAATGGTGCGAACGTTATTATCCTGGGCCTGACCTTCAAGGAGAACTGCCCCGATCTCCGTAACTCACGGGTTGTGGATATTATCGATGAATTGAAGAGTTATCACTGCAATGTGCTCATTACTGATCCCATGGCGGATGCAGAAGAGGCTGATCATGAATACGGAGTCAAACTTGAGCGCTGGGAAGAACTCCCCAAAGCACAGGCAGTAATCCTGGCGGTTGCACATGATCAGTATCATTCTCTCTCTGTGGCGGATTTCCAATCAATTATGACTGAGGATGCCGTCTTAATTGATATTAAATCTAAACTGAGTCGAGAGGACTTTGCTGAAGCCGGTATTGATATCTGGCGTCTCTAGTCATAGTTCTGGCATGGCTTTTGTCGTAAGAAATCAAAGGGGGCATAGGAAATGCCCTCTTTTTTTCATGTATGGCGTAGGGGGGAGGGTAGAATCTGATCATTGCGCATCTGCATTAATACTTCGTTTACATCAGACAGCCCAATTTGACGATGATTTTCTGTCATTCCATGTAACAATAGCTGGCTGCAGATTAAATTAATAAGCCTGGGAATGCCATGGCTATAGTTGAACAATTGCGGAAAAACCTCACTATCAAAAATTGGCTTGTTATCCTCCCACCCTGCTTGAGTTAGCCGATGCTTGATGTACTCTTGAGTATGGTTTTCATCGAGGGGTTTTAATGAAATGACCGCATGAATCTGCTCTTTTAACAGAGGGAGATTGTGAGCTAGAATGGTTTCGTGCAAATCCTCTCTGCCAATTAAGAAGATCTGTAACAGTGGTTCTGTTTTCCATCGCAATGCCATTAACAGTTCAATCTTCTTAAGTGATTTTGGTTCAAGATTCTGAGCTTCATCAATTATTAAAAGCGTTCGTCTGCCAAAGTTCCTTATCCCGGTGAGGAGCTGCTCAAGTTCTTTTAGCAAATCAGACTCGTCTCCCTCAAGCTTGTCAATGCCAAAACTAAAAGCGATCATTCGGATCAAATCTTCAGCTTGTAACTGCGTTGAAACTAAGTCGGCTGTTACAACAGATTCACTGTCAATTGATTTTATGACATCCCTGAGAAGTGCTGTTTTACCTGTACCCGGCCGTCCGGTTACAAGAACTACCCCTTCGCCCTGTCGCAATGAGTAAAGCATGTAGGTCTTGGCATAGTTATAGCTGTCATGCCTATAGCTAGGCTTGGTATTCGGACTTAACCTGAACGGATCGGACTCTAATTGATAAAATTGTTCGTACATAAACTCTCAGCGTACTTTGACTTTTTGCCTGATATTTACTCAAGTTATGTATACATTATCAAAACTTGAAATTTCCATTTTCACTCTCTTCCCAACTCCGGACATAAGAGATAGTTTAGGTCTACAGTTGCCTTGGCATTATCGCATATGCACGAAGTGGTGTGGGATTACTTTAGAAAAAAAGAGTGCTGTCACACCGTATTTCTGGATCATCAAATCACAATCATGCCCAGTGTGAAGGTCTTTAAAAAATATGCTCTGTTTTAAGGCTTTAATTGTCTGCAAGAAATTCTATCTTTATGCCTTGTGAGGCTAAAATTTGTTAATATGTAGCATTGCTGAGAAACCGCTAGGAAATTATATCGTAATTCGTTGTATTTATTGATAATACTTGTATATTATGATTATAGTTCTTTAGGGGTATTGAATAAATTGAGTGGTATTTATACCCAATGGTCTTCATCTACTAAAGGGTTATCTTAATCTACCGCTACAAGGGATGATGTAGCGGAAAGTTGAGTTATGTCACATTAATGAGCTAGGTATTTTTGTTACCCGTTTTTTACAAAGGATTGACTGCCTCTTATGTATGAGTCTTTTTATAATTTCAAGGCTGAACCATTCCGGTTGAGCCCTGATCACCGTTTCTGTTTTAGTCATAAAAGCTATGCGAAAGCTAAGGCGTATATGCAGTATGCAATACATCGAGCCGAAGGTTTCGTCATGGTCACAGGAAAGCCTGGTACCGGAAAAACTACCCTGGTAAATGATCTTGTCGAGGGATTATCAAACTCTCAAATCGTTGTGGCGACCATTGTCAGTACACAGCTTGAGGCAGATGATTTATTGCGATTGGTGGCATGTAATTTTGGCCTTGATATTGATGCGCCTAATAAGGCAGTTGTTTTACAAGGTCTATCGGTAAGGTTGCGCCGTCATCACGAAGAGGGTACCAGAGCTCTTTTGATCATTGATGAAGCGCAAGACCTTTCGGCTTCAGCCTTGGAAGAGCTCAGATTATTGACTAATCTGCAACTGGATAATCAGCCGCTACTCCAAATATTCCTCATAGGCCAGGAGAATTTAAGAGATCTTGTTCAAAGACCCAGTATGGAGCAGGTGCATCAACGTCTGGTTGCCGCCTGTCATTTGGAGTCCCTCAATGAAGAAGATACAAAGGCCTATATACGACATCGTCTGGATCGGGTTGGTTGGAAAGATGACCCAACGCTTGATGAGGGTGTTTTTTCTGTGGCGTATCAGTTCAGTAAGGGTATCCCCAGGCGAATTAACCTTGTTTGTAGTCGTTTTTTACTGCATGGCAGTGTAGAAGAGAAGCACCGAATTCGTGCATCTGATGTTCGGACTGTAGTTCAGGAACTTCAACATGAACAGCTGACTCCCATAGGCTTTAAAGCTGAGTTACCACCACTTTCTGAAGAAGATGATATAGAAGAAGCGCCACCTGTCAGTAAGGAGGCACAACAAGAAAAACTTAGTAAGGAGGAACTAGAAGAAGAAAGACAAGAAGTCAAAGTAAAAGAAAATAGCCTTGTTACAGAAGCATTATCAGAAACTATCAGTGATCAAGCAACCGAACTGACCAGCCTTAAGGAATTAAATAACTCATTAGAGATGTTAATTAAGGAGTCGAACGAAGATTCACTGGAACGTCAGGCAAATAACAAGAAAACTGAATCGCAACCGTCACAGTCCGATGTTATTCAGGAGGATTACTTTTCACTTGGTGATGTTGTTGATTCAATTTCTGAGCCTATTCCAATCGGTGAGGGCAGGAAGAGTAAAAAAGGGAGTCGCTATGGTTATGGAGATCGCTTTGCAAAAGCGCAACGCAAAACTGAGCAGACGGAAACCACAACCCATTTCTATAATGAATATCAGTCAAGGGGTGTGGGCGCAGAAGCTACACATAAAAAACGCGGTGTTTTCTCTACAATCCTACTCTTTATGGTGATTTTCGGTATCCTGTTTGCCGGAATATATATATTACGGCCACAAATCCTGGAGAGTGAGATTACCTATGCTGAAGGAAAGTTTGGTCAGTATCTGGATTATTTCAAAGACAATTATCTTAATAAGACGACTACTCCCGCTGTCTTTGATGAGCAAATCCTAGAGAAGGAGAAGGCACTTAATGCAATTCATCCTGATATAGATGAGGAGGTTACGTCATCAGGCGATCTGATACCTGAATCAACAACGGTCAGGCCAGTGATTAAGCTTCCGGTTTCGTATGCTGAATCAACGGGTGGATATAATACTGATTCGCTGAAAAACAACATATCAACCATAGGCAAAGAAACCTCACAATCTGAAAAGGTCATTAATACCGTTGATTCAACACTACCCCGGTTATCAGAGGTGGTGGCTGCAGGAGAGAAAAGTTCGCTGACGGCTGATAATTTAAGTTTAGTTGCTGAACAGAGTGAACAACAGCCAAGCTCTGTCGTTGCCCCAAAAATCATAGAGTCTGTACAAGTTAGCCACCCTCAAGTAGGTGAAAACTTGGACGAAACTGAACTATCGATAGATAAATTGGACATAGTAACAGACGCAAGGAATGTTGTTTCCGTTAGCTCTACGCGATTAAATTCAACGTCTGTGAATACTAAAAGCTTGAAAAGTGACAAAGGCAGTATTTTTTACCAGTTATCCCAAAATCGTGCGGCAGAGAAATTGGAAGGGTTTAAGAGAGAAGAAAATATACATGTTCTTTTCAAGAGTGACAGTACAGAGGTTGATTCGCAATTTTACGCCAAGCTGGATGATTTGACTGATCGATTAACCCAGTACAAACAGGCTAAAGCACTGATAATAGGTTACGCGGATAGTAGTGGTGATCCTTATTATAATCAGAAACTTTCTGCGATGCGTGCCAATGCAGTAGCTGCCTACCTCGTGAATAATAATATACCTGTCAATCAATTAGTTGTTGAGGGACGCGGCGTTTACCCTGAAAATATCAATGCAATTGAAGATGCCGACGCTAGGAAAAAAATACAGCGAATGGTCGAAATTACCTTGATGCCATCTGAATCAGGCCGTTAGCACATTGAAATGTCCGTCTCTTCTTCACAACGTTCATTGTATTCTCTTATCTATGTGTATTTATCTGGCGTGACTAAGTATGTTGGGTGATCGTTTAATTGTTCCTCATCGTTATCGATCACTGGTTGATTCTTATCAATCTATGGCACTTGTTTTTCTGGAAGAAAAACTTGGCCTTATGTTTTCAAAAGTTGAACCTGTAATGATCGACTTCGCAAGTAAAGCCGAAGCTGACAACGCACAAACAGGATTTTTTGATGCCATTAACCATATCGCAGATCAGCAGGAAAACGTTACCCGGACTTTTCTTGATGTTTCCAAAGCGGGGTTTAAAAACTATATTAACGGTATTCCTATCGTCTATCCCAGGTCAGTAATAGAAACAGATGATGAGGCCCATATAGGAATAGTCGAAGAGAGAGACTTGGAGATTCACATTGCTCTTCAGTCGATGATTACTAAAACAAGAAATAAAAACCATCAGGATCTCTATCAGATCACTCAGCGGTTATCAGTAATACGACATGGGAAAAAAATTGCGAATGATGATGTCCCTGTTTGTCCCGCCCATGTTGCAACAACCTTCCAATTAGCGGCTGTTGACTATGATCTCGAACAGAAGATATTACTAATCTTATACGTATTATTTGAAAAAAGTGTCCTAAATGATATCGGTGTGCTTTACAAGCAGATTAACCTGCTTTTATCGGAAGCAGGGGTTTATCCTCATTTAGCACCGGTCATTGATTTGAGTAATAAAGAGGGTAATAGTAACCGTGAGAATAAATCATCAGAGCGTGAAAAAGAGAAGCTAGATAAAGCCACTTCCGATCAAAAAAGATGTAGAACAGAGCCGCTAAAAAATGAGGATTTTGAAATAGGTGAAGAGGTATTCCGCTCTATATTGTCACTCTTGACGGAGCGTAGACGAAGTGATCCTCGTTTCAAAAATCACCCAGAGTATCTGCCCGATGGTAACCTTGAACAACTCAGGAGCAAGCCTGATTTAGTCTCAGCAATTAATCAGGTCGCATTGCCTGATACCATTGATGATCAGATTATAACAGCCCAAGAAATACAAGATATTGAGCCCGCAGAAAGAAAAGCGGCAGTAAAAGCCTCACTTTCGCAGCGAATATTCAATGAACGTGAAATAATCTATCAGGAGCTGGATACTAACACCATCCCAACGGCTGATCTCGATACTATTGAGTTGGTAGGTATGTTGTTTGAACATATTCTGGATGATGATGATCTGGCGAGTCTCACAAAAGCATTAATCTGTCATCTACACACACCTTATCTCAAACTCGCTATTATAGATCCTGCTTTCCTGACGGACCCGGAACACGTAGCCAGAAAACTGCTCAATTTGCTGGTTAACGCTGGTCGACGCTGGGTCGATGAGAACAATCTAAGCGCTGGTATATATAATAATATGCACGACTTAATTCAGATGCTGATGTCTGAATTTAAGGATGATATCTCAGTATTTGAACAAGGCTATAACGAGTTTATTGATAATCTATCAGCACTTGAACATAAAACCAAGCTACTTGAGGAGCGAACCAAGGAAGCAACGCGCGGTAAAGATCGACTGGAATATTCCCGTATTTATGCAGAGGAAGTTTTGGCTCAGCATTGCGCAGAGATAAAATTCCACCCGGTATTGGCCCATTTCCTCTACTCATTTTGGAAAAACTATATAACGCTTCTTTTACTACGAAATCCTGAGGTAAAAGAGGGCAAAGAGTGGCGCAGTGTTCTGATGGTCATCAATAGTATTGTAAAGGCTAATGAGGCACCTAATAATTTAGATATACGCCGCTGGCTCAAGAATACCCTGCCTGGCCTGAAGCGGCATATCAAAGAGGGCGTAGAATTTATTGGAACCGGTAGTGAGCCTGTTGAGTACACTGAGCTCTGTTTACTTTTTGATCAATGGATATCAGCCAATGACGCGCAGCTTGAAACTGTTAGTAAAGAGCAGTTGATTCAGCCAGTACCTGCTAGTACTCATGCACATAAAAAGCCACAGGATGATTCACCTCAACATAAGTCCGCCGCACAGACAATTCAACAGACACGTATTGGTAGTTGGTTTGAATTTGATGAACCAGATGGAAAGGTACAGCGGGTGAAATTGTCGTGGTACAGTCCTGTTACCAACAACCATATGTTTATTGATCGTTTTGGTTACAAGGCCTTTATTTTACCGACAGATGTTTTGGTGACAAAACTTGTTAAAGGTAGCGCAAGGATTGTTGAACCCAATCGATTCCCATTTGTTGATCAGACACTGAAAAAGATTTCGGGTCTTCTGCGAGGCTAGTCTGATAGCACCGTTCATTGATTTGTCTTAGGTTTTCGGTGCCATTAATTCAAGCAGTTTTTTGTCCAACATGGCTGAAAGTTTGCCGATATGTTTGTGGCGATAAGCCTGTCTTTTTCTTGAAAAGTTTCATGAAAGAACTGCTATCTATATAACCGATCTCCTGGGTTATCTGCTCTATTGATTGCCGGCTTGACTCCAGTAATTTTTTTGCCATTTCCACTCTTAATGATTGAATGTAGGCAAGGGGGGTATCACCCGTTGCGAGCTTGAAGCGCCTTTTGAATGTTCTGGAGTTAAAGCCATAGCGTGCACCGAGTTCATCAATATTAATGTGCTCTGAAAAGTGCGCGTCAAGCCAAGTCTGTACGGCCAAAATCTCTGTATCTGAATGATATTTCTGCCCATGACTGGTGAAGTAGGGGGTCTGGATTTGCTGTTTCCGCTCAATAACCAACGCCTTGGCAGTCTGAACGGCGATATCGTGTCCAAAATGTTGTTCGATCAGCAGCAATGAAAGATCCAGCCAGGCACTTCCACCACCAGCACAGAGCAAACTTAGCTCATTGGTTATTAACTGTTCTGGTTTTAATTGGATAGCCGGGTAACGTTCCTTGAATTGGTCAATATATCCCCAGTGTGTGGTTGCCAGTTTACCGTCAAGAAGACCGGTTTCAGCAAGCATAAAGCTCCCGGTACAACTGCTTACAATTTGGCAGCCATTCTGATGCATCTCTCTTAACCACTTTAGGGTAAGTAATTCTTTGGATAGTGTTTTTTCAATATTCCCACCAATGGGGGGTATAAACAGAATGTCACTGGTTACTGCGGCGGTGAGTGCCATGTCAGGCTCAATGATGAGATTGTTTAAGCAGCGTACAGGTAGGCCATCTCTGGATACCAGCTTAATATCAAAGAGTGGTTGGGGGGGCTCTTTCTGGATTCTGTTCCAAGTTACGCCTGCCAGGCTAAAAAGATCGAGAACACCGGTAATCACAGAGGAGAAGGCGTAGTCAAAGCAGAGAATAGCTATTTTTTTCATAGTACTGTTATAGTAATGACGCAAATGGCCTGTTAATAGTCATAAGTGACAATTGCATAAACCTAATTAGAATGCAATTCTGTGTCGGAAATATGGAAGCACATCTGACTAACATAGGCCATCTATGCAAAACCACTACCCTAATCTTCTACAGCCTTTGGATCTCGGGTTCACTACATTAAAAAATCGAGTATTGATGGGATCAATGCACACAGGCCTGGAAGACCGAAAATCTGACTTTCCCAAACTGGCTCGGTATTTCGCAGAACGGGCAAAAGGAGGGGTAGGATTAATGGTGACGGGTGGTTTTGCCCCGACACGTGCTGGTTGGCTGGCACCCTTTGCCTCAAAATTAACGAACCGATTTGAAGTGACTCGTCATCGTCTGGTAACTGATGCCGTACATGATGAAGGGGGCAAGATCTGCCTCCAGATACTCCACGCTGGACGCTACGGTTATACACCGATCAATGTGGCTCCCTCTGCAATAAAATCCCCGATAACGCCATTCAAGCCGCGCGCATTATCAGAGCGAGGAATTAAAAAGCAGATGAAGGGATTTGTTCGTTGTGCCCAATTTGCTCAGAAAGCTGGCTATGATGGCATCGAGATTATGGGGTCAGAAGGGTACCTGCTGAATGAATTTTTAGTGGAACATACCAATAAGCGCCGTGATGCCTGGGGTGGTAGTTTTGAAAACCGCATGAGGCTGCCGGTTGAAATTATCCGGTTGACTCGGGAGGCTGTCGGTAAAGAATTCATTATTATATTCCGACTGTCTATGCTCGACTTGATAGAAAAGGGCAGTGACCGTGCTGAAATCATTACCCTTGCTAAAGAAGTCGAGAAGGCCGGAGCCACACTGATAAATACGGGAATCGGTTGGCATGAGGCGCGTATACCCACCATTGCGACGATGGTACCAAGAGCCGCTTTTACCTGGGTAACCGGTAAGTTACGAACAGAGGTGGGTATCCCGCTGATCACTACCAATAGAATTAATACGCCGGAAGTTGCAGAGGCGGTACTGGCGCGGGGAGATGCCGATATGGTCTCCATGGCCAGGCCGATGCTGGCGGACCCTGAATTTGTGCGCAAGGCGTCAGAAGGGCGAGCCGATGAAATCAACACCTGCATTGCCTGTAATCAGGCCTGCCTGGATCATGTTTTTTCCAAACAACGTGCGACCTGCCTGGTTAATCCACGGGCCTGTTATGAAACAGAGTTAAACTATGCGCCAGCAGCAACAGTGCAGAGAAAACGTATAGCCGTGGTCGGTGCCGGACCTGCAGGTCTCGCTTGTGCAACACTGGCTGCAGGTCGAGGCCATGAGGTACATCTCTATGATGCCGATACGACCGTCGGGGGGCAGTTTAATATGGCCCGACAAATCCCTGGAAAATCTGAATTTAATGAAACCTTGCGCTACTTTAGAAGGCAGATCGAGCTGACTGAAGTCCATCTTCATCTGGGTCAGCATGTAGCGTCTGAAGTGCTACTCTCAGATGGTTTTGATGCTGTGGTCATAGCAACAGGGGTTATACCACGAATGCCGCCCATTAAAGGCATTGAGCATAGCAAGGTTCTCTCCTATATCGATGTACTACGGGATCATAAACCTGTCGGTGATCGGGTAGCGATTATTGGTGCCGGAGGGATAGGCTTTGATGTGGCGGAATACCTGGCCCATGATGGCGAATCTGATGAGCAGGACATAGATATCTTTCTGGGTGAATGGGGTATTGACCGACAATTGATTGCGCGAGGTGGTGTGGCAGGCGTTCAACGAAAACAGGTTTTGCCACGCCGTGAAATTACTCTGTTGCAGCGGAAATCCACTAAACCCGGTGCAGGCCTTGGTAAGACAACCGGGTGGATTCATCGTGCCACGCTAAAGCATCGAGGGGTTCAAATGCTGTCTGGTGTTCAGTATGAAAAGATAGATAATGAAGGCCTCCATATAAAAATAGGGGAGGAATCACGGTTGCTAGAAGTTGATAACGTCATTATCTGCGCTGGCCAGGAATCCCGAAAGCCACTCTATCTGGCTATGGAAGAGAGTGAAATTCCAACCTATCTAATCGGTGGTGCAAAACTGGCAGGGGAGTTGGATGCCAAGCGCGCTATTCGGGAGGGTGCCATGCTTGCGGCTGAGCTTTAGGCCACTTATGCCTCAAATGATTTGAGTGATTCCACATCCAAGATGGTTATTGCACCATATTTAACGTCCACAATACCTTCAGTTTGAAGTACATGAAGGGCCTGATTGACCCGTTGACGAGAGATACCTGAGAGGTTACCAAGCTCTTCCTGAGAGATTTCCAGTTTGTAGTGCATGCCGGGATAAAGGTCATGATTAAACATGGACGCAAGTGAGCGAGCGACCCGTGCTTCGGGAGAGAGGAATCGGTCGTATTCCATATAACCAATAAATTGACCCAGTCGTTCATTAAAATGGATCAATAGAAAGCGATTGAAACTGATACTCTCTTCCAGCAATGCAAAGAAGGTCTTCTCCGGCATAAAGGCAATGCGGCAATCCCGCAGTGCAACAATATCATAGCGGCGTGGCTCCTTTTTTAATAACGAGCCCTCACCAAACCAGCTCCCAGATGGGATACCCGTTATAAAGGAGATCTGTTTACCTGTGTGGGATTCGCATGAAATTTTAGCCAGACCTTCAATGATGCCAACCCACTCCACAGAGGGAGCCCCTTTGCGGCATATTATTTCGCCCGCTTTAAACTGTTTTTCAAACAGAGTGCCCCTGACCAGAGACTGTTGTTGCTCAGTCAGGTTTTGCATCCAGGGGCTTGCCGCCAAAAAATGTTCGAGTGATTCCATGGCTCCAAATGTCGTCTCAATGACAGAGAATTGAGAAATGTGCTGATATGATACCAGAACATTAGGGATCGAAGTATGTATGCTGATGTTGTTGTAATAAGAAGTAAAACATAAGAAAAACAAATAGATAAATAATGTCTGTCCTTAATTTGTCAAGTTCTTGGTAGGGTTTTTACGCTACTCAATAGCTGGATGAATACACTGGAGCATCGATATATGTCTGCGCACATGAATTTTTCAGTTGTTGGTGAGACCGCCACATTTATATCCCCGCTGCCCGTTGCTCATAACGATGCGGTTGCTGATAACGAAGAGACAGTGGTACAAATTCCAGATGGTTGCTGGGAACCTGTAGACTTTCTGGAGGGTGATGAATCAGGAGCGCCCAGCCAGTTACTTGCAACACTCTATATCAACACCTGTCCTATGCATTTTGAGGCGTATCTGGTTGATGAGCAGGGTGAAATAGCTGACCCTAAACATCAGAAAGCCATTGCCCAGGTCAAGACTGCGCTGCGAGATGATGAACCCTGGAAGACGTTTCTTTATGGCAACCGGGAGTATGTCATGATCGCCATACCCTTTGGTATGAGTCGCTGATTAGAAAATTGCGCTGGGAGTGTTTGCTGCTTAACACTCCCAAGCTCGCTTGCTCATTACTCGCTGACTGTTTTTATAAAAGCCAGAGTTCATCTGGCTTTCTACTCCTTCCACCCCTCAATAACTTCAACAAACCGGGTTAAAAAGCGGTTGGTCTGATACGCATCCAGTGCCCTGTGATCAATGGTCAAAGTGATATAGGCCATGGGGCGAATCTGCAGGCAGTCTTCGCCGTCAATCTCTTTGACAATGACACGCTTCTGCATCTTTCCAATACCCAGAATGGCTGATTGCGGCTGGTTGATAATAATGGGTGTCGCAACCAGGCTACCGCTTACCCCATGATTGGAGAGTGTAAAGGTTCCCCCTTGTATATCGACTGGGGCGAGGGTGCCTGCTCTGGCTTTTTCTGTTAGCCGTTGAAGCTCACTGGCAATACCGAGCAAATTTCGATTTTGGGCTTGCTGCAGGACAGGAACGATTAAACCTTTCTCATCCAGTGCGGTACCAATTCCAATATTCATATCGCTGAAAATTTCCAGACTCTGTTCATGGAAACGACTGTTTATTTGTGGAACAAGTTGTAAGGCCTGTACAGCAGCAAAGACAAAATAAGCGGTAAAAGTCAGGCTAAGACCTTGCTGCTCAAATATCGGTTTATGCTGTTTGCGATGCCGGCTTATAGCACTCAGATCGGCCTCAAATATACTGGTGACATGGGGGGCCGTATGCAACAGACTTTCAGTCATATGGGACGCAATACGACGACGCATATTGTCATGAGGGATATGCTGTGACGTACTAGTTTGATGCGGCACATTAAACGGTGGTTGAACAGATGGCTCCGCTGCTAATGGACTCTGCGATGTTGATGCGCCTGCTCGATCGAGATAGTTGAGTATATCCTGTTTGGTTACACGTCCCCGTTTACCAGAACCTTGTATCTGTTTGAGATCGACTGGATATTTTTTAACCAGTCTGCGTACGGCGGGGCTAAGCAGTTGCGCATTATCCGTTGGTTTTACTGGATTCTGGTTATCAATTTTTTCAAATGCAACAGACGTGACGGTACCCTGTTGTTTGACACTGTCGTCATGCGCTGTTTCATTGAGCTCGATGCGTCCAAGCAGTGTGCCTGGCGTAACATCATCACCTGGCTTCTTGTAGACATCTTTCAGGATGCCGCTGGCAGGTGCGGGAACTTCAACCATGACCTTATCGGTTTCAAGATCAACCAATGGTGAATTGAGCGAAACCGCTTCACCAGGCATCTTAAGCCAGTTAGCCAGTACATGGGCAGTGCCTTGTTGTTCTCCCTGAGGAACAATGATATCGACCATCTGCGACATGACTAAATCTCCAGTAAACCGTTAATGGCGCTGGTGATTTGTGCTTCACCCGGCAAGACACTGTTCAGAAGAACCGGGCTATGCGGGCTGGGTATATCAGGCATGGCCAGGCGTTTGATGGGGGCGTCCAGTTCAAAAAAGACCTCTTCTGTTAAGGTTGCGGCAATCTCTGCTCCAAACCCGGCCGTGATGTTGTCTTCATGAACAATCAGGCAGCGACTTGTTTTGGTCACCGAGGCGATAACCATTGCCTTATCCCAGGGTGAAATGGTTCTTAGATCAATCACTTCAACTCTTCCTGGAAACTGATTTGCTGCCGCTTCACAGCGTGGCACCATAGCCCCCCAGGTGACGATGGTCAGGTCCGTTCCCGTGGTGAGACAGGATGCCTGTCCAAACGGAATAACATACTGATCACCCGGGTAGGGACGACGCGCCCAGGCATCATCCAGCATGGCGCGATGTTCAAAGAAGATTGTAGGGTTGTTACTACGCATTGCAGAACGGAGCAGACCCACCGCATCTTCAGCATTGGAGGGCATCGCTACCTGCCAGCCGATGGCGTGAGCCCATTTTACTTCCTGGCATTGGCTGTGCCAGGGGTCACCACACTTGAAAAATCCGCCGGCGATACGCACTACCATCGGCGCAGAAAAGCGGTTTTTGGTACGCCAGCGCATAGTGCCTGTGTCATTGAGCTGTTCTTCAGCAGGGTCGGCATATTTCCTGAATTGAATCTCCGGTACTGGCATCAAGCCTGCCTGAGCCATGCCAATGGATCGACCGATAATGCCCTCTTCGGAAAGGCTGGTATCAAATACCCGTTGCTCGCCATATTTTTCTGCAAGTCCCATGGTGACGGCGTGAACGCCACCTTTTACAGCAACATCTTCACCAAATACCAGAAGACGATTGTTCGTGGTCAATTCATAATCCAGGGTACGTCGAATAGCCGACACCATGTTGATACGCGTAGGTTCAGGCACAGGTGTTAGAGATGATGCAGGAAAAGTAATACCGCTTGGGGCGAGTCCGCCCTGATGCTGTATATCAGGTGTTCCATCCTTTCTTGTTTCGCAGAAGATGTGATGAAGAATATCGTGGGTTTCAGGGATAGGGCGTATTTTTGCTTTTTTGAGTGCACTCTCAACATCCTGTTCTGCGTCTGCTTCCAGGGCGTCCCATTCGGCTTCGCTGATAAGGTTATCAAGCAGGTAAGTCTTTAGTTTTGGTAGAGGGTCTCGAGACTGCTCTTCTGCGATCTGATCAGCTGATTTGTAGGCCTGGGTGTCTTGCGCGGAGTGTCCTGAAAGACGCGGAACCTCCAGACGGAGCAATACAGGTCCCAGATCGTTTCGCAAGTGCTCCAATGCCTGATCAATAAGTGTGCTGGCTACTTCCGGATCTGATCCATCGCCATCCAGAATCTCAAGGTTTTTAAATGCGGCAAGGTTTGCCGCGATATTTTTACCGGGCGTCTGTTTGTCGGATGTAACCGAAATACCGTAGCCATTATCCTCGATATAGAAGAGCATCGGCAGTTTCAGGGTTGTGGCCATAGTGAGCGATGACCAGAATCCACTGGTTGAGGTGGAGGCTTCTCCACCGTGTGCGACTGCAATGCAGCCTTTGTAGCTGTTATCTTTGAGAACACGTTGATAGTAGTGGATCGACTGAGCCCATCCAGCCACCGGTGTGTATTGGGCACCGACCCCACCACTCATTGGGAGCCCACAGGGACCTTTCAGGTTTGGTAGGTTGTGCACAACACCAATGTCACGGCCGTCACTATAGCCACCGGCTCGCATCAAGGGTCCTGCCATGGCATCTTCAAATGACATTCCCAAAGAGAGCATCAGTGGTCTGGATCGATAGTAACCCGCCAGTGCATCATGATTGCCGATCAACCTCGTTCCCAAGATGATTTGAGCCATATCATGACCACGTGCAGAAAACTGGTATAGCACCTCTTTATTTGGCACCAGCTCTGTCTCTTCAATTCGATCCATAGCGCGGGACACAAACAGCAGATAGGCAATCTTTTTCCAATCGTATTTGGAATTTTCAATGGGGACTGTCGGTTGCGATAGTTGGTGAAGCTTCGGGGTTGCACTCATGACGATACACTCGGATTATTCGTAGTAAATATGAACCAACACTCGGTAGCCTAATGATGTGGCAGAAAAACAAGGCTTCTTTTATACAAAGTGTAGGACCCAGCACGAGGAAAGTCCTTGCAAAGTACTCAGTTAATCGACTTGAAAAGGCAAAATAATCCTCAATTATCGTTATGTATGAAAAATATTACCTTTTTGGTGTGGTATAAGAGTGGGATATGCCTGGCGGCTTTGTCTTTGTAGGCCTGAGATAGTGCTTTAAGCCCCCACATAACGGCCAAACGGCTTACAGAATCTGTTCATGCAACAGGCTATTTTTAGAGGGTATATAGTTGTATGTTAAGGAGATATTCATAAACTTGTTCAGGCGTTATTCTAATTATGGGTATACAGTACTGTGTCACTATCAGGAGTCATGAATGATCTGCATCAGTTGCGGTAGAACACATCGCTATATCGCCTCGTCAATTGATCAGGGTATGCACTGGTTACGGTCAGATGAAACAACCGGACTGGGTATCTGTTCATTCTGTGAGGTGTCAGTCAGCGCCTGGGACCAAGGTGCCAGAGATGTACGAACTTTGGCAGAAACTCAGCTAACTACAAAACGGGAAACAGATCTTCCCGGCTGGTTGATTGAAAATGCAAAACTTGCTTCTTTGCCGCATGTCTTGATAGAGATTTACAAGGAGCTGGAATCCGATACAGCGGGTATTGAACGTATGATTGAGCTGATAGAGACAGATCCGAGTCTGACAGCGCGTTCACTGCAACTGGGTAACTCGGCATACTATGGCTCTTCCAAACAGATTACTCAGGTGGCTGATGCGCTATTGCGAGTTGGCCCTTTTGATCTTTGGGCGCTATTGATTTCGACAGAGGTGAAAAGCCTGTTCTTCGGGATTCGCCCGGATCTGATCGATATGAACAGTTTCTGGCGCCACTCTCTATTGACGGCCTGTGCCTGTCGTAAACTTTCGGAGGCAAAAGGTATAGGTTCACCTGGTGATCTGTTTATAGCCGGGCTGATTCACGATGTAGGCAAACTGGTGTTTCTGCAACAACTGCCCATTGAATATGCGGAAGTGATCGAGGCACATACCTTTGGGGATGCCTGTTGTCAGTTAGAGGAACAGATTATTGGTATCAATCATGCCGAGATGGGTGCTCGGTTATTTGAATCCTGGGGTTTTCCAGATAACCTCATTCAGCTCACTGAAAATCACCATCAAGAGGATATGACACAAAAAGAGGTATTGTTGTTGCGTAGTGCGAACGGTTTTTCCCGCCACTATCTCGAACCCAAATCAGACGAGCCGTATTCGACAGAGGCTGAAGATGAGATAGGGCCTATCCTCGCATTGTATGAACGTCTCACTGAATTGGTACTCTAGATGTCTGAACAGGCTTATAACGCTATCCCGTTAACGCAGTATCAGGTTTTGACCCCGGCGGAAATGAAAAAACGAACAGATGATTTTTTCGCGCTGATGAAAAAACGCAGGAGTGTTCGTGCTTTTTCTGATCAACCTGTGGATCGTAATATCATTGAAAAGTGTCTGCTAACCGCAGGCAGGGCACCGAGCGGTGCTAATCAGCAACCCTGGAAGTTTGTCGTGGTCAGTAATCCTGAACTGAAGCGCACTATTCGTTTAGCCGCAGAGGAAGAGGAGCGTGAGTTTTATGCAGGGGGTGCCTCTGAAGAGTGGCTGGATGCACTAAAGCCACTGGCAACAGACGCCGAAAAACCGTTTCTCGAACATGCGCCTTATTTGATTGTTATTTTCAGTGAAAATTACGGAATAGATGAGCAGGGTAATAAAATCAAGCACTATTATGTGCGGGATTCTGTCGGCATTGCTACGGGCATGCTGATTACGGCTATCCACAATGCCGGGCTTGTCAGTTTGACTCACACCCCTAGTCCGATGCGTTTCCTCAACCAGATACTGGATAGACCAAAAAATGAAACCCCCACTATGATATTGGTGGTGGGTTATCCTGAAGAGGGGGTCACCGTGCCGGATATTGAGAAGAAATCGTTAGATCAGATTGCTCTCTTTAAGGATTAGTGACTGATCCCGATACCGACCCTGTAGAGTCGATATCGGTTGGTGCACCGTTTAACTGTAAACAACGCCTGCGGCCAGATCAGGTGCCGGCATGGGTTCTCCCTCCAGCGTGGTTACCGGAATAATACCTGCCCAGACTTCCAGCTTCATATCGTTTGGACTATCGATGGGTGGTCCGGTTCTGATCTTGGCAGATGCATCCTCAATCTCAAAACGGACAACGGATGTTGCTTTTGCCTCGGCATCGGTGGCAGCACGGGCCACTTTTGTTCTGCCGGGTGCCAGATGCTCTGTAAGTAAAACCAGAGCGGCATGTTTCTCCTGTAAATCATCCACTGATCGTGCCTTGCCGAAAGCAACCACCGATCTAAAATTCAAGGAATGATGAAAGGTTGAACGTGCCAACACCAGGCCATCAAGGTGTGTCACGGTGACGCAGGCCGGCAAGCCATTGGCTAATTGGTTTAGAAGCCGGGAATTGGGTGCCCCGTGAAGAATTAATGCGTTTTCCTGTCGAGCATAAGCCATGGGTATCACAAAAGGCTGACCTTCAAGTGTTATCCCAACATGGCAGATTTTTCCCGAATCCAGAATCTCATGAATGGTTTTCTCATCGTAGTGTCCACGATCCTTATGTCTGCTGATCGTATTTCTTTTTCGACTGTTTGGCATCACTCTCTCCAGTTGTTTTATATGGACTAAGATTAATGCAATATGGTTCTATAAAAAGATCCAAAACATAATTATCTAATGGGGCCAAATAGCTATGCAGCTATTGATCGATCTGGATGGCGAAGGACCGCTCTATATGCAGCTTTACCGGGCCGTTAAAAACCTGATTCTGGCGGGAAACCTTTCAGAGGGTCAAAAATTACCATCAACGCGTCAGTTGGCAAAACAACTCTCAGTCTCCAGAAATGTCGTGTTGCTAGGCTATGAACAGCTTAAAGCGGAAGGTTATATCGTTGGCGGTTTTGGTGGCGGAACGCGGGTTGTTGACCATCTGCCGGATGATGTCGGTAATCGACTGGCCTTGGGTAACGCAGACCTCAATTATAAAACTGATCCTGTTCAGCTCACTACTCAGGCAGAAATATCGCTGGCTTACTGGCGAGCGAGGCCGCAACTGAACCCGAATCCAGATAAGCACTTGAATTATGATTTTCGCTACGGTGATATTGATGTTGATTCGCAATCTGTAAAAATTTGGAAACAGTTAAGTAGTCGATTATTTAACCGGCATGTACATCAATATGGCGAACCGCAAGGGGAACTGCATTTACGTACAAAACTGGCGGACTATCTGAATAATACGCGCGGTTGTCACTGCATGGCAGAACAGGTTGCCATCGTTAATGGCTCACAGCAGGCGTTGGATATCATTGCTCGGCTGTTCATAACCGGGAAGAGTTCGGTTATCTTGGAAGAGCCGGGATATCAAGCCGCGAAAGCGGTATTTCAGGCAGCAGGGGCGCATATCATCCCTGTTAGTGTTGATCAGGACGGACTACAGACTGATAGGCTACCGCCGTACAGAGGGGAGACCTCTCTGGTTTATGTAACTCCCTCACATCAGTTTCCAACAGGATCAATACTCTCTCTTTCCAGAAGGCTGGCATTGCTGGAGTGGGCTAAGCAAACACACTCGTTCATTATCGAAGATGATTACGACAGTGAATTTCGTTTTGAAGGCCGGCCTATTTCAGCACTTCAGGGGTTGGATAATTCGGGCAGAACGCTCTACGTCGGTACCTTTTCAAAAGTTCTGTTTCCTGCCCTGCGGATTGGCTATGTGATTTTGCCCACTCACCTCGTAGAACCTTTTATTGCATTACGCTGGCATGCTGATCGTCACACCAATACCCATCAACAGCGTGTATTGGCCGAATTTATCACCCTGGGTCACTACGAGCGTCATCTGCGAAGAATGAGAAGACGTTATCAAGGTCGCCGGGATCGGTTGATAGAGCAACTTAACCACTGCTTTGGTGAACAGGTGGTGTTACAGGGTACCAATGCCGGGCTGCATTTAATGGTTCAATTCAAGGAGACCAGGCTAAAAATACAGGAAGCGGAGATAGTGCAGTCGGCTCGCAAAGCAGGCTTAGGTATTTACCCTGCAACACCCTTATATCAAACCCCGCCCGAGCGACTGGGGTTGCTGTTTGGCTATGGGGCAATTGATGAAGCCGACATAGCGCCGGGCATCGCTTTACTCAAACAGGTTATTGAGTCTTTTCACTCCTAGTGAATAATGCCGTTCCAGTGGTATGGTGTGGATATAGAAACAAGTGAGGACTCAGTATGACCAACCTCTATCTACTCTCCCTGGTTGCCGTTGTCGGGGGTATTGCGGTGGCTTTACAGGCTCAGCTGATGGGTCTTTTGGATAGGCAGATCGGTACGCTAGAAAGTGTATTCATTACCTATGGAAGTGGCGGACTACTGATCGGTCTGGTGATGCTCTATATGCGTGGTGGACATCTCTCTCTCTGGCATACCGTTCCCTGGTATGCCTACCTGTCAGGAGTGATTGGTCTGATTATTGTGGCTTCGATCGGTTTCAGTGTGCCGCGACTTGGACTTGTGACCGCCTTTACTCTGATGGTTGCTGCACAGTTTATTGTTGGCGCATTACTTGATCATCACGGTTTTCTGGGTGCAGAGGTACGTCAGCTGAATCTGCAAAAAGTGGCGGGGATGTTTTTTGTTCTGATCGGTGTATGGCTTACCGTACGTAGCTGAAAAAAGGCTGAAAGAAATCCTCTGTTAGGAGGGTCTATTTTGGGAGAGAGAGTAGTTTCTTCCCAAGAGAATGAGGCGCTTGTTGCTTTATTAACTGACGAGGCCAGCGTATGACCCGATCTTCATATCTGTTTCAGGCATCCCTCTTCATCGTATGGCTGTCGGTCTTATATCCTGGGTTAGCACAAGCTGTGCAAAAAGGGGATTTCACCATCTCGCCAGAAGAGGCGGCCATTCCCGTTGATCAAATCCATTCAGGCGGGCCACCCAAAGATGGTATTCCCTCTATTGATAGGCCTCGCTTTCTGACTGAAGAGAAAAGCAGACTGCAGCCTACCGACCGGATATTGGGGCTGATGTGGAATGGTGTTGCCAAGGCCTATCCTATCGCTATCATGAACTGGCATGAGATAGTGAATGATCAGTTTGGAAAAGATCCCGTAGTTATTACCTATTGTCCCTTATGTGGCAGTGGTGTCGCTTTCCATGCAGAGGTCCGGGGTGAAACGCTTCAGTTTGGCGTTTCAGGCTTGCTCTATAACAGTGATGTGCTGCTCTATGACCGCAAGACCGAGTCACTCTGGTCACAACTGTTGTCCCGTGCAGTCACCGGTGAGATGAATGGGACGCGTCTGAAAGTACTGCCCTTGATGGTTACAACCTGGGAAGAGTGGAAACAACTCTATCCTGCAACCGTGGTTTTATCCCGTGATACCGGTCATTTCCGAGACTATGACAGAGATCCCTACGCTGGATATGAGACCAGTGAGGGTATCTATTTTCCAGTGAGTAAAAAAGATCCGCGCTACCATCCTAAAGAACAAATAATTGGATTGGAGGTCAATGGTGCGTTCAAAGCCTATCCTGTAGCAGAACTAAGCCTCAAGGGTGGTAAAATTACTGATGAGTTTGCAGGAAAAAAACTGGTTATCGATTATAACCCGGTCAGTCAGAGTGTCCGCTTCTTTGATCAACAAGGTACTGAGATAGCGGTGATACGCACATTCTGGTTTGCCTGGTACGCCTTTCATCCTGAAACAGCCGTATATAAACCTTGAGCAACCACCTTATTTATAAAGCATATTGCTCAATGCCCGTGCCTTGTAGACGATCATAATAACGCGCCCGGTAGAGGTGACGAACGCCCTGTTCATCATCCGTAAACGCGGTTCGATCATGTAGGATATTGTTACTGATCAGGCCCATTCCGGCCTCGAGTCTTCCACGGAAAATATAGGGCGAATCACTTTGAAGTATTTCAGTCAATGCATCCAGAGCGGCGCGAGTCGCTGGGTCTTCTGACCAGATGACGTGGCGGGTACGAATGGTGTATCGCATGTGGAGGTTTCCACAGGGCATGATGGAGAGGACCGGCCCCGTCTCTTCCTGGCGTGCAATCTCACCCTGGTTCATGCGTGGAGGTATCGTCATTACCTCCGGTCCCATCAGTGCCGTTATAAAATCTGGATTCTGATCTCTTAGGAGTATGTAGGCAATCTCATGATCGAGTAGGGCATTTTCACCCCCTTGGCCTGCACTCTCAACACAGTGCAGCAGGAGTGAATGGATCTGCTCTTCAGCTCGATTGTAATAGCCATCAGTGTGCCATTTGATGGCACGGTTGGAGTAGGGTATGTACTGCTGTCTTACGCCCTCTGCGGCGACTTTGAGGGAGGTAAGCCCCGTATCATCAGATAACCAGTTATGATTTAAGGATTTGGCCCCGAATTGATTTCCAAGGCTGAGTGGAATCTGTGGGTCAGGGTCTGAGCCTGTTTCGCTGATGTAAATGGCCATGTTGGCTTTTTCAAGTCGCTTCTGTATGGCGGCTTTTTCATGGCCGGTCAGTGACCTGGGCTCTTTGACGGAGACCAGTAGGTCATTGATCGATTTTGGATAACCGGTCAGCTTTCGCTCTCTCCATTCCTGGTATTGCATCTCATCAGACGGCAAAAAAGGGGTGATGACTGGCTTCGAAGGGATGGCAGATAAAGGCATAGGATAGGGTCGGGCTTGATGAGTGATGCCAGAAATATTAGCAATTACTAAACAACTCTGCCAATTGAAACTTATTCAATGGGCAATAAAAAATATAATATCAATATATAACAATAATATAAGTTGCATACTTAATTCTAAATATCAGTTAATACCATCCTGCAAATGATCAATTTTTGCCGCACATATAAAATCATTTTCACTCAGACCCTTAATCGAATGAGTGCAGTAGCTAACCTGACAAACACGATAACTGATAACGAGCTCAGGATGGTGGTCCTGCTGATTGGCGATCCAGGCGACGGCATTGGCAAACGCCATTGTTTGATAGAAGTCCCTAAACTGGAATGATCGGGTAATGGCCGTTGAATCCATATTGATGGCCCATTCCTGATCAATTTGATTTAAAAGTGATTCAGACTCGGTTTTTGACAGGGGAGGTGTTGATACTGAGCATGTTATACACTGTTTCTCCCTGAGTTGTGATTTTGATTGAATGTCTTGAGTCATGGCAGCCTCGACGTTTCCTTCTCTTGATATTTAAACAGACCTGTCTGGAGTATGACGCAAAATCAGTTGTCCCGTTTTTTTGTTAGTTACATTTGAAACATTATGGTGTTGTGTGAACCAGGGAGCATAAGGTAGAAAGAGTTATGGATCTCGATAAACTGGATAAGAAAATACTCACCCTGCTACAGGCAGATTCTTGTTTGACAAACAATGAGTTGGCTGAAAAAGTAGGCTTGTCTCCTTCACCTTGCTGGCGTCGGGTAAAACGTCTGGAAGAAGAGGGGATAATCACCTCCCGTGTAACGCTTATCTCTCCTTCATCAGTTGGGCTACACGTATTTGCTTATGCGCTGGTCTCACTTGAAAACCATAATGCAGAGACACTGGAGGTATTTGATCGGTTTGTACAGGAGTCTGCTCAGGTGCTGGAATGCAGTTCCATGAGTGGCAGTTATGATTATCTGCTGAAAATAGTCAGTCATAGTATGGACGACTATGAACTGCTGCTCAGTGGACAACTGCTTAAACTGAAGGGGGTTCGTTCTGTAAATACCAGTTTCGTGCTCAGTCAGAAAAAGACGACGACTGCGCTACCGCTCGATTATATTTGAGTTACTGACTGGCCAGGCGGATAGTGACATCACCAATATCTGGATGGGTAGGCTTGTCATAGCTTCGGGTAATTTTCTTCACATAGTTTTGCGTTTCACGATAGGGTGGAACGCCACTGTAATTTTCAACGGCCCCTTCGCCTGCGTTATATGCTGCAAGGACGAGACGGACATCCCCCTTGAATCGTTGAACCAGCCACTGTAAATAGGCCATGCCACCGTGCATGTTTTCCTCGGGATTCCAGCTGTCCTTCACACCAAAGCGACGCGCTGTTGCTGGAATCAATTGCATCAAACCCTGTGCATTCTTATTAGAATGTGCCTTGGAATTGAAGTTCGATTCAGCGGCAATCACGGCAATAACCAGTGCAGGATCCAGCCCATATTCGGGAGCCCAGAGCTCTACCCAGGATTCGATCTGTTGACGACTGGGGAGTGGTTCTTTACTTAACGAAATGCAGTTTTTATCCAGTTCCGGGTCTATTCCGGCCAAAACTGTCAGCATGCGGTCTGCCAAGGGGTCTCCCGCCTGCGCTGCCAATTCAAACCAACCTGCTGCAACGGCCTTGTTTTGCTCAACACCACGGTTGTTAAAATACATCCAGCCCAGGTCGTAATAGGCTTCATGATCACCTAGATCGGCTGCCATGCAATACATTTTAAAGGCTTTCTGATAATCCTGTTGTACCCCTCTGCCATGCTCATATTGAACGGCCAATTGGCGTAATTGACCTTTATCGAGATGTTCTTCTGCGGCTAACGCGGAACATGTCGAGAAAAGGAAGAGCAGGCTCAGGCTGAGCAGTTTTTGTATATGCATGCTTAATACCGAGATGGTTAACCCCAGTGGGAACAGCAAATTGTGTTCCACTTAGGTAAATAATCTGCAAATACAATAAGATAAAAATTTCAGTTTGAGCTTAAGTATACGGATTGTAAAATTAATCGACAGAAATTAAGGCTTATTCATGGACAATTAGCACGTCACTGTGGCTGTTGTGGGTTACGTTTTCGGCCTTTTTTCCGAGTATTACACACAATCCTTTGTATTTATGGGAACCAATAACAGTGAGATCGGCCCCCTGTTCGCGTGTGAACTGGCATATCGCTTGATCAATGGGCTCTTTGGTCACCACAACCGCTTTTTCAACCTTGATACCTTCGATAATTGCAGTAAAGGCTTCCAGGCCCCTCAGCCGCATTTTCTTACTGTTTTCTTCTACTTCCTTATTTTCTGGGCCAGTCATTTCAATGATATTCAGCAGTGTCAGGCGTGCCTGATAGCGTTTTGCCATCCTGACCGCTTTGTAGATCGTCATTAGACCCTGGTCATTCAAGTCTGCAGCAACCACTATATGTTGGTAATCTTTAGGCGCGTTGTCGATTGTAGCATCAGAAACATTAACCACGAGGGCATCACACTCACCATGATCACATACGTCCTGATTTTTTATAGTGAGTAGTGGGTGAATCGCTCGATAGACAGGCTGGTCAAGTACAATCAAATCGCCACTCACTTCATCAGCTAAACGAATAATCTCTAGCCAGTCACCCTGGGTGCTTTTTATACCGACAATTTCGGAAAAATCCCTGCTTAATCGGGCAATAACCTCAGCAGTTTGCTTCTCTGTGGCGGCATCTTGCTGGTTTGTCATGACATGAGCCAGAGTAACTTCACTGTGCAGTTTTGCGGCGACATTTGCCGCACGTACCGTTGCTGGTTGAGTGATGGAGCCGGGAGTCAGTGCGGCTACAATACTGTGGTAGCCGACGGATTGTTTGGTTGTCATGCAGCAAGCACCTCACATCAGGTTAGTTTGTCTTAGCATAATTGGGATAGGTGTTGTAATACAACTGTCATCATTATGAAGTTTTTTTATTAATCGTTTTCAATAGCCTGTCAACACCGGGATAAGTGGCTTGGGTAAGTTGGTATTTTCGTCCTGAATTGCCCCAGGAATCGCCAGAAGAGACCGCACGAACCAGTGCGTCGAGATCATCGACAATAAATCCACCTGTTGAATGAATACCCAAATCAAACAGTAGATCGGGAAGTCCGCTTGCGCTTGGCCCGATGAGATTGACTTTTGACGGATCTTGAGCGGCGCTGATGATGGATTCAATGGTATTGTTGATCAGGGTGGATGCTGTACAGAGAATATAATCACATGTCGCGAGTGCTTCGGGTGATGCATGGAGTTGAATTGGTAATCCTTCCGGAACACGTTCGGGCTGTTTTTCAATAATAGTGACCCGTTTACCCTGGCGAATATAACGTTCAATCAAGGGTCCAAAGTAGCCGACCATCCCAATATGATTGGCAGTTATATCTGAGTCGGCGCGTTTTTCTATAATCGAGGGGTCAAACTCCGCCCTGGCCATAATATGTTGGCTCAGTGCGTTGAAAGATCCCAGAGCAAGGGCACTTAAGGGGATATTTGTTCCATCCAGCTGAGCTGCAATTGATACGGCCGACTGACCAATAAACTGATGTTCATGTTGGTGTAGCCATTCCAGGGTGTTATCAAAACAGGTGTAGAAAGGGCCGGTCGTGCCATCGTCCAGTATGACAAAGCCAAAGTTATCCTTTATCTCCTCTGAAGCATTGCTTTCTGGCAGAAGAATCCGCTTGATAGCTGGTACAGCAATGCTCTGGTCAATGCGATTAATAAGTGACAGATAGTTTTCCAGGTAAGGCATGGTTAGATAGCTCTGTTATCAAATGGCTGTAAGGTTTATTTCGCTATGTCGATTGAGCGAACCGGTTGTTGAAAACTAAATATAGCTGGGGTCTTGATACATAATCATCTGTATGGTTTTCATAGATCGTGCTATAGGTCGCTGTAAGGGATTTCAGTGCCTTATAGTCCCAGTCTTTATCTTGAAGAAAAACTCACCCTCAATCCATTGGCTTGATGCGTGATAATTATGTGGAATCAGCACTCAGCCGATATGCTCTTTCCAGTGTTTGGACCTTTTAATTGTATGTCTTTTTAATGCGGAGTACTTTTTTTAATCTGGGCTAGTAGGGTAAATAGTCCGAAATCGATTTAAAGTTATAATCATTGCCTGAGAAATAGAGGTAGTCGGTCGCGTAGATTGCTCGTCTTTAAAGGTGGATTGAATAAGTTGTTCTCGGCGGGATAACTGTAGGCATGTTCTACCGTTTTGTAATCTGCTTCGGGTAGAACGCTATGTGGTTTTCATGTGTATCGTACCGCTTGCGTTACCTAAATCTTTGTTCTCCTGAAGTGATTGCCCAGGTAAGCTGGTTTGCAGCGTTGAGTTGACTTAGAAACGTTTTGATTGTGGCAATGGACGCTGGGTATTTGGGGTTTCTCTTGTTGTAACTTCAGCTGGAACGCTTTTCTGACCTTATATTTCACGGCCTTTTTCATGGCTTGCACCCAACGATGACTTTGCTTTCATCGCACACGATTTATTGACATATTTCTCATTGCCAATGGCGTCATTACGCTCTACTCTGCAAGCCTATGACAAATCCACTATCCAAACTCACACCAGCGTTGCTATGGCAGCATTTTTACCAGCTTACCCAGATACCGCGTCCGTCTCATTATGAGTCTGCCGTTCAGGCACACGTAATTAAGCTGGGTGAACGCCTGGGTTTGGATACGCATCATGATGCGAGTGACAATATTCTGATCAGGAAACCGGCAACGCCTGGAATGGAACAAGCGCCTGGGGTCATACTACAGGGGCACCTCGACATGGTTCCTCAGGCAAATGCTGATATACACCATGATTTCACAAAAGACCCGATAAAGGTACGCATTGAAAAGGACTGGGTCAAAGCCTGCGGCACGACGTTGGGTGCCGATAACGGTATTGGTGTAGCGGCTGCTTTGGCCGTGCTTGAGTCAAAACAGATCAAACATGGCCCTATAGAGGCGTTGTTTACCAGTAATGAAGAAGATGGAATGACCGGTGTTTTTGGTTTAACGCCTGATTTGCTGCAAGGCTCGTTCATGTTAAACATGGACTCGGAGGATGAGGGTGTGCTCTGTATAGGCTGTGCAGGCGGCGCAAATGTAACGGCAACGCTGGACTATACACCAGACAATATAGCGCCGGGGAGGGTAGGCTATATAATCGCTGTGCGTGGTTTGAAAGGTGGGCACTCGGGGGTTGATATACATCGTGGCCGTGCCAATGCCAACAAATTACTGTTTCGACTATTATCCAATGCGGCTCAACAATTCGAGATTAATCTCTGTCGTGTCTCTGGCGGTAACATGAGTAATGCCATACCGAGGGAAGCTGAGGCTGTTGTGGCCATCGCCGGATCTGATGCGAATGCCTTCAGAAATTATATGACTGATCAGATCAGCCTGATCCAGAATGAGCTGATTCAATCGGAACCAAATCTGAGCGCAGAGATTTCACCGGACAATACGGCTGTTGAGGCTCTGCCAATGAGTCTGCAGCAACAACTGCTCGATTGTATCGTGGCTATTCCTCATGGCGTCCTTCGAATGAGTGATGCTATGCCCGATCTGGTGGAAACTTCGACCAATCTGGCTATTGTCAAGATTGCTGGGGGTGGAGTAGAAATCAAAAGCCTTGTTCGGAGTTCAGTCGATTCTGCCAGAGATGATCTTACCGCAGTGCATCGCTCTCTGTTCAGATTGATAGATGCCAATACTACTATTGATGGACGCTACCCAGGATGGAAGCCGAATCTGACTTCCCCTATCCTGAAAACCATGCAGCAAACCTATCAGGAGATATTTGATACAGCGGCAGAAATTGGTGCCATCCATGCCGGTTTGGAGTGTGGGATCATTGGTGGAAAGTATGAGAAGCTCGACATGATCTCATTTGGACCCACCATTCGTTATCCACATTCGCCCGATGAGTGTATGCATATTCCCTCGGTTCAGCGATTCTGGGATCTACTGGTAGCAACCCTTGCAAGGCTGACTTAATTGTTAGTTGACAAAAAGCATTTATAAAACAGGGCGATATCCATAAGTTGACGTTTCTGGTGGCATAAGAAAAATTGAATGCTTGGCGCATTGCAACAACCGGGGGAGTGTATTACGGTTTCGCCCATGTCTACTAAAAACCCGTTAATTGTCATTACTGGCTCATCAGGCTCCGGCTCGAACAAGGTCAGTGATGTCTTCAACCACATCGCTTGGCGTGAGAAAATTAAGCATCTCATCGTCTCCGGTAGTGCCTTTCACCGCTATGAGCGCGATGAAATGGCTCAGAAGGTTGAACAGGCCTGCGCTGATGGGCGCTATCTCAGCCACTTCAGCCCTGAAGGTAATCAGCTGGATCTTCTGGAAAAACTGTTTCGTGACTTCACAATGGATGGAACAGGCAATTACCGCCACTACCTCCATACTGAAGAACAGGCTCTCGAGTATGGAAAAGCAGTTGGATCGTTTACCGACTGGGAAGCGATTCCCGATGGTGTCGATCTACTGGTCTATCAGGGACTACATGGTGCCTTTGCTGATAATGCTATTGATGTTGCTCGCTATGCGGATCTGATTTTGGGCGTTACACCCATCGTGAATTTGGAGTGGATTCAGAAGATCCATACCGATATCAGGAACCGCGGCTATACGCTGGACGCCGTGCGTAATGCCATTCAGCACCGTCTACATGATTATGTACACTATATAACGCCGCAATTTTCCAACACGGACATCAATTTCCAACGTATACCGCTTGTTGATACGTCCAACCCTTTTGATGCCCGTGATGTGCCAGAAAATGATGAAAGCATGGTGGTGATCAGTTTCAAGGAACCTAGAGACCATGACTTCGCTTATCTGCTTGAACGAATCGAAGGTTCATTCATGTCTCGTCGAAACTGTCTGGTTGTACCGGGTGGCAAGATGGAGTTCGCGATGGAGATGTTGTTGAACCCATTAGTGCATGAGATGATGGAAAAACGTCGCCAACAAGAGGAGGTTTAGTCATCAATTCGGAAAGAGAGAAAGACCGGGATATTCTGCATGCCATGCGTAAAGTATTAACCGCTGTTATTCGGGATACCACGCCGCCTCCTGGCATGCGTCACCCGTTAACGGATGAGACGATTCAGGATATGCGAGTCTGTCTTGGTCTTATTACCGCACGTGAAAAGGAGTTGAGCGAAGAGGCGGGAGAAACCCAAGCACGCCCCTTTTTTGTTGATGAACAACCCACCTCTACGGTTGTACCTTTCGATACGCCGAAAAAAACAGACAAAGAGTAAAGGCAATAAACAGTGCCTTGGCTACCTCAAGGTTCGTCTATATAACGCCGGGTTAAATCGGCAAACCCATCGATTCGGCGGTCCCGAAGGAAAGGCCAGATACGCCTGACGGATTCGCTCCGTTCCAGATTAACATCCGTAATCAATATCTCTTCGTTACTGCCCGCCACACTCAGAAACTCACCCTGTGGACCGCAGACAAATGAGTGACCCCAAAAGATGATGCCGTCACTCTGACCGGATGGATCGGTTTCATGACCGATGCGATTACAGGCGAGTACAGGTATGCCATTGGCAACGGCATGCCCGCGCTGGACGGTGACCCAAGCATCCTGTTGACGCTTTTGTTCATCCTTATTGTCATTGGGATCCCAGCCAATAGCGGTGGGATAGATCAGTAACTCCGCACCCGACAATGCCATAAGACGGGCTGCTTCCGGGTACCACTGATCCCAGCACACCAGTACACCCAGTTTGCCAACCGATGTCTGGATAGGCTTAAAGCCCAAATCGCCCGGAGTAAAGTAAAACTTCTCATAAAATCCGGGATCATCAGGGATATGCATTTTGCGATAACGGCCCGCAAGTGAACCGTCTGAATCAAACACCACCGACGTGTTGTGATACAAGCCTGCAGCGCGTTTTTCGAATAACGAGGTGACAATCACAACACCCAATTTTTCGGCAAGTGCAGCGAAGTGTTCTGTTGAGGGGCCCGGTATGGTTTCGGCCAGATCAAACAGTGCTGTATCTTCGGTTTGACAAAAATAGAGGCTGTTGTGCAGCTCCTGAAGCACGATTAATTTGGCGTTATCGTTGGCTGCCTGGATGATATTATCAGATATCAATGCCACATTTTGTTCGCGATTATCTGAACAGGCATGTTGAATCAGGGCTGTTTTTAGTTGTTTCGATTGTGCCATTTTTATCATCATCCGAGCGGGATTATCGCTAGCAAGAAACAAATAGGTTGTTGTGATCAGTGCTTCAATCAGTCCGCTAAAGTCCTATTGGCCTTTGTTATCAGCGGCTGATGCTTACCTGTTCTGGAAACTGCATGGTAATGCAGTGCAGGCTGCCATTTTGCCGAATCAACGGCATGCAGTCTATCGGGATAATCTCCCGACCCGGAAAGCACCTTCCAAGACAATCAACGGCTGCAGTATCCTGAGAAATATTATAGACCGGAAGCAGTACAGCCTGATTGATAATCAGAAAGTTGGCATAACCAGCGGGTAGTCTTTCACCCGAATCATCGGTGATAGGCGGTATGGGGGGAAGAGGGACTAGTTTGTAGGGTTGACCGTTGTGTTGCCTGAATTTTTTCAGCTCACCTGCCATGGCTTCCATTTCAGGGAAATCAGGATCATCGGGCGTGGCCGTGGCGTAGAGAATAGTGGCGGGATCAGAAAAGCGCGCCAGTGTATCAATATGGCCATCGGTATCATCACCTGTGAGATGCCCATGATTCAACCACAGGTAGTGATCGAAACCCATCTCGGCGGAGAGCAGTGCCTCTATCTCTTTTTCAGAAAGCGAGGGATTGCGACTTTGGGTCAACACCGAACTGCGGGTTGCCAACAGTGTGCCTTGACCATCTGTCTCTATGGCGCCACCCTCAAGCACCAAGGGGATGGTTTTATAGGGGGCACCACTGAAGGTTCCGGCACTGAAAAGTGTTTGATTGATCTGGTTATCCAGGTCAGCAGGGTATTTCCCGCCCCAGCCATTAAACTGGAAGTCCAGAAGCAGTGCGCCGGCGTCTCCCAGGCAGGTAAGGGGGGCGTGATCCCTGGCCCAGGTGTCATTAGCGTCTGCAAACGCGAAACTAACCCGTTCAGGATTGATCCCATAACGGGTGATTTTCTCTGAGACAAGCTGTTGGTGCTGGCTACTGTTACAGACAATAAGTAACTGTTGAAAACGAGTGACCTGTTGACTGATAGTGAGATAGACCTGTTCGACCGCTTCCAGTTGTTCAGCCCAGTCAGTTTGCGGGTGTGGCCAGGTTAACATCACGGCGGATTGCGCCGCCCACTCAGCGGGTAGGCTATATTTGTGCTTCAAGATTAATCCTGTAAACACCGGCGATTGCCGGTGTAGGAAAGTTAACGATGTACCACGGTATTGATGACGTGCTCATGCTCAAAATAGACGGTAAAATCGTCATAAATCCAGCGACTGATTGGTGGTTCACCCACCCAGGGCATCTCTTGGGCTGGAGCACCAAAGCGAGACCGCACGCTATCCATTGTCTGACCGGTACGGGGACGGGGAAGTCCCTCACTGCTGTTGGCCGGGGCCTCGGTGATGGCATCGAGCAGGAGTACATCCGCCATACTTTGTGGGGCAATGGCTGTGAGCGCAGTGATCAGAAACAGTGTTGTTATGGATTTCATGATTTTGGAACTCCTGTCCTCAAATTCTCTAAAGTAAAATATAGCATTTTGATCTAGATCCCGAAACACAAAGGTGTTTCTTTTCAGAATATGGTTTAATGCGCCCCTATGTATAAGCCTCTAGAACTTTATATCGGATTGCGATATACACGCGCGAAGCGTCGCAACCACTTCATTTCATTTATCTCCATGATCTCCATGCTGGGGATCATGCTGGGTGTGGTGGCACTGATTACCGTACTTTCAGTTATGAATGGGTTTCACAAGGAAGTCCGTGAACGAATTCTCGGAATGACCTCGCATGCCACTATTGCCTCTTATCAGAACAACCTGATTGAGTGGGAAGAGGCCATGCGCCTCTCGACCAATCATCCCCATGTTGTTGGTCAAGCCCCCTTTATTGAGGCCCAGACCATGCTGACGAATGGGCAAAAGGTGAATGGTGCGATTCTGCGTGGCATTCTTCCAGGCTATGAGCCTCGTGTTTCCGAGGTGGGTGATCACATGCTTATGGGTCGTCTGGATGAGTTGGAAGCGGGTAGTTTTGACATCATTCTGGGTAAAGAGCTGGCACTGCTACTCGGTGTCAGTGTGGGTGACAAGGTCACTGTCGTTACCCCGCAGATCCGGGTTACCCCTGCAGGTGCGATGCCACGTTTGAAGCGCTTTACTGTTAGCGGCATCTTTGAAGTGGGTATGGGTGAGTATGATCGAGGATTGGCTCTCATTCATATGCAGGATGCCGCCAAGTTGCTGAAGATGGATCAGGGAGTAACGGGCGTGCGGCTGAAGCTGGATGATCTCTATCTTGCTCCTCAGGTATCCCGAGAGCTGGCCAAGTCCTTACCCGGGGTCTACCGCGTGAGTGACTGGACCCATCAGCATAGGAATTTTTTCAGTGCGTTAAGAACGGAAAAACGCATGATGTCCCTCATCCTGTTCTTAATCGTGGCCGTCGCGGCATTTAATATAGTCTCAACGCTGGTCATGGTGGTGACGGATAAGCAGAGCGATATTGCCATTTTGCGTACCCTGGGCATTTCACCTCGCAGTGTCATGGGTATCTTTATGGTTCAAGGCGCCACTATCGGATTTGTAGGTACCGTTTTGGGTATTGTGGGTGGAATTCTGTTATCGCTCAATCTTGAATCACTGGTAAAGTCGATTGAAGAAGCTTTTAGTGTCAACTTCCTGGATCCAAATATTTATTACATCAGTACACTTCCGTCCGAACTGGATTGGAATGATGTCGGAATGATCAGTGTCAGCGCCTTCCTGATTACGCTCGTAGCTACACTGTATCCTGCCTGGCGTGCTTCCAGGACGCAGCCTGCCGAGGCGCTACGTTATGAGTGATCAACAGACAGTTATCGCCTGCCAGGAGCTGACCCGTACGTTTAAAGATGGCAATCTTAATGTCGATGTCCTGAAGGGTGTCTCCCTGAGTGTCAATAAGGGGGAGCGAATTGCCATAGTAGGGAGTTCTGGTTCTGGAAAGAGTACCTTATTGCATTGCCTGGGTGGACTGGATAAAGCAACCAGTGGTGCGGTTCTCGTTGATGGCATGGAGTTAAACCGGTTGTCAGAACGGGCTCGCGGTGTGTTGCGAAATCGCTCATTGGGATTCGTCTATCAGTTTCATCATCTGTTGCCTGAGTTTACCGCGTTGGAAAATGTGGCGATGCCTCTGTTAATCGGTGAAAGCAGTGTAGAGCAGGCCCACAAGCGGGCAGAAGAGATGCTGCGACGAGTTGGCCTAGAGCATCGGGTTGGCCATAAGCCCGGCGAGCTTTCAGGTGGTGAGCGGCAGCGTGCAGCCGTGGCCAGAGCCCTGGTCAATAATCCCCGCTGTGTACTGGCTGATGAGCCAACAGGCAATCTTGATCAGAAAACTGCTCGGCAAGTCTATGATCTGATGCTGGAACTGAACAGAGATCTTGATACCAGTTTTATCGTAGTAACACATGATATGAGACTGGCTGAAAGCATGGATAGAGTACTGACTCTTGCGGATGGCGTCCTGGGCAGTTTTGAGAATCAATAAGCTTGATTCACTTTTTCCGGCGGTTTTTCCAATGGCTGATAATATGCATACGCCATAGACCACGTATCCCCAGATAACCCAGAACCGAAGCAATAGCCGCGCAGACAAAACTGCCCAGATAGAGAGGCAGCCATATGTTGCTCATGCTCTGGGTGAACCACTCCATGGTCAGTTCAAAATGGCCGTTCATGACAGGCTCATCCATAATCCAGGTTCCAACCAGGTAGTTAAAATAGAACATGGGTGGCATGGTGAGCGGATTGGATATCCAGACCAGTGCTATTGACAGAGGCATGTTGACACGGGTAGGTATCGCAGTAGCTGCGGCCGCAATCATCTGGAAGGGTATGGGTATCATGGCCCAGAACAGACCGACGGCAAAGGCACCCGCAACGGAACGACGATTCATGTGCCACAGGTTTGGGTCATGCAGCAGTTGACCAAAAACCTTTAAGTGCTTGTGACTGCGGATCGATTGATGATTCGGTGTAAATCGTTTAATCAGGTTTTTGGGCATACAACCTCAATTCTCATTCAATCCCCTGCACAGGCGGGTGGTATTGAAGCATGCTAAACATCATTTGACCAGTAACTATACAATCGGCAGCTCTCTTCAGTTACTTAACTCGAAGTATTCAAATCTCTCCAAATGATAATCGTAAAGCTGGTTTTTAACTGCAATAAGATTTAAAGTGTTCTCAAGTGCTCTAGTAATCATCCATCCAGGGAAGGAAGATGATCCAAAAAACACTCGCCTTCGTGATTGGGGTAGTAGTACTCCAGTTTCAATCAGCATTACCCCCTCTGTTGGTCATCGGAGCGCTGATCCCGTTGCTATGCGCCATCGGGTTGTTTCGACGCCATGCCTTCATACAAACAACGCTTTTTCTTTTTACGGGCTTTCTTTGGGCCGCATTTCATGGGCACATGACACTCAGTTCCGAGTTGGATCAGGAGCTGCAGGGTATTGATCTTATTGTGACAGGTGTTATTGCATCATTACCTGATCGCGCCTCTGAGCGTACCCGTTTTGAATTAAAAGTTGAATCAATGACGTATCAGGGAGAATCAAAATCTTTCCCTGAACGGTTGTTGGTAAGTTGGTATAAAAATGCACCGTTGATTTCTGCCGGTGAGAAATGGCAGTTTCTGGTACGTCTGAAGAGGCCCCATGGTTTGTCCAATCCAGGGGGCTATGATTATGAACGAACACTATACAGTAAAGGTATTCGCGCCACAGGCTACGTGAGAGCTGACGGGGATAACTATCGAATTGCACCAGCCGGTACTACACATATTTTAAATCGGTTACGTGAGGAGATAGGACATAAGATCACTCAGCATGTAAATGATAAATCGGTGTCCGGAATCATTTTGGCCCTGATAATTGGTGACAGGAGCCAAATCTCATCATCCCAGTGGGATCTGTTTCGTCAGACCGGTACTAACCATTTAATGGCCATTTCCGGGCTCCACATCGGCATTGTTTCGGGTTTGTTCTTTTTTGTGGGCCAAGGCGTGTGGCGTCGATTCAACAGCGGCTGTCATATTCTACCGGCGCCCCAGTTTGCTGCCCTGACGGCCCTTTTTGCCGGGTTTGTTTATGCTGGGCTGGCCGGATTCGCCACTCCCTGTACACGTGCGTTGATTATGCTGGCTGTTGTGATGGGGAGTGTGCTTCTAAAGCGGAGAGTTCAGCCGTTTCAGAGTCTCGCCACGGCGTTGTTTGTTATTGTTGTGCTTGATCCTGTTGCTGTTATCTCTGCCGGTTTCTGGCTCTCATTTGGTGCTGTCTTTGTTATTCTGCTTGGAATGCAGGTACAGCGCAGCAGCGGGAGAAGGTTAATCCGGGACTTGATCAGGATGCAATGGGTTGTCGCCCTTGGTTTGGCGCCGATACTGATACTACTCGGTTTTCAGGTTCCACTGATTTCGCCTGCTGTTAACATCTTCATGGTTCCTCTGTTTTCTCTGATTCTAGTCCCACTGTTGTTTTGCGCTGTATTGCTACTTTTTGTGTGGCCCTTTGCAGGAGCTAGCCTAATCAATCTTGCAGCCTGGTTGATAAGTCAGGTTGAAACGCTCTTGTCAGGGGCGGCCGCCTACAACTATAACCTGCCAACTCTGGTTGAAGCGCCGCTATGGATGAGCATGGGGCTTCTGTGCGCTGTTTTGATGTTTCTCTTACCGTCGGCCATTCCTGGTAGGCGATTAGCTCTGCTGCTGGCCTTGCCGGCTCTTTTTTATAAGCCAGTAACACTTCCTGCGGAAGCGGTTCGCGTCACTATGCTGGATGTAGGGCAGGGGTTATCAGTAGTTGTGGAAACAGCCCACCATGTACTGCTCTATGATGCCGGGCCCAGTTTTCCGTCCGGTTTTGATACAGGAAAGCGGGTTGTCATCCCTTTTCTTAGCTCACGTGGAATCCAGCATCTTGATAGGGTAATTGTGAGTAATGGTGATAGTGATCACCGTGGCGGTCTGGGGGCCGTTCTGGATCAGTTTCCAGGTACTTCCTTGATTAGTGGTGAGCCAGAGCGAATTTTGGTTGGAAATCCAACCCCATGTGCGGCGGGTCAGCACTGGACGTGGGATGGTGTAGACTTCGAGCTATTACATCCAGAGAACAACCATCATTGGCGTGGAAATAATGCCTCCTGTGTGGTGGCTATTCGAAATAAATCAGGCCAGATATTATTAACTGGTGATATTGAATCAGAAGCGGAGGCCTCACTGGTAAAGCGCTATAAAGAAAAATTAAGATCGCTTGTGGTCACTGTGCCTCATCATGGCAGTGCCAGTTCATCCGGCAATGCATTTATAAAACTGACCCAGCCTGAATATGGATTGATTTCGGCGGGTTATCTAAATCGCTACAGATTCCCCCGTGATCAGGTTCGTCAGCGTTGGCAAGAGGCTCAGGTCGCCCTGTTTAATACGGCTGAAGCAGGCGCGATTTCATTTATTATTCAGCCTGATGGAACAATACAGGGACCCTGGAGCCATCGTATATCGACAAAAAGATATTGGATGAAAAGCTCATCCTAAAAAGGGATCGCTCTAACAGCTTTTGATCGGGGTCTGTAATACAGTATGATACAGCGTATCTGATGGGGCGAATGCCCCGGATACAGTAAAACTAAACTCCAGAGGGAATCGAGAAGGTGTTTGAACTGGTAAAAGCCGGCGGTATTCTGATGCTGCCCATCATCGCGTGCTCAATTGTAGCAATGGCCATAATTATCGAGCGACTCTGGGCACTGCGCTCACAGCGTGTGATACCGAATAATCTGGTGGCGCAGATCTGGCAACTGCACAGCAAAGGCCAGCTGACGAATGCCCATGTGGTTACTGTTAAAGAGGGCTCTCCACTGGGGCGCATTCTTGCGGCCGGGCTGGTGAATCGACAACACTCCAAAATTATCATGAAAGAGGCCATTGAGGAGGTAGGGAGACAAGTCGTACATGAGCTGGAACGTTACCTCAATACCCTTGGTACCATCGCCTCAATTGCGCCACTACTCGGTCTCCTCGGGACGGTCATTGGCATGATCAAGGTGTTTGCAGCCATTATGACCGCTGGTGTCGGAGATCCGACCGTATTGGCCGGTGGTATCTCCGAGGCATTGATTACCACGGCTGCAGGCCTCTCTGTGGCTATTCCGAGCCTGATGTTCCACCGTTATTTTGGTGGTCGTGTAGAACGGCTGGTGGTAAAGATGGAGGAGCAGGCACTGAAAATGGTTGAGGTGATGCAGGGCGAGCGCGAGCAGGAGTGATCAGGTGAATCTTCGTCCACATCGTAAAGAGTCTCCAGAGCTTAACCTGACCCCACTGATCGACGTGGTTTTTCTGCTGCTGATCTTTTTCATGGTTTCAACCACCTTCGATAAAGAGTCCCGTATAAAAGTGGAGCTGCCCACAGCAGCCACACAGGATGAACAGGTCGAAGAGGAAAAAGTCTTACAGATAACGGTGGATGCCAATGGCCGCTTCTATGTTGATGAACGTGAGGTGGTAAATACTGATTCGGACACACTTAAAAGTGCTATTGAGAAGGCCGCTGGCCTGCGACGCGATCTGCCAGTCATTATCAAGGCAGATGCCCGTGCCGATTTTCAGTCCGTATTCAAGGTAATGGATGTCACCAGCCAGCTGGGCTTTGTTAATATGACCTTTCCCGGCAAGCAGCCGGTAGAGACTGAATGATTCGTCTGTGAAAAGACTCGATCATTATTGGTACAGCGTTAATCCGGTCTCAATACTACTGCTGCCGCTCTCCTGGCTGTTCTGTTTCATAAGCTGGCTACGCCGACTGGCCTATCGATTCAATTTTAAACCTACCCGGCATCTCCCTGTACCTGTCATCATCGTAGGCAATATTACCGTTGGCGGCACAGGGAAGACGCCGCTGGTGATCTGGCTGGCAGCGTATTTGCGAGAGAAGGGCTACAGCCCGGGCATTATTTCCCGGGGCTATGGTGGAAGTGCATCTGAATGGCCAATCCAGGTTACTGCTGACAGCAACCCCCAGGAAGTAGGGGATGAACCCGTTATGTTGGCGCAACGCAGTGGCTGTCCTGTTTGGGTGGGGCCTGATCGACCAGCCACCGGTCATGCTCTGTTAAAAAATTCATCCTGCGACATACTTATCTCTGATGATGGTCTGCAACACTATGCACTGGGTCGGAAGATCGAAATAGCGGTCATTGATGGTGTGCGAGGGTTAGGTAATGGCTTCTGTCTTCCTGCAGGTCCCCTTCGGGAGCGTGCCAGTCGATTGAGCCAAGTAGACCTGGTGGTTTTTAATGGGGTGGTTACTGATGGGATATCCCGTTTTGCAGGTCACTGTATGACATTGACAACGGGTGATCTGGTCAATCTTAAAGATCAACGCCGGGTGTCAACGACGCAATTTCAGGGTCAATCAGTTCACGGGATGGCTGGAATCGGTAATCCTGAGCGCTTTTTCAATACACTCACTCAATTAGGCATGAAGGTTGAAACACACGCCTATCCCGATCATCATAAATTCAGCGAAGCTGAAATCTCACCCAACGATGATCGGCCAGTGATTATTACTGAGAAAGATGCGGTAAAATGCGTCACGTTTTCCCAACAGCGTCACTGGTATCTGGAAGTCAGTGCCGAGCTGGATAGGGATTTCATTCAACAACTGGACAAACTGATTAGAGAACTCAACGATGGATAAAAAACTACTGGATATACTGGTATGCCCACTCTGCAAGAGTAAGTTGACCTACAATCGCAAAGGCAGTGAACTGATCTGCAGGGCAGATCGTCTGGCTTACCCTATTCGCGATGGCATTCCGGTCATGCTGGAAGATGAAGCACGAAAACTTCCTGCTGATGAAGAAGTCGAGTAAATCCACTGTATTTGAATCACCCCTGTTTCTGGAGTTCTAATGAACTTTAAAGTCGTCATTCCTGCCCGCTACGCATCAACCCGACTGCCCGGTAAACCACTTCTTGATATTGGTGGTAAACCCATGGTTCAGTGGGTACATGAACGTGCATTGCAGAGTGGGGCAGAGCAGGTGGTGGTGGCGACTGACGATAAACGGATTGCCGATTGTGTCAGCAGTTTTGGTGGTGAAGTCTGTATGACCAATCCTGATCACAGGAGTGGTACAGACCGTATTGCAGAAGTCGCTAGGGTCTACGGCTGGTCAGCCCATGAGATAGTGGTCAATCTTCAGGGTGATGAGCCTGATATGCCGTCTGCATTACTGTTGCAAGTTGCAGAGGATATGCATGCCCATCAGGATGCGGTAATGACGACGCTCTGTGCCGGCTTGACAGAAAAGGCGCAGTTATTCGACCCCAATGTTGTCAAGCTGGTGACCGACCAAAAGGGTTATGCACTCTATTTTAGTCGTGCCCCGATTCCCTGGGATAGAGAACAGTTTTCGGATCAATCAATGATACCGGAACAAGTGACGGGGTTTTATCGGCATATTGGACTCTATGCCTATCGTGTCGGTTTTCTCGCACGCTATGTAACCTGGCCCCCATCCCCTTTGGAGACTATTGAGTCGCTAGAGCAGCTTCGGGTGCTTTGGCAGGGGGAGCGTATTCACGTCAGTGAGGCCGCCGAGATGCCCGGTCAGGGTATTGATACCCAGCAAGATCTCGACCGGATCAATCAACAGTTCAACAAGAACGTTGACTGAATTCAGTCCACTTCTTCTTTTACGATTTTATTAGCCAGCAGTTCAAGTAACTCTTCCGAAAGCGTATCGGGTGAGTCACCATAGAGTGGAATTATTACTGTCTCAGGCCCTTTACGTGATGGTTCACCAAACAGGTTGGCCTGGATAATTGCCTGACTTGTTGGATCTGCAAGAACCACACTGCCTTCATCACTTAATATCTCATGCAATACCCATTCTCTCCCTTCGTGGTTAAAGTGGTAACCTATTAAGGTACGTAAACGATGTAAGAAAGCATGGTCATTCACTTTAGTAATCTCATAGGGTGAGCATTGATAAAAAAATGGGGTTATAAATAAAGGTGAGGCACGACGTCATGTAGCAAAAAACATAAACTTAAAAGACCTTGCAATTGCCTGAATAAGAAAGTGTGTACCTCTGTACTAATAATGTTGATAGCTCATGAGTAGATCGCTTTTTCTACGTCCATGACTAGCGCGTCTCTCAAGGCCTTGCCGGAAAGTCCGTCTTCTTTCTACTCTGAATCGGCGCGATTTATTCTTTCTTCTATCAACAATTCCTTCATACACGCAACGACAATCGGTTGATGTGCAGCCGACTAAAGGGAGCTTAGGAGCCTCGCTGATCAAGAATGTATTATCCATCTGATGAATTGATGTCTTACAGCCGCAACGACTTATCCTGACAAGAATGAATGGCTGGTACTCTGAAATTCTTTTGAGCTGCATCTTTTGCACTTGGTCGTATGCTACCGGTTCATCTTTCCGCTTAATAAACCATCCCATAATGCTAGAATCCATATTGAAGACTATGATGTAAACCTTATTATAGGCTACGATCTATTAATTGCATGATCAACATATATATGATGTGTGTAGTATTTAATTGTCTAACTAATCGCTGAATTACTGATTATGAAAAAAGTGTCTGTTCTGTTTGTCTGCATGGGCAATATATGTCGTTCGCCAACGGCACATGGGGTGTTTGAAGATTTAGTGGCGCGTGCTGGTCTGCAGCAGCATATCCTGGTTGATTCTTCCGGAACGCATGCTTATCACGTTGGCAACTCACCCGATCCCAGATCACAGAAGACGGCGGCTTCGCGTGGGGTCGACTTGAGCGGTCAGCGTGCTCGTCAGACAGAACGAAAAGATTTCGATCTATTTGATTATATTGTGGCGATGGATAAGGACAATCTATCAAACCTGCAATTTATTGCACCGGCTGAAGGAAAGAAAAAACTGCATTTATTATTGGACTTCGCCCCAAAGCTTGGAAGCAAAGAAGTCCCTGATCCTTATTATGGCGGGAGTAAGGGGTTTGATAAAGTATTTGACCTGATCCAGGGTGCTTCTGAAGCGTTATTGGAGCATATAAGGCGGGAACACCAACTCTGATACTTCTTATGTAACTGACTGTGCCGTGTCGTTAAAAAGGCAGGTGACCAGTGGCCACCTGCCTTTTTTATGTACTCAATAAATCCGAACTACTCGTTGTCTCCTGCCGGCTTTATTTCTGGCTTTGCAGAAGCGGCAGCCTGGCTGGTCTTGGCTGATGCTTCAGGTGCGGAACTGCTCTCGGTTCGCGATTTAGTCTCAACCTGACGCAATGGTTGTGCTGGTTCAGGCTTTTTAACGGCAGCAGGGGCCGCAACTGGTTTCTGTTCAGGTGCTGGAGTTGCAGCCGGCTTGGGTGCGGTGGCTGCGGGCGCGGCAGGTTTTACTGCCGTTGGTTTAGTTTCAACCTGGCGCAACGGCTGTGTTGGAACCGGTTTAGGGTCTGGAGTTTTGGCAGCAACAGGGGGGTTCGGCCTCTCTTGGGCAGGCTTGTGTGCAGTTGGTGCTGCTTCCATGGCTTTAACAGAGGCGGGATTAGTCACCACCTGACGTAATACCGGCTCATTACTGGTTTTGTTGCTTGTGGCCGTTTTCTGCTCAGGTGCTTTAGCCGTTTCGGAGGAGGGAGTCACCGGTTTAGCTTTTTCAGTTACTGGGGGTTTGCTTGCTTTATCAGCCGTCACTTCAGGTGCTACAGCCTTCGTGCTTTCAGGCGTTGCACTGGCAGCAGGTTTTGTAACAACGGCTTTTTCCACAGACTCAGCTTTATTGCCTGTTTGATCCGCCGTGGGCTTTTGCGAACCCGTGTCAGGTTTCTTCGCTTGCTCCGGTTTAGATTCCTGTGAGCTCTTTTCAGCTACCTTTGTCGCATCAGGGGCCTGATTACTGTTATCGTCCGCCTCATTCTGATTTCTAGGCTTGCGTGAACGCTGGTTTCTGTTGGATTTAGGTTTGCTCTTCTGAGCAGTATCATCCGACTGTTTTTCACCAGCGACAGGGGCCTGTTGGGGCTGTTCCTGATTGACCTGACTTGTCTGTTCGGTAGACTCATTTTCGTTAGGATTAGTTTTGCGTCTGCGACGACCGCCACGACGACCCCGACGCGAACTGCGCTTGGGTTCATCATTTGCAGTTGGTGTTGCCTGCTCATTGGCGGGGCCATTTGTGTTAGTGGCTGTTGCCTCTTCCTTGTTCTGATTCGCCCCATCCTTCTTCGGCGCCTGTCTTGTGTCAGACTTGTCGGCCTTACGTTGGTTAGGCTGTGAACGAGTGTCATCGCCCTTCTTTTTGCTGGCCTGCTTTGGCTTCGATGGCCGATTGGCATTTGAACGCTTATTATCGTCTTGATTAGAGCGCGCACGTCTGTCGCGGCCTTTTGATTCGGCACGTTTGGGGGCGCTGCGTTTTACAGGCTCTGGCGTTTGTTCGGCTGGTTTAACTTCTGAATCACCACCAATAATCGCCTTCCAGAGTTTGCTGAAAAAGCCTTTCTCCCTGGGCTGCTCCTGAGTGATCTCCTGCTTGGGCTGAGGTGTTGGGGCAGGTGATGAGGGCACAAACCTTTTTACAGTGGGTTCTTCAGGTGTTTCGGTATTTGGTTTGGCAAAGTCAGGGGTCTTGTCTTCCGGTTCAACCATCAATTTATAGCTGGCCGTTTCCTCGGCATCTTCTGGCATATCCTGATCACGTATGCGTTCAATTTCATAGTGAGGAGTTTCCAGATGAACATTCGGAATCAGAACAACATTCACGCTTTGGCGCTGCTCAATATCATGAATCGCCTGACGTTTTTCATTAAGCAGGAACGTCGCTACATCAACAGGCAGCTGGGCATTAATGCGCAGGGTGTTCTCTTTCATGGCGTGCTCTTCGATAATGCGAAGTACCGAGAGGGCCAGGGATTCAACACCGCGAATAAAGCCATGTCCGTCACAGCGTGGACAGACATGCAGCATCGACTCACCCAGAGAGGGACGTAGTCTCTGCCGTGAAAGTTCTAGCAGTCCGAAGCGGGATATGCGCCCCAGCTGAACCCGGGCGCGATCCTGCTTCATGGCTTCTTTTAGCCGATTTTCAACTTCACGCTGATTTCTGGTTGGCGTCATATCGATAAAATCGATAACGAACAGTCCACCCATATCACGCATTCTTAGTTGACGTGCGATTTCGTCAGCGGCTTCCAGATTGGTATTGAGAGCGGTTTCTTCAATATCCGCACCTTTTGTAGAGCGGGCGGAGTTGATATCAACAGAAGTAAGTGCTTCTGTATGATCGATGACGATGGCGCCACCGGAAGGCAGTCTCACTTCACGCTGGAAGGCAGACTCAATCTGGCTCTCTATCTGGTAGCGACTGAAGAGTGGCACTTCGTCAGTGTAGTGACGCAGTTTACGTAGATTATGCGGCATTACCTGCTCAATAAATTCGCAGGCTTCTTTGTAAACTTCAGGGTGATCAATGACGATTTCACCAATATCCTGACGCAAATGGTCACGGATAGAGCGAATGATGACATTACTTTCCTGATAGATCAGGAAGGGGGATGGTTTCTCTTTTGCAGATGACTCAATGGCATCCCAAAGCTGTAACAGGTAATTCAGATCCCATTGCAGATCTTCCTGGCTTTTACCAATTCCTGCGGTGCGCACAATCAACCCGGATCCGTCTGGAATCTCCAAGCCTGACATGGCATCACGCAGATCGTTTCTTTCCTGGCCCTCGATACGTCGAGATATGCCACCCGCCCGAGGGTTATTGGGCATAAGTACCAGATAACGTCCTGCCAGCGAGATAAAGGTGGTTAGTGCCGCGCCTTTATTTCCCCGCTCTTCCTTTTCAATCTGTACGACAACTTCCTGTCCTTCTTTGATGGCGTCTTTAATCTGGACACGTCCACCAGACTCACGGGCAGAGTCAGTAAAATAGTTACGGGAGATCTCTTTAAGGGGGAGAAAGCCGTGGCGTTCAGATCCATACTCAACAAAGGCAGCTTCAAGGCTTGGCTCTACACGTGTTACTTTGCCCTTGTATATATTGGCTTTTTTCTGTTCGCGTCCAGCGGTTTCTATATCGAGATTAAAAAGTTTTTGGCCATCCACGATGGCTACACGCAACTCCTCAGGCTGAGTTGCGTTGATTAACATGCGTTTCATATTGTGATATTCCTTGGGCGCGCTCTACACTTAAATAGGTACCAGGGACCCTTGCTTTCAGGATCGACCGGACAACTCCCAGTACATTGGTTCCTATTTAAAATCAGGACTGCTCACATGTTTGAATAGCTAAACGGCTTGTTCAACATGGCAGCAGCTTTAAGCGCGCCGTTAATTATGTACATCGCCAGCTGTTAGGCTCGATGCGTTCTTTTGTTGTGCCTTTGGCAGAGTACAAAAGTGTACTGATCGATCTATCTCACCGTTGTGAGAGATCTGATCGCCGGCATCAACTGAACGTCACTCTTCAATGTATATGACGCTTAGTGAAGGTGTACGTTCTTTATTCAGTTAGCTCATAGCAGAAACAGATAGCCCTATTAGCTAAATTCACCGCTAACGCGGGATTATAGCTGTCTTCGGCAAGTGCAGCAAATAGGATGATCAGTCAGAGGGTTACGTAGCACACAGATGGGTGAATTATTCGCCGACAGATCAACGGATATGGTTTAAATAACGGGCATGAAAGTGGTTTTTCTATGGGTCAGGCAGTCTAAGCTGGTATTATCCTGCGCATGTCAGAACCACAAAGAAACCAAAGCTCGGTCCATATCCTAACTGTTGAAGAAGGGTTCGATGGTCAGCGAATCGATAACTTCCTGCTTAACTATCTTAAGGGTGTACCCAAAAGCCTCATCTACCGAATCCTTCGTAAAGGTGAGGTCCGTGTCAACAAGGGGCGAATAAAAGCCCAGTACCGAATTAAAGTCGGAGACCAGATCCGGGTTCCGCCAGTTCGCGTCCCGGAAAAAGATGCCCCGGCCCGGCTGGATGACCGTTTATTGACCCGTTTGGCGGGGGGCATTATTTTTGAAGATAAACGCATCATAGTGCTGAATAAACCCTCTGGTTTGGCTGTACACGGTGGTAGTGGGCTCAATTTTGGTGTGATTGAGGCACTCAGGCAGATGCGTCCGGATGAAAAACAGCTTGAGTTGGTGCATCGTCTGGATAGGGATACATCAGGCTGCCTGCTCATTGCCAAAAAACGCAGTGCACTTCGATCTCTGCACGAACTGATGCGTACCAATGGCATCGATAAGCGGTATATCGCGCTGCTAAATGGTTCCTGGAATAGGGATCGCATCGATGTGGATGTGCCGTTGCTGAAAAATACTCTGCAGGGCGGGGAGCGTGTGGTGATGGTTGACCCCAGAGGAAAGGAATCATTGACTCGCTTTAGTGTCAGAGAACGCTACAGCGGCCGGATGCTGGTAGAGGCACGTCTGATGACGGGACGTACTCATCAGATCAGGGTGCATACCGCTCACCTGGGAACCCCGATACTGGGTGACGAGAAATATGGTGATAGCGAAGCCAACAAGCAGATAAAGGGATTGGGGCTGAAACGCCTGTTTTTACATGCCGAAACACTTCGTTTTCGCTGGCCAGATGAAAAACAGGATCAATACTTTAAAGCCCCCGTTGAGCCGGCATTGAATAAAGTGCTCTCTGCCCTCAAATAAACCGTTATCTGTCAATAAACGAGTAGTAAACAGATGAAACGAGATTTTAAACTCCTGGTATTTGATTGGGATGGCACCTTGATGGATTCCGAGGCGCGGATTGTCTCCTGTGTAAAAGGTGCCGCCCGGGATATTGAAATTGAATGTCCCACGGACGATCAGATTCGGAATATTATCGGCCTGGGGCTTAAAGAGGCCCTGGAGATGCTGTTTCCTGGGTCGGATAATCGCTTTAAAGAGCAGTTTATTGATCACTATCGCCGCTACTTTCTGAATGAAGACAGCACGCCCTCCCTGCTGTTTCCAAATTCCCTTGAGGTGTTGAATCGCCTGGCAGAACAGGACTATCTACTGGCTGTTGCAACGGGTAAGGGACGACCGGGTCTGAATAAGGTCTTGGATGAGACGGGCCTGAAACCGCTGTTTCATTCTACACGCTGCGCCGATGAGACCTTCTCCAAGCCCCACCCTCAGATGTTACTGCAGATCATGGATGAACTGGGTGTAGAGCCGGAAGCGACACTGATGATTGGTGATACCGAGTATGACTTGCAGATGGCTATAAATGCCCAAACACATGGATTGGCTGTCAGTTACGGCGTTCATGAAGTAGAGCGACTCAATCAATTCAACCCGCTGGGCTGTCTGGATGATATAGCCGAATTGACCCACTGGCTGGAGCAATCCACCCAAACCCTATAGAGACAATAAACCAGAGTGAGTGAAATGGATAACGTGGAACAGGAAAAAGTAAAACGCAAGGATGGCTGGGAGCGTGAATTGCTGGAGAAGCTGGCAACCTCCTCAATTGTAGAGCAGCGCCGGTCCCGTCGTTGGGGCATCTTTTTTAAACTGCTGACGTTTGCCTATCTGGTAACAATAGTGGTGCTATGGACGCCTGATCTGTTACCTGAAGGGTCTTTGAAGGCAGTCAAAGAGCATACCGCGATTATCGAGATCAAGGGCGTTATTGCTGATGACAGCGAAGCCAGTGCTGATAATATCATTGCCGCTTTACGAAGCGCCTATGAAGATAAAAAGACCAAAGGGGTGATTCTACGCATCAACAGCCCCGGTGGCAGTGCCGTACAGGCCGGCTATATCAATGATGAGATCAAACGACTGAAAGAGAAACATAAAGAGATCCCTGTCTATGCCGTTGTGACAGATATGGCCGCCTCTGGTGGTTATTATATTGCGGTTGCGGCTGATGAGATCTATGTGGATAAGGCCAGTATTGTTGGTTCGATTGGCGTACTGATGAGTACCTTTGGCTTTGAGCAGGGGATGGAAAAGCTGGGTGTGGAGCGCAGGTTGCTAACAGCCGGTGAACATAAAGGCATCCTTGATCCGTTCTCTCCATTGAAAGAGGATGAAAAACAGCACGTACAGACGATGCTTGATCAGGTTCATCAACAGTTTATCCAGGAAGTAAAAGAGGGGCGGGGTGAGCGGCTTATCTCCAATGACAAGATCTTCAGCGGGCTGTTCTGGTCAGGTGAGGAGAGTATAAGATTAGGCTTGGCTGACGGTATGGGCAGTAGTAGTTACGTGGCCAGAGAGCTGATAAAGGCTGAGACACTGGTTGATTTTACTTTGGCCGAGGATGTGTTTGAGCGATTTGCCAAACGAATTGGTGCGGGGGCTGCTTCTTTTGTTTCGAGCAGGGCGGGTCTCAACTCTGCTCCTGAATTGAGATAATGCCCAGGAAAAGATAGATCGTATTCAGTATCAAAGTAATCCATCAAAAAGGCCCACATCTTAGTGGGCTTTTTTGTTTCAAGTGATTTTGTCCATCAAAAATCAAAATTAGATTTAAACCAGCTTACTTCCATTTGCGCTTTCTCTATTGCTATATCTAGATTGGTCGATATAAAATACATCGACCAATCTAGATATAGTGAGTTTTCGATATGCAGCCTGAATCCTTATTCAGAGCACTTTCCGATACAACCCGACTCAGGTGTCTTGCGTTATTGGTGAGTCACCCCGAACTCTGTGTCTGTGAATTAACCCATGCTCTGGCACTGCCGCAACCGAAGATATCGCACCATCTGGGCGGTTTGCGAAAAGCCGGATTGGTCTGTGATCGAAAAGAGGGCTTGTGGATCTATTACCGAATCAATCCTGATTTACCGCCGTGGGTGATCGCTATTCTCACTACGACGTTTAAGGGCGTCCACACTATCGATCCATTTGCCAGTGATGCCTTGGCGCTTAGGGAAATGCCTAATCGACCCGGTGAGGTCTGTAGTGCTTAAGCATTAAATGACCATCGACTATCTAAAACAGAGCAGGGAGTAGTGAAATGAAAACGGTAAAAATTCTGGGTTCAGGGTGTAAGAATTGCGAGACCACTGCCAAGCTGGTCGCCCAAGTTGCAGAAGAAGTCGGGGTAAGTATCACCGTGGAAAAGGTGACTGATATTGCCGAGATCATGGGCTATGGCGTTATGTCTACACCGGGTGTGGTCATAGAGGGAAAAGTGGTTCATGCCGGAGGTGTACCCGCACCGGATCTGATTCGCCAGTGGTTTTAAAGAGACCGGGCCTCTCAGTAAGTGAATCAAATACTGAACGTTTGAGATAGGCGTTCTTTTATATAAAAACCAGAAGCAGGGGAGTGTTTCTAAGATGTCAGTAAGAGTGGGAATCAATGGCTTTGGCCGCATGGGCCGACTGGGTTTACGTGTGGGCTGGGAGATGCCCGAATTTGATTTTATACAGATCAATGAGATCGCAACGGATGCCGTGGGTTCAGCGCATCTGCTCAAGTTTGATTCTGCACACGGCACTTGGAATCAGGAGACGAGTGCCGACAGCCAGCAATTGATTATTAATGAAAAAAATCTTGATTACTCCTCCAATGAAGCCATTGGTGATACAGACTGGTCTGGCTGTGACATTGTCATCGAGGCCACCGGCAAACATCATAAACAGCCGGCCTCACTTAATACCTATTTCGAGCAGGGCGTTAAGAAAGTCATTGTTGCGGCACCCACTGAGGGGGCGCTGAATATTGTCTATGGCATCAATGATGATCAATACAAGCCATCAGAGCATCATCTGCTGACGGCC
>JAPHUE010000101.1 GCA_026196795.1 Sedimenticola sp.
AGCGCCCTATATCCCATAGAAATGCTCACCGAATTAAGTCTTTGCTAATACTTAACTATCTAATGCTGTTCCAGGGAAAGTGAAAGCAGGGGAATAAGGGCTAACTAATATGCAAGTATCCAATCTGTTGATGGAAGGCGCAAACCTAATGCTATTAGGTATGGGGAGTGTCTTTGTGTTCTTGACTATTTTGGTCCTGGCAATGAGTGCGGTTGCCTATTTAGTCCGAACAATATTCAAGGATGACACTCGCGAAACATTGTCACCTCAATTGGCTGTTCCCCAATCCGGGACAGAGGGTGATGAGATCATTGCAGTGATCTCTGCGGCAATAAACCGCTATAGAGCCAAATAAACAATCGACAGCACGCTATTTTTTGCTGTCTCTTTGCGCAAAACACTTAAGTGAAGTGAATATCCATGAGCATTAGTACCAAACTCGGCATTACCGAAGTCGTCCTGCGCGACGCCCATCAGTCACTATTCGCAACGCGGTTACGTATAGAGGACATGCTGCCTATCGCATCCAAACTTGATCAGATAGGTTTCTGGTCGTTAGAGACTTGGGGCGGAGCCACGTTTGATTCCTGCATTCGTTTTTTGGGTGAGGATCCGTGGGAGCGTCTGCGCCAACTCAAAAAGGCGATGCCTAACACTCCTCAGCAAATGCTGTTCAGAGCCCAAAATATTTTGGGCTATCGTCACTATGCCGATGATGTTGTAGAGCGCTTTGTAGAACGTGCCGCAGCAAATGGAATGGATATATTCCGCATTTTTGATGCGATGAATGACCTGAGAAACCTTGAAACAGCCGTCAAAGCGACACTGAAAGTGGGTAAGCACGCCCAAGGAACCATTTCATATACCGTAAGCCCTGTTCACGATACAACCTATTGGTTGGATATGGCCAAGGGCCTGGAAGATATGGGGTCAACGTCAATATGTATCAAGGATATGGCCGGCTTGTTGAAACCCTATGTTGCATATGATTTGGTCAGTCAGATTAAAGACGCAGTCTCAATTCCTGTTGCACTGCATTGTCACGCCACAACCGGCTTGAGTACCGCCACCATAGTGAAGGCCGCAGAAGCCGGTATCGACATGGTAGATACCTCCATCTCTTCCATGAGTATGACTTACGGGCACTCACCCACAGAATCCGTAGTCTCAATACTGGAAGGGGCTGAGAGAGATACCGGATTAAACATTCACCTTCTGGAAGAGATCGCCGCCTATTTCCGTGAGGTGCGAAAAAAATACGCCAAATTTGAAGGCGCACTGAAAGGTGTGGATTCCAGAATTTTGGTAGCCCAAGTACCAGGTGGGATGCTCACCAATATGGAAGGTCAGCTAAAAGAGCAGGGTGCGGCAGATAAACTGGATGCCGTTCTGGAAGAGATTCCACGGGTCAGAAAAGACCTTGGTTATATCCCGCTGGTTACACCGACATCACAAATTGTTGGGACACAATCTGTCATCAACGTACTCAATGGTGAACGCTATAAAAACATTACCAAAGAGACAGCCGGTGTTTTGAAGGGTGAATATGGAGCCACACCTGCCCCGGTTGATAAAGCATTACAAGCGAGAGTACTTGATGGTTCAGAGCCGGTCTGCTGTCGTCCCGCTGACCTGCTTGAACCAGAAATGGAAAAACTGACCCTTGAGTTCAAGCGACTTGCTGAAGAGAAAGGTATACAGGTAGCAGACGCGCTTGAAGATGATGTACTCATCTATGCGTTATTCCCACAAATTGGCCTCAAGTTTCTGGAAAATCGTAATAATCCGGATGCCTTTGAGCCTGCTCCACAAATCTGTCAGGAACCGGCAGCAACGCCTGCCGCTCAATTAGAAACAACGGCTCAAGGCCCGGAAGCGTACACTGTTAACGTCAATGGCAAGAACTACAATGTTACCGTTTCCCAGGGCGGTGATATTCAGCAGGTAGTGCCGCCAGCTCCAGCAACCGATACTGTAGTTGGCGAAGCTGTCCCGGCGCCATTGGCGGGTAATATATTCAAAGTAAAAGTCGCTGTGGGACAGACAGTCAATACCGGTGACGTCATTATGATCATGGAGGCCATGAAAATGGAGACCGAAGTAAGGGCTCCCCATGGTGGTGTGATTGCCACTATCAGCGCCAAAGAGGGTGAGGCTGTTCAGGTAGGCGATACACTCGTGGTGTTTAGCTGATATGAGTGGCGCAGAAGCACTATGGCAATCCATGGGAATTGCCAATATGACCTGGGGCCAACTCTTAATGATGTTGGTCGGTTGTCTATTGATCTATCTGGCTGTTGCTAAAAAGTTCGAGCCGCTACTCCTGTTACCTATCGGCTTTGGTGCCATTTTAAGTAATATTCCAGAAGCGGGCATCGCTGATGCAGGTGGTCTCTTATACTATATCTATAGTGTAGGTATTGAGACCGGTATTTTCCCGTTACTAATCTTTATGGGGGTAGGTGCGTTAACCGATTTCAGCGCATTGATTGCTATGCCTTCGACACTGTTTCTCGGCGCAGCTGCCCAGTTTGGGATCTTTGCAACCCTAATCGGCGCTCTGACACTCAATCTGATACCCGGGTTTAATTTCTCGCTTTCTGATGCCTCGGCAATTGCGATCATTGGCGGGGCGGATGGGCCTACAGCAATCTTTCTTGCTTCGCGGCTTGCCCCTGATCTTCTTGGGGCTATAGCCGTAGCAGCCTATTCCTACATGGCTCTGGTACCGATTATTCAGCCACCCATAATGCGCCTGCTCACCACTGATAAAGAACGCAATATAGTAATGTCACAATTGCGTCCGGTGAGTCGCTTGGAGAAGATCCTTTTCCCGTTTACGGTTTTGCTGCTCTGCATTCTGTTCCTGCCATCTGCAGCTCCGCTTATCGGTATGCTGATGTTTGGCAATATATTAAAAGAAGTGGGTGTTGTTGATCGACTGAGCCGCGCAGCACAAAATGAGATCATCAATATCGTGACCATTTTTCTTGGGTTGGCTGTGGGCTCCAAACTCTCGGCCGAGAAATTCCTCACCGTGGAAACCCTCGGCATTCTGGCATTGGGAGCCGTTGCGTTCTGCATTGGCACGGCGGCTGGTGTTCTGATGGGTAAACTGATGTGCCGATTGACCGGCGGAAAAGTCAATCCACTTATTGGAGCGGCAGGCGTTTCCGCTGTACCCATGGCTGCCAGGGTTGTTAATAAGGTCGGCCTGGAAAGCAATCACCACAACTTCCTGCTCATGCATGCCATGGGACCCAATGTTGCCGGTGTTATCGGCTCTGCTGTTGCAGCGGGTGTATTGTTGGCTGTGGTGGGCGGTTAACCCTATAGATCAATCTTCTATTTGTAAGCAACAAACCCACGCGCGCGGGAATTAAAGAAGTCTTCTGGCTAATAACGCACCTGGAAACACTAATACAGAGCGGAAAAGCCGCTAAGCTGGTGAAAGTGCGTTATTTTTTTGACGTTTACTACG
>JAPHUE010000001.1 GCA_026196795.1 Sedimenticola sp.
GCAACTGAACCGCAACAGTTCACACCGCAAGGCTATGTTTCGTAACATGACCTGCTCACTGTTGCGTCATGAGCTGATCAAAACAACATTACCGAAGGCCAAAGAGCTGCGTAAAGTGGCAGAGCCTATCATTACTTTGTCTAAGAACGACAGCGTTGCAAAACGCCGTTTGGCATTTGATCGTCTTCGCGATGATGAAGTCGTTGGCAAGCTTTTCACTGAGATTGGACCGCGCTACAAAGAACGCCCAGGTGGCTACCTGCGAATTCTTAAATGTGGTTATCGTCCAGGTGACAAGGCGCCTATGGCCTATGTCGAGCTGGTCGATCGCCCAGATGTTGACATGGAGGCCGTCGAGGCCGAATAATCAGTCACATCCTGAATTAAAAAAACCGGGCATTGCCCGGTTTTTTTATGTTTCATTTTTAATCTACACTGAAGATATATTGCTGTTGGTGAAATGCTATGTGTAGTAATCCCTCATTAGTAGCGCTGTTTACCGATTTCGGGGTCGGTAGTCACTACATTGGTCAGGTTAAGGCGCGTTTGCTCGGTGATGGCGTAAAGCAACCCATTATAGAATTATGCTCTGATGCGCCTGTTTTTGATCCTTTATCGTCGGCCTATCTGTTAGCGTCATTTATGGATTGGCTTCCTGCTGATTCCCTAATTGTTGCTGTGGTCGATCCTGGCGTTGGTAGCAATCGCCTTTCACTTTTAGCGAAACTTGACAATATTTGGGTTATCGCGCCAGATAATGGTCTATTGTCAGTTGCCATGCAGCGATCGAGTTATGTGTCAGTGCAGACAATTGAATTCACACCAGAGAAGCGGTCGCGCACTTTCGACGGACGAGACCTGTTTGCTCCGGTTGCTGCTCGTCTTTGTAATTCTTTATCTATACCTGGCGAGAGTACCACTCCTGAGCTACTTGTTGGGCATGACTGGCCAAGTCACGTATTCGCTATCATATATTTAGACCACTACGGAAATGCGGTGTCTGGTTTGTTTGGCGATATGATAAATACTAATCAAAAAATCTTGATCTGTGGAGCGGAAGTCCCCTTTGCAGAAACGTTCTCTGCAGTCAAACCTGGGGATTTATTCTGGTATGTTAATTCAAATAATCTGGTAGAAATCGCGGCTAATTGCACGAGGGCTGATGAGCGCTTGCCATTACAGATAGGTACTCCTATTGAAATACTCTCTTAGCTAGATTGCGGGTGGCCTATTTTTAGAAGTCTACTCTTTCAATATCGTTTTAAGATAGTGTCCGGTGTAAGAAATATCAGATTCTGCAATAGTTTCGGGACTGCCTTGGGCGATGATCTCCCCTCCCTTATTGCCCCCTTCTGGTCCCATATCAATGATCCAGTCGGCTGTTTTAATAACATCCAGATTGTGTTCAATAACAACGACGGTATTTCCATGATCCCGTAGGCGATGCAACACTTCAAGGAGGTGTTTGATGTCGTGGAAATGGAGCCCGGTTGTAGGCTCATCGAGAATGTAGAGTGTATTGCCGGTATCCCTTTTGGATAATTCACGCGAGAGCTTTACACGTTGTGCTTCCCCTCCTGACAGGGTCGTGGCGTTTTGGCCGAGTGTGATATAGGAAAGACCAACGTCCATGAGAGTCTGTAGCTTTCGTTTTAAGGCAGGTATGGCATCAAAAAAAGTCAGGGCATCTTCGATTGTGAGGTTAAGAACCTGATTGATGGTCTTTCCTTTGTACTTTATTTCTAGTGTTTCTCGGTTATAGCGTGAACCTTTGCAGATATCACACTGCACATAAATGTCAGGCAGGAAATGCATCTCGACCTTGATGACGCCATCACCACGGCAGGCTTCACAGCGCCCACCCTTTACATTGAAGCTGAAACGTCCTGGCGTATACCCTCGAGAGCGTGCCTCATGGGTCCCGGCAAATAGTTCACGGATGGGTGTAAATATTCCGGTGTAAGTTGCTGGATTTGAGCGAGGTGTGCGGCCGATAGGGCTTTGGTCAATATCCACAACTTTATCAAAATAGTCCAGGCCAACGATTTTGTTATGCGGTGCGGGGTCAAGACTGGCTCGATTGAGTTGAGTCGCAGCCAATGGGTAGAGCGTATCATTAATTAGCGTGGATTTACCTGAACCTGAAACGCCTGTTACGCAGGTGAATAATCCAGCTGAGATATTTAGATCAACTCCCTTGAGGTTATTGCCTGTCGCGCCAGTCACAGAAAGAATACGCTTTTGATTGAACGGATGGCGCTCCTTTGGAATTTCGATGCGCCGGGTGCGTGATAAATACTGCCCCGTGAGTGACTCTTTATTGGCGGCGATCTGCTCGGCTGTTCCTTGTGCAATGATTTGCCCGCCATGCACGCCTGCGCCTGGGCCAATATCAACAACATGATCCGCGGATCTTATGGCATCTTCATCATGCTCAACTACGATGACCGTGTTGCCAAGGTCCCGTAGGTAAGTAAGGGTCTTTAGCAGGCGGTCATTATCCCGTTGGTGCAAGCCAATAGACGGTTCGTCAAGAATATACATGACGCCTACCAGCCCGGCACCGATTTGACTGGCAAGACGGATACGCTGCGCTTCGCCGCCAGAGAGTGTTTCCGCGCTTCTGTCCAGGGTTAGGTAGTCAAGGCCGACATTGACTAGGAACTCGAGTCGTTGAGAAATTTCATTAATGACTTTTGCGGCAATTTTCCCCTGTTTGCCGGGCAGATCTAATTGCTGAAAAAACGCCCAGCAATTGCCCACAGCACGACTGGTAATATCAGGTAAAGTTTGATCCTGAATAAAAACATTTCGAGCCGCTTCTGTCAGGCGTGTCCCGCCGCAGGCAGAGCAGGAATGATTTGATATGTATCTTGCCAACTCTTCTCTGACTGCATTTGATTCGGTTTCCCTGTAGCGTCTTTCCATATTAGGAATGATGCCTTCGAATGGATGGGTGTTTGTACTATTGCGCCCACGTTCATTAAAATAAGTGAAAGTGATTTTTTCTTTTCCACTGCCGAAAAGAATCGTATCTTGAATCTTTTTGGGTAGATCTTCCCAGTGAGTTTCCACGTCAAATTTGTAATGTTTTCCCAGAGAACTGATCAGCTGGAAGTAATAAGCATTTCTTCGATCCCAGCCGCGAACGGCACCAGCAGCAAGGCTGAGGTGGGGGTGGGCAACGACTCTGCCGGGATCAAAAAACTGCTCTATTCCCAATCCATCGCAAGTTGGGCAGGCGCCAACAGGATTATTGAATGAAAAGAGCCTTGGCTCCAGTTCTGGCAAGCTGTAACCGCACTCGGGACAGGCAAAGTTGGCTGAAAAGACGAGTTCTTTTTGGTCGTCTTTCTCCATTGAAGCGACTCTTGCCAAGCCGCCTGAGAGCCCAAGGGCTGTTTCAAATGATTCTGCAAGCCTCAGTGAGAGGTCATTGCGCACTTTGAAGCGGTCAACTATCGCTTCAATACTGTGCTTTTTATGTAACTCCAGCTCCGGGGGCTGGTCGAGCTCGTAGATTTCGCCGTCAATGCGGGCGCGAATAAAACCTTGTGCATTCAGTTCACGGAGTAGTTTATGGTGCTCGCCTTTCCGGTCGGAAACAACCGGGGCAAGCAGCATTAGTTTGCTGCCTTCTGGGAGGCTAAGTACCTGGTCCACCATCTGGTTTATGGTCTGAGCTTCGAGCTTGCATCCATGTGTCGGGCAGCAGGGGGTGCCTGCTCGGGCAAAGAGCAGTCGCAGATAGTCGTATATTTCCGTAATCGTGCCAACGGTTGACCGTGGATTATGCGAAGTGGTTTTTTGCTCAATGGAGATAGCGGGTGATAAGCCCTCAATATGGTCAATATCAGGCTTTTCCATCATCGAGAGAAACTGTCTCGCATAGGCAGATAGTGATTCAACGTAGCGTCGCTGCCCTTCCGCATAGATGGTATCAAAGGCCAGCGAGGATTTTCCAGAACCGGAAAGACCTGTAATGACAATTAATCGATCACGAGGGAGATCGATATCGATGTTTTTCAGGTTGTGGGTGCGGGCACCTCGAATACGTATCGTGTCCATCTACATACCAGCCAATTAGCGAACCTGATACTATACGCTGTCTTGTTGTTGCGAGCCAAACAAACAGGTGGGCTTAAATCAGACCTTTTGCGGGGTATTTATCTCGACCTAACAACCTCAAAAATAGGCCTTGGTATTCATGTTTCTGGATTGATAAGGCGTGCCTGTTAATGAAGTGCAGTCAGTATGTGAAGTGATTGAGCAATTGAAAACCGAAAAGAAAAACATCCATAAGTTAACACCAACAGAGATACGGGCGGCTTTTTCGCTTGCCGGTATCTTTTCGTTAAGGATGCTCGGCCTGTTCTTAATACTGCCAGTATTTGCTATCTATGCCGAAGAGTTGGTGGATGTAACGCCGCTACTTATCGGTGTTGCGATAGGTGCTTATGGGCTCACACAGGCCTTGTTCCAGATCCCGTTCGGAATGCTCTCGGATCGTATTGGCCGTAAGCCGGTCATTGTTGGGGGGTTGTTGATCTTTGCTGCGGGTAGCGTGGTGGCTGCAACTGCTGACACTATATGGGGTGTTGTGTTTGGTCGGGCTCTGCAAGGGAGTGGTGCGATAGCGGCGGCTGTTATGGCGCTTGCCGCCGACTTGACTCGCGAACAGAACCGAACCAAAGCAATGGCCGTCATTGGAATGAGTATTGGACTGGCCTTTGCTGTGTCGCTGGTACTCGGGCCACTACTTAATCGCTGGATAGGTGTTCCAGGGATATTCTGGCTGACCGCACTGTTTGCTCTGCTCGGTATCCTGGTGACTCTCTATCTTGTTCCCAGTCCCGTAAAAACGGTCTCGCACCGGGATGCCGGTGCAGTAAGCGGGCAATTTGCACGGGTCTTGCGGGATGGTGACCTGGTCCGTCTGGACGCCGGTATACTGTTGTTGCACATGATGTTGACGGCCGTGTTTATTGCGGTGCCGTTGACATTGAGGGATGTTACCGGCCTTTCAGTAGATCAGCACTGGTTGGTTTATCTTCCCGTGGTTCTTTTGTCTATGGCGTTGATGGTGCCATTTGTTGTTATTGCGGAAAAGCGGCGCAAAATGAAACCTGTTTTTTTGATGGCAATCCTGACTATTGCCGTTGCGCAGCTTGGTTTTGTTCTGCTTCAGGACTCTTTGCTGGGGTTTGGCTTTGCGTTGCTGCTGTTTTTTGCGGCGTTTAATCTGCTTGAGGCAACGCTACCCTCTCTGATCTCAAAGACGGCACCGGCAGAGAGCAAGGGAACAGCCATGGGTGTCTATTCGACATCGCAGTTTTTGGGTGCCTTTATCGGTGGTCTTGCCGGTGGTTGGGCATATACGAAGCATGGTCTTGATGGTGTCTTCTTTTTTGGGGCGATAATGGCGGCGCTATGGTTTTTTGTCGCCAGCGGAATGAAAAAACCGAGTTATTTAAGTAACTATTTGATTAATGTAGGCGTGATGAGCAAGGCCGATGCCTCGCTAGTAGAAACGGAACTCCGGGGTGCGCCTGGCGTCGGTGAGGTGGTTGTAGTGGCTGATGAGGGAGTGGCTTATCTGAAAGTTGATACACAGTACGTGGATTTTGCAATATTGGATGAATTCTCTCGCGCAGAGACGTAAAATTACCCGTTCGGGCCTTTTGGCCAGGGAGCAACCAAATTAGAAATCGGAGGAGATATGGCCAAAGGCGTTAATAAAGTAATCTTGATTGGAAATGTCGGGAAGGA
>JAPHUE010000154.1 GCA_026196795.1 Sedimenticola sp.
AGTAGGTTGGGCTGAGTAGAGCGAAGCCCAACGTTTGATCATTGATGTTGGGCTTCACTTCGTTCAGCCCAACCTACAGTATGAATGGCTAATCGCCAGCTGTCATGTCTTCATACGAAGCGGCATCCAATAATCCGTGATACGCTTTCATGTAAAAATCTTTAAGGCGCAATGGCCAGCCTGCTTCGTAGAATGCGTCATTAATCATCTTGGGATCAATATCGACGTTGTTGTTCAGGTCTGCAAATGTTGCATTGAGCAAGTAGGTTGGGCTGAGTAGAGCGAAGCCCAACGTTTGATCATTGATGTTGGGCTTCACTTCGTTCAGCCCAGCCTACAGTATGAATGGCTAATCGCCAGTCGTCATGTCTTCATACGACGCGGCATCCAGCAGTCCGTGATACGCTTCCATATCAAAATCCTTGAGGCGCAACAGCCAGCCTGCTTCGTAGGGATCGTCATTAATCATCTCGGGATCAATATCGACACTCTCGTTCAGGTCAACAACAGTTGCATTCAGTGGCGCGATAAGATCCGATGCGGTTTTCATTGATTCCACGGTGCCGCAGGTGTCACCTGCGATCACGCTTTGGCCCTTTACCGGAAGGTACAGGCTGACCACACTGCCTAAGGCTGTCTGTGCATAATCAGTTATTCCGATCACCAGTTCATCGCTGTCGAGTAGTGCCCAAACGTGCTCGGTACTGTAACGACGATCATTGGGTAACTGCATATTTAACTCCAGGATTAAAAATACCGCCGCTTTTGCAAGCGACGGCCAAAGGTTATCGCGTCATTCAATTGCAATACCAGTTGAATGCCGCACTGACCTGCCAGGCTCACGCATCAAGGCTTGTTTCGCCCATAGTCTCATTTTCAATCAGTGCCACGCTGGCCTGAGCATGCCAGAAATAGACTGCCCAGTAGCCCAATCTGTTTTAGCTTTATGCTAAATGGCGTCATGAAAAGTCTCCTGTTCATCAAGCGGCACTCGAATTTAATGCGTCATGTGTTTTGCCGTTGACTTTTACTTTCCCTGAAACGGATTGTTGTTTTACAAGAATATCGAGGACCGGGCAGTGGGTTTCGACGGTATGAATCAGTTTACTGAGACTTTCACTATCTGCTGAGCTGGTGATCTCTGTATCAAAAGAGATGCGGTTGAAACCTGGCGTGACGGATTCATCCAGCCCAAACATTCCTTTTAGATCAAGATAACCACGAACATTTACCGAAACTCCTTCAAGTGGGATATTCATGACGGAGGCATAGGCGGAATACATGATCTCCTGACAAGTACCCAGGGCAACTAGTACCAGTTCAACAGGATTGGCTGCGCTGTCCTTGCCGCCTAACTCGGGTGGCTCATCGATATCGAACGGTGCAAAATCTCTGATCTTTGCACTACAACGGACATCCTCTTCCCACTTTGTGTCGGCACGAAAAACGACGCCTGACATTGCAGGGTTGTTTTGAATGCCTTCAATGGTATTCATCAATGCTGTTCTGACGGTTTCTTGTGACATGGTGTATCCTCCAGATTATTTTAATAATTACGCACTACTTTGGTGGGGTGTAGTGCTGTAATGGAGGATAGGGTGCTTGTAATTGAGCGCCTATTCGCACGAATACGCTAGGCTTACGTAGAATTACTTATCCGTACTATTATGCAGGTTGTTGTTGATCAGTTTGGCTAATGCGGTGACTGATTCAGCCTGCATTTTTCTCAGAATATTAGCCCGGTGTGTTTCGATAGTACGTGGGCTAATTGACAGTTCACGTGCAATCACTTTATTGCTCTTCCCGTCTAATAGAAAATTGAGTGTCTCTTTTTCCCGGGGGGTCAGTTGATTGAGTTGTTCATGTAATCTTTTCACTTCACTGCTTTGCTGGCGCTGTTGATAATCTATTTCGAGTGCTTCATGAATTCGCTGCAGCATGACATGATTACGAAACGGCTTTTCTATAAAATCGATGGCATTGCCTCGAACCATTTTAACCGCCATGGCAATATCACCGTGGGCTGATATGGCAATTAGTGGTAGGTTGATTGCACGCTCTTTGAGTACTTGCTGTAGCTGAATGCCATCCATTCCAGGGAGGCAGATATCGGTAATCAGGCAGCCCGGTGTATCGGTATTGTAGTGGGATAAGAACGCGTTGGCTGATGAAAAATGTTCTGCGATCAGTCCAACGGACTCGACCAGTGTGACCAGTGCATCTCTTACTGCAGGGTCATCATCAATAATAAACACTCGTTGAGTTGTCATGTGCTGATGGCCCTGCAAGGTAGGGCGAGTGAGAATAGACTGCCAGGCTCTGCGGGTTCATACCAGAGTCGACCGCCGTGGGCCTCAGCAATGCTGTGACTTAACGCTAATCCAATCCCTAGGCCCTGCTCTTTAGTTGTGATAAAGGGAGTAAAGAGATTGGGGCGTATTGTGTCCGGCACACCTCCGGCATAGTCTCTGATCTTTATGGTGACAGTCTGATCAGTATCGGTAATATTGATAGACAGTTTTCGTGGCACCTCCGGTGTTAGGACTATTGCTTGAATGGCATTAGTGATCAGGTTGAGAATCACCTGTTCTATTTGCACGCGATCCACCCAGACATCGGGGAGTGCATCATCATAGGTTACGTCTATCTCGATGCCCTGTCGTCGACGTTCGGGATCAATAAATTCCAGCATGTTTTCAATTAGCGACAAGGCCTGATTGGCTTGAGGCTTGGGTGTCTTCTTGCGCACAAAGTCACGCAGTCGTTTAAGAATGCCATTAGCACGTTCTGTCTGACAGACAATCTTTTGTAGGATGAGCTCTACCTTTACAGGGTCTTTTCCATAGGGCCGGGCATTGAGTAATACCGCCGACTCCGCATAGCTGGAGATGGCGCAGAGGGGTTGATTCAGCTCATGAGCAAGACCCGTGGCCAATTCACCAATGGTACTTAAACGGCAGACATGGGCCAGTTCATTGTGTTGGCGACGTAACTTCTCTTCCGACTGTTTTCTATCACTGATATCCCGGGTTATAGCCAGCAGAGCGGTAACATTGCCGGCGTTGTCCCAGAGTGGTGCGGCATGTGTTTCAAGCCAACGATGGGCGCCACTAATGCCGGTCACCTCAAACTCCATGCAGCACCGCTTGCCTGAAAACACCTCTTCAGTCAGTGTATGATAAGCGGCATGGTAGTCACTGTTGAGGAACTCATAGATCGTCCGACCAATGACTTCACTGGAGTCTACAGCGTTTAAAAGAGAGAGGCCGGCGGGATTCATCTCCAGGATGGTGCCATCTTTATCTTGCAGTTTGACGCATTCTGGTTCTGACTCAATGATTGTCTGGAGACGATTGCGTTGCACCTCCATCTGATAACTCATCTGCTTGCGCTCTTCAATATCCCGGGTGATCGCAAGCAGTGATTTAATCTCTCCCTGCTTATTGCGCAGGGGCACTGCATGGGTTTCCAGCCAACGTCGCCGACCTTCAAATGTGATCAGTTCAAACTCCATACATTCGGTATTGCCTGCGAATACACTGGCTGTGAGTTTTTGGTAGGCGGCATGATACTCGGGTGCGATTACGTCGTAGACAGATTGGCCTACGATGGTTGCCGGGATAACGGTATCCAGAAGTGAAAGGCCGGTGGCATTGATGCGTTCGATAGTACCATCGGCTTTCTGTAACTTGACGCATTCAGGGGCTGAATCAAACATGGTTCTGAACAGCTCGGCCTGTTCATTCAACTGTTCGTGTATTTCGCTACACTGGTTTTTCGCGGCGATAAGCTGCTGTCTGATCTGCGTATTGCGCTTCTGCAACCAGAGCATCCCCGCAAGTAGGGGAATAAATACAAGACTACCAATCAGCAAGTTTGATTCCATAGATAGTCCTAGCAGAGAATAATAATTTCACCCTGACCCTTACAGGCAACATCGCCGACATAACGATCCGCGTGTTGTGCTGTTGAGTTAGGTGGCGTCTGTTTCGTCAGGTATTGGCGCAGTGGACGCATCAGCAGGCTGAGTATCGTAAGTGGTAAAGCGCCGTTGTAGTTCAACGTGATGGGTAGTTTAGTGGGGCGTTGTCTGAGGAGAATAGTGCCGCGGCGCATATTAAGCCCCGTCTGTTCACCGCTACGCCCACCTACATAGAGTGTGCCGGCGATCATGCGGTAGCCAGTGAGTGCACCTGTGTCGCCCTCGATAATGATCAGACCACGACGTTGACACTCACCGGTACGATCACCCGCATTACCCTGTATGTGTATGACGCCGCCGTTCTGTCCTCGCAGTCCGCCGGCCAATGGTGCGCCGGTTGCATCACCTGCATCACCTTGGACAATAAGTTCGCCACCCTGCAGGGCGCTGCCGGTAAAATCACCACAACTGCCTTCAACAAGTAGTTTCCCCCCTTGCATGGCCGAACCAGTGTGGTGGCCGGCATCACCAGTGACGTGCAAGTTTCCGTGGGTCATGCCTGCGCCGATGCCATCCAGTCTATTGTTGATCGGTATGATCGACAGCTCGTTCGATGGTGTGCCCTCAATGGTGAAATGAGAAGAGAGGGGAACTTGTTGATTATCGACGGTGATCGGTAACTGCGCGATAACAGGCAATTCAAGATCAGCCAGTCGATCAGGGGTTATGCCACGCAGGTCGATGCGCCGTTGTTGCTCTGTGGTCTGGCGGAGTATCAGGCTCATGCCATCACCTCATGTAATTTGAAATGAAACTGGCCGAGTTTGCCGCCATAGTTGCCGGCTGAGATACGCCTGATGCCCTGCTCACTACCACGACGGCAGATGGTCTCTATACCGGCGCGCATCGCCTTAGTGATCGCTTCCGGTGTCAGGCCGTTAACGACGATCTCTAAAACGGCGCCCGTTGTCTCATCCAGCTGAGTCTCCACTAAACCACGCAGGGTGGGGCAGTAAGCTTGGTTGGTCGAGGCGATCAGTGCCTTGTACTTGGAGCCCACTTTAGAACCGGAACGAACAATGCCGCCCGGAAAGGGCAGCACAATATCCGGTAACTCACGCATGGTTATGACAGCCTCTTCACAGGCCATCAGGACCTCTGGCAGGCTGTCGGCTAACACCAGGAAGTTACCGCCGCCAACCGCCGCACAGCGCCCGGTATCCTGCTCTGCAATGAACTCGCCGTCCATCACCGGGATACGCCAGTAGCGTTTAC
>JAPHUE010000032.1 GCA_026196795.1 Sedimenticola sp.
ACCGTAGATACAGATAACAATAATGGCGACCACGAAGAAGATAGGAAAGGCACCCGGCAACGTTTCAAAACGCTGTTTCCAGGTAAAGCCCGTAATGGGAGGGCCAAAGTTTTTGCGGGTTTTTGCCAGCACGATCACCAGCCCGCCGTAAATAAGCGCAGAAACCGCACCGGGTATAAACCCGGCCATCAACAGGGCGCCTACATCCTGTTCCACAATGATCGCGTAGATCACCAAAATCGCTGAGGGCGGTATCAAGGATGCGAGTGTGCCACCTGCAGCCACAACACCGGCGGCAAAACGTTTGTCATAGCCCAGCTTTAACATTTCAGGAATGGCAATACGGGCAAACACGGCCGATGTCGCTACTGATGCACCTGATACAGCGGCAAATCCAGCCGTAGAAAAGACAGTAGCCACACCCATACCACCCGGTAACCAGCCAACCCAGCGTTTAGCCGCCTCAAACAGTGCACGGGTCAACCCCGCATGGTAGGCAAGAAAACCGATCAAAATAAATGTGGGGATTAGAGATAAAGCGAGTGTAGAGACCTTGGAATGTGGAATGGTACCGGCCATTTTTACAGCGACCATGAAGCCTTTTTCAAAACCCATCTTGGCTGAAAAAATCCAAACCAGACCAACAAATCCTGCAATAGCCGCAGCAAACGCTACCCTGACACCAATAACAACCAACAACAACATCACACCGGTCACCCAGATACCGATCGTGATATTATCCATCGCACCCATTGTTTCGAAGAGACTCATGATTTTGTCTCCTCTTCAGTCAATGACCCCATTACGGACTCAGCCTCTTTGGCCGCAACCGTTGCAGCATCTTCAATCAGCGGCACAGCAATGGGTGAATCGCCCCCCTGTTTTACACCCCTGAAATATCCCCAAATCTGTATTAACAAGCGCAGGGCAAGAATACTCAAGGCAAACGGCACAACCAATTTCGCAGGCCAGGTTGGAAGATTGATATCAATTGAAGAGTCACCGATCTGAAACGCACGATAGAAGTGCAGATAAGAGCCGTAGATTAGAACCAAGGTAATCAAAAGCATCAGCACAACCGAAACCAGCTCACTCAACCAGAGCAATCGTCCCTTCAGGTGTCCAACCACCATATCCATACGAATGTGCCCACCCATGCGCTGGGTATAGGCAATACCCAGAAAGGCGAAAAAGGCCATCGCCTGCTCAACCCAATCGACATAGCCATTAATTGGCAGATCAAACATCCAACGTCCCAACACATTGGCAGAAGCGAGGAATACCAGCAGCAGAATGACTATACCGCCCAATAGGGTGAGTGTGCTCTCAAGGTGAAAAAAGGTACGGTCGATCCTGCTCAGCCGGGAGCCATCTTCGAGTACAGTGGAGGATGAGGACATGGTTTGCTCACAAGGTTTCTATAGATGGATTTCAAGTCATCCGTGTTGCTCGCCAACACAACACGGATGCAAGACGATATTGCTTACTTGGTAAACAAGCCTGCTGTGTAATTTAGCAAACCCTGCGCATCAAAATCGCCACCATTCTCTTTGACCCACTCTTGCCGTACCGACTCAGCTAACGTGTTTAGTTCTGCCGTCTGTTCAGGCGAAAAGGTTACCTGAGCCAAACCTGCTTCCTTGACAGCTGCTTCATATTTTGCAACCGCATTGTTGTTGTAGTTTTCAACATAGTGCGCCAGCGCTTCATCAACAGAACCCAGCAGGGCCGCCTTATGTTCCGGACTCAAGGCATTAAGCGCATCGGTGTTTACAATAACCGGGCAATTGGCTGTACCGAGATTCAGATTGGTTGTGGCCCACTGCCCTACCTTGTAGGTATTTGTGGCCACATGGGCATGTGGCGCAAAGGAGGCCGCGTCAATCACACCCGAGTCCATTGACTGTCTAACCTCAGTAAAGGGCACACCCGTTTTAACCGCTCCCAGTTTGGCCAGCACACCCATAATACCGCCAGGTCCCCTGACCCGCAGGCCAGAAAAATCGGCGAGCTGTTTCAGTGGGTCACTCTTACTCACGATGTTGTACTGTGGCATTGGTGTTGGCATCAACAGCGTTGCATTCCAGCGCGCCAGATCCTTTACAACCAGCGGGTGTGTAAACAACTCCTGATAGATCTCCGTCATGCGTGTAAGCGTCACATCACGCGAGAAAGGCAGTTCTGCAACGGTGATGGTTGGATTTTTCTTGCTGTGATAAAAGGCACAGGTCTGGGCCATCTCAAAGGCACCAATAGAGATACCATCCAGATTCTCCTTGGCTTTAGAGAGACCGCCATAAGAGATATTGAGCTTGAAATCACCCTTAGTCTTCTGATCAACCAACTCAGCCAACTTCTCCAGGTTCTCCGTGAAGGCGCGTCGTTTACCCCAGGTCGAAACATTCCACTCGGTCGCTGCCGCCACTTCACCGACTACAAAGCTGGCAGCCAATGCACTCACCAGTGCCAATTTCTTCATCTGCATCTTGAATCTCCTCCGATCTCTTATAGAAACAGCCGATACGATCACCGGCCAAACTCTCGGGATGTAGTACAAGATCCAGGCCATAACACCCTAACAAGCCGTCATCTTGCTGTTTTTATTACATTTAAAATCTCTTAGCAGTTAGCAAAAAAGGTACAGCAGGAGAATCAAATAGGTAATAAGCCATTTTTGGCCTACCATGGGAGGGACAATAAGCAAAATATTGCCGAAAGCATGCCAACCACGAGTCATTTGGGTGGTTCGATTTGTGCATTCTTCAATTTAGATGAAAAGCCAATATGGGTGTCAGTAAATGACCAGAGCCGCCTTGATGAACCCAATAAACACCAGCGATGAGCAAACTGCTCTAGTTAAACCGCCACTGATTAAATATCTTTTATTGTTAGTCGCAGCCCTGGTAATAGGTGCACTGTTTTCCATCGGCCTGTCACAATGGACGGAGCGACAGCACTTTGAATCATTAGACCAGCAAGGCACCGCCCGACTCGAACTCTATGCATCCACAGTAGAAGCAGCAAAACAGCGCTTCGACTATCTACCCTATATCGTCTCCCGTGATCTACAGGTAAGCATGCTGCTAACCGGCCGTTCGGGTATTGACTCAGTCAATCACAAACTGAAATCCTGGCAAACAGAATCAGGGGCAGCAGTACTCTACCTAATGGATTTCTCTGGCAAGGTCTTAGCATCAAGTAACTGGCAAGAGCCTGAGAGTTTTATTGGCAACAACTATCACTTCCGGCCTTATTTCCAGGATGCAGTTAACGGTGGCCGGGGACAGTTTTTTGCGGTGGGTGCCAGCACGGGTCAGCCTGGACTATTTCTATCTCGTCCCGTTCTGGTAAATAGCCATGTGGTCGGTGTTGCTGTGGTAAAAATCGACATGACTCAACTGGAAGATGACTGGACAAAGGGTGGCGAATGGGTCTTGGTCGCCGACAATGATGGCGTTATCTTTCTCTCAAGTAATCCACAATGGAAGTACAACAGTCTGGCTGCCGTTGATTCAGCCACGCTTGATCGGTTAACTGCAGAAAAAAAATACGGCCGTAATCTCATCACGCCCTTGAATATTATCGAACAGCGCACTTCTCCTTTAGGCCATCGAATCATCAAACTACAGGCGAATGATCAAGCAAAAAGCAAAAGCTTTCTCATGCAGCAACGTCCATTAAGCGATCTCAACTGGACGCTCTTCTACCTTACTGACCTGACGGACCTTGTCTATAAAAAACGCTCAGCTCTTTTTATCGGTCTGTTGACCACAGTCCTGCTGGTCTTGATCAGTATGATCGTTGTTAATCGCTCCCAGAGTCGTCGCTTGCTAGAGCAACGTGTTGCCAAGCGTACCCGGGCGCTCAATGAAACGAACAGTCAGTTGATCAATGAGATTGAAAGTAGAATTCAAACGGAAGAGCAACTAAGGCAAACCCATGAAGAGTTGATACAGGCGGAAAAACTGGCTGCATTGGGACAGATGTCTGCGGGGATAGTTCATGAGATCAGCCAACCACTCTCAGCGATGCAGACTTTTATTGCCAGCGCACATCTACTGCTCCAGCGTGACGATAAGGTAGCGGCACAGGAAAATCTGGATGATATCGGGCAGATGATCCGGCGTGTATCAAGCATTGTTACTCACCTGAAGAGTTTTGCCACAAAATCACGCGATGTCACCACCCCTGTGGAGATCAACAGGGTTCTACAAAATACCTTACTGATATTGCGCTCAAGACTGGATAACCCCAACCTGCTACTTGATATCCAAACCACAGAAATACCCCGCTATGTTGTTGCCGACGAGATTAAGCTTGAGCAGATACTGGTCAATCTGATACGCAATGCACTGGATGCCATGGAACAATCAGGCCAACAGAAAAATCATATACTAAGAATATGGTCCGAATCACAGGCAGACAAAACACATATCTATATTGCGGACAACGGTCCAGGCATCAATCCAGATCATCTGCCCAGGGTCTTCGATCCCTTCTTTACCACCAAGCCACCGGGAGAAGGATTAGGACTTGGGCTGTCAGTCTCCTATGGCATCGCCAAGGCGTTTGGTGGTGACCTTGCCGTGGTAGATAACCAGCAGGATGGTACCCTGTTCCGTCTCACTCTTGATAGCGCATCTGCACCTGGAAGCAGCCATGAATAATCACGCATCAGTACCAACACAAGACGATAATGAGCAACCACTGATTGTACTGGTTGACGATGATGCCGCCGTTCTCAAGGCGACCAGTCAATGGCTGACCTTGTCAGGCATGACTGTCAAGACCTTCGCCAATGCCAGGGAGGCTCTACAACTCATCACCACACAGATCAACGGGGTTGTGATATCTGATATCAAAATGCCAGGGATGGATGGACTGGAATTTGCCAAGCGCTGCGCTGAAATAGATCCCCATCTACCAGTCATACTCATTACGGCCCACGGTGATATTCAAATGGCCGTGAAAGCCATGCGTGATGGTGCTTATGATTTTATTGAAAAACCGGTTGAGCCGGAATTATTAACCGATCGAATCCAACGAGCCTGGGAAAAACGCCAACTCATACAGGAGAATCGTAAACTACGGCGAATGGTAGACCGGGGCGCCAGTCTTGAGCACCGCCTGCTGGGACGCTCTTCTGCTATACGTCAATTGCGACAACAAATTATACAGCTGGCAGCAACACCAGTGGACACCGTTATCAATGGCGCTACCGGAACAGGTAAAGAGTTGGTTGCACAGTGCCTGCATGAGTGGAGCCCCCGCTCCGATGGCCCATTTGTTGCCGTTAACTGTGGCGCGATCCCTGAAACACTCTTCGAAAGTGAACTATTTGGTCACGAAAAAGGCGCCTTTACGGGCGCAACAGGGAAACGTATCGGCAAGATAGAGAGCGCGATCGGCGGCACCCTGTTTCTGGATGAAATAGAGAGCATGCCGCTTAACTTCCAGATCAAACTCCTGCGTATTTTACAGGAGCGAAAACTGGAACGGCTGGGTTCCAACAACCAGATTGATCTGGACATATGGGTCATTGCAGCAACCAAGATCAACCTTGAGACAGCATCGGCTGAGGGCAACTTCAGAGAAGACCTTTACTATCGTTTCAATGTTGCAGAGCTGTTTATACCTAAACTTGCTGATAGACAACAAGACATCCTACTGCTGTTCAATCATTTTGCACAAAAGGCGGCCTATCAATTTGAACGTGACTATATTGAACCATCAGAAGATGACATAACCAGTCTTATGAAATACCCATGGCAAGGTAATGTGCGTCAACTAAAAAACATTGCTGAACGTTATGTACTCGGTGTAGGTCAAACGCGAAGTATCTGCTCGTTACTTGGTGGAACCGATCCGACATTACAGAATACAAACACACCGCACAGTCTTTCCGAACGAGTTCAACAGTACGAGGCACAAGTTATCATTCAGGCCCTGCAGCGCTACAAGGGCAATATCACAGAAGTAATGACACACCTGGAATTACCCCGAAGGACCCTGAATAACAAGATGATTCAGTATGAGATCAAAAGGAAGGATTTTGTTAATCTATAAATAACTCATAGCTATACGTGATTAAAACCTATTATTTTTAAATCTAACCACAGCATTTAAAAAGTTATTTTGAAAAGCCTGCCATGCAAAAAACAACTGAATTATTTGCCTCACTTTTATTTCTAATCACTCTATCCCTGATTAACTGTCTAAATGCTACTGCATCATCACTCAGTCACCTGACTGAACAATACACACTTAATAAAAATAAAAGTGGCGTAATAGTTCTGGAGCAGGGTGAGAAGGCACTGCTGACACGTGCTTTACTTACTGACCAGGCCAGCTCCAGTATTGATATCCAGTACTTCATCTGGAGCACTGACAATATAGGAACACTCTCATCTGAAGCACTACTGCGGGCAGCAAAACGCGGTGTCACTGTTCGCATAATTGTGGATGATTTTCTGATTGACGCTGAACCGGAGACACTGCTCTCACTCGCTGCCCATCCCAACATCCACATTCGTATCTATAACCCGCGCCACTCGGTAGGCATTTCACTATGGGAACGCCTGTGGGGTTTGATCAGCGATTTCCGTGGTTCCAATCAGCGCATGCATGACAAGAGCGCCATCTTTGACGGCACCGCTGCTATTACCGGCGGGCGCAATATGGCCGATGAGTATTTTGATTATGACCATGCCTACAACTTTAGAGATCGCGATGTACTGTTAGCCGGCGCCGTAGTAATGCCGATGCGCCAGAGCTTTCAGCGCTTCTGGGAACATCCACTCACCGTACCGGTTGAGATGCTGCTGCCTGATGAACTCAAAGCCTTGACAGCAGAACAGATAACTCACTACCAATCTTGGCTACACGCCTATGCTAATGACAAGGAAAACTTCGCCCCCGAGGTCAGACAGGCTTTATTAACCATGCGGTCACAGTTTGAGGTAATGATGACCACCATGCAGTGGGGTGATGTTCAGTTCATCAGTGATCTTCCAGGAAAAAACCCCGGGATTGATGGTATGAAAGGGGGTGGTGAGACCACCTCAGCATTGCTTGATTTAATTACCCGTGCCCAACAAAGTATTCTGATACAGAGCCCTTACCTGGTCATGCC
>JAPHUE010000114.1 GCA_026196795.1 Sedimenticola sp.
AAAAGACTATTTGTAAGCTATAGTTAGGCAACAAATATTAAGTCCATTCTATGTTGTGGGTATTTACCAGATTTTCCTGTCTGAATAAAGTAAGGGAAGCGGGTATGGAAGGGGGAGACATGGTTCGTAAATTATCCTTGGCTATGGCCTTGGTATTGGGGGTTTCACCGCTCAGTTCATTTGCGGTTGGCCTTGGTGATATAAAGCTCAACTCAGCGCTGAATCAGTACCTTGATGCCGAGATAAATCTACTCTCTGTGGACAGGGATGAAATTAGTGATATCAAGGTCACACTTGCCAGCCCGGAGGCCTTCCGTCGCTCAGGTATTGACCGTCCATTCATACTGAGTAAATTACGATTTCAGGCCGATCAAACGGCGGATGGCAAGACCATCGTCCGGGTCTCCAGTCGTGATCCCATTCGTGAGCCATTTCTTAACTTCCTGATAGAGGTTAACTGGCCAAAGGGCAAGCTTCTGCGTGAATACACCGTTTTGCTGGATCCGCCGGTGACCTTGGATAGACGCCCGGCACCAGTTCAGGCGGCTCCCATGCAGAAAAGGCGCCAGCAGCCGGCATCAACCAGCCAGTCAGCAAGAAGTTCCCGGTCAGCTGTTGCACCCTCCGATGTGGCATGGGCTGGAGGCGCAGGCCCAAGTGAGTATGGCCCTACCCAGCGAAACGATACCTTATGGGGCATCGCCAAGCAGGTTCGTACTGAAGGGGCCAGTATGCAGCAGATGATGATCGCGCTGCAGCGGGCAAATCCGCAGGCTTTCATTAATCAAAATATCAACAATCTGAAAGTAGGCCAGGTCCTGCGTATTCCCAAGGCCGATGAGGTCATGGATCTGAATAGGCGTGAAGCGGCCAAGGCCTATAGTGATCAGCTCCAAGAGTGGCAAGCTGATTCCAAGCCGACCGAAATGGTTGCAGAAGAGCAGCCAGCCAGTGAAGAGATGGCTGCCGGTGAGCCGGCTGAACAAGCTGTTGCTCCACAGGCCGAGTTAAAAATTGCTTCAGCTCGCCCCAGTGGCGAGGGTGAGGCGGGCCCCAGTGAAGGGGGTGATGAAGGCGCCGTTCTTGAGCAATTAAAGCAAGATTTAATTGTATCTGAAGAGAGTAAAGAGGCGGCCTTACAGGAAGTTGAAACGGTGCGCTCAAGGGTTGATGACCTGGAATCGCAATTGGAAGATCTGCAGCGATTGCTGAGTCTCAAGAGTGAGCAGTTGGCAAAACTGCAGTCTGGTATGGGTGATGCGCCCGGTGAAGCAGTAAGCCCTGAAGTGATTGCCGAAGCGGTCACGGAAGAGTCTTCTGAATCACCTATTATGGCTGAATCTGATACGGCTGAAGAGAGTGATTCGCCAGTAATGGCAGAATCTGGAGATGGTGAGCCGGATTCAATGATCAAGGATCTGTCACTCGAACAGTCTGAAGAGGCAATGGAAGAAGCTGCTGCTGAAACCGAATCGCCCGTCATGGCTGAGGAAGCGGCACCTGCAACTGAGGAGACAGCAGAAGAAGCGCCAGCAGAGGAGCCCGCTCCTGTTGTTGCGGAAAGTGAACCAGAGCCCGCTGCCCAGCCGGCGTCACCCGCACCCGCAGAGGAAGATAATCTGCTGGATATGATTGCCGGGGATACTACCCTGCTAGGTGTGGCGGTTGCAGGCGGTGTGGTGTTACTGGCTCTACTCTGGGTCGGCATTAGCCGTCGTCGTTCCAATAGTGCTGATTTCCAGGAGAGTATCCTGATCAGTACGGTCGATGAGAATGACTCTGAACAGGTGATGGATGAGATGCCGCAGGAGCCGGTTTCGCATCCAACCGAAGAGACTTCATTCCTGAGTGACTTCTCGCCCAGTGATATCGACGCCTTGCAGGATGAAACAGGCGAGGTTGATCCATTGGCTGAGGCTGATGTCTATATTGCTTATGGTCGTTATCAGCAGGCAGAGGAGTTGATTCGTCAGGCTATAGATAAATTCCCGGAACGTCCGGAGCTAAAGCATAAGCTGTTTGAAATACTGTATGCCACTAAGGATAAGGATGCATTTGTAGCGTTGGCTGAATCGAGTGCCGCAAGTGGATTAGATAAGAAGGATGAAGACGCGTGGAACAAGGTCGTTACCATGGGTGCTCAGTTGGCGGCCGGTCACGCGCTGTTCGCCGGTGCAACAGGCGTCTCTGCCGATATGGATGATGATGAGCTGGCATCTTTGGAAGATGAACTCGGTCTTGATAATGAGTTGGGTCTGGATGAGGTCTCCACAACGGTTGATCTGATCGACCCTGATAAAACTGAAGAACTCGAGTCAATTGCAGCACTTGATCTGGATGACACATCTGAATTTTCCGAGCTGGATGATCTGTCGCTTGATTCAGGCATGGATGAGATCAGTGGTGATCTTAATATTGGGCTCGATCTTCCCTCCGATGAAGCTGAAGAGATGCTTTCATTTGAGGATAGTGACAGTTTGACGGTTGATGCTGATACCGACCTGAGTCTGGTCTCCCCTGATAGTGAACGGGTTGATGAAGAGACGTCTGAGTTTGATATGACCTTGAGTCACCTCGATACCGATGGTCTGCAGGACGAAGATAGCAGCTTCTCTATTGAAGATCCGCTTGAGACGGCTGAATTGGATGACCTAAGGCTTGACGCTGACTCCGAGGCGGAGCAACTGGGTGATGCCGTGATTGATTTTAGTGATACAGCACCAATGGAAGGCACTGATTCGCAAACATTTGACTCACTTGAACTGGATCAGGCAGATGATGAAACTCCATTGGAGCTGGCAGACTCTTTCTCCCTGGATGATCTGGACGAAGACGACGGTACAGAGCTTAAGATTGGGGAATCCGATGATGACCTGATCGATGAAAACAATACCAAACTCGATCTGGCTCGTGCTTATGTGGATATGGAAGATGCGGATGGTGCACGTAATATCCTAGAAGAGGTGCTGAGTGAGGGTAATGAGGGTCAGAAACAGGAAGCTCAGGCCTTGCTAGATAAGCTATCCTGATAAACAGATCCTTCAACAGGTAATTCAGGCGCACTTCGGTGCGCCTTTTTGCTGTGTTGGATTTACAATGCGTGTTGTAAGGTGATGGTGCTGTTTTGTGGTTTGTTTTCGAAATGAAGGGCGTGTGATATGCGATTGGCTATGGGTGTCGAATACGATGGGTCTTCGTATCATGGATGGCAGCTGCAAAAGTCAGGGGTTCGTTCAGTACAGCAGTCAATAGAAGAGGCGCTGGGCAAAGTGGCAGACCATCCCGTGCGGGTGTTTTGTGCGGGCAGGACCGATACAGGCGTACACGGTGAAGGGCAGGTTATTCATTTTGATACGCCTGCTGTTCGTACGCTGCGTGGCTGGGTCTTAGGGACTAATGTCAATCTACCCGATGATGTGAATATCAACTGGGTTCATGAAGTTCCTGATGATTTTCATGCCCGTTTTTCAGCAATAAGTCGCAGTTATCGTTATGTGATACTCAACCGACCAGCGCGCTCGGCTATATGGCGTGATCGCGCTGTCTGGGTGCATCATGGGCTGGATGCGGGGTTGATGCAGCGTGCGGCTGAACACCTTGTTGGTACGCATGATTTTTCCTCTTACCGTGCCATTGGTTGCCAGGCAAAAAGTCCCGTGCGCACCATCACTCACCTGCAGGTTAGCCGGGTTGATGACAGGGTTATTGTTGAGATTACAGCTAATGCCTTTCTTCACCATATGGTGCGAAATATAGCTGGGGTTTTAATGACGATTGGACGAGGGGAGCAGCCTGTTGATTGGAGCCTCGAAGTTCTAAAACACCAGGATCGCACAAAGGGCGGTGTAACTGCTCCGCCACAAGGTCTCTATCTGGTTGATGTGGGTTATCCTGAGCAGTATCAGCTCCCGTCAATATCGCAACTTTGATTGCGGCTCAATTGAGGGGTCAATTCAGGCTGTTTATGGGATTCATTCTGTCTCGATAAGCGGTACAATCTTTCTCAACCAAGTACTATCCTGTATCGTTAGTCTTTCTATGAGAACCCGGGTCAAAATTTGCGGTATTACGCGCACCGAAGATGCCATAGCGGCCGTCAATGCCGGTGCCGATGCGATTGGTCTGGTCTTTTATCCGCCCAGCCCACGCGCTGTGACACTATCTCAAGCGGTTCAACTTGTTCAGGGACTGCCCGCCTTTGTGTCGGTTGTGGGGCTGTTTGTGAACCCGTCTGCTGATGAGTTGTCCGAAGTGCTGAGCAATGTCCACCTGGATCTTATTCAGTTTCATGGTGATGAGACTGTGTCTGAATGCGAGGCCCCAGGACGACCCTACATCAAGGCGGTAAGAATGAAGCCGGGTGTTGATCTGTTTGACATAGAAAAACAGTTTACAACGGCGTCTGGGCTGCTGCTGGACAGTTATCAGAAGGGGATACCGGGAGGTACCGGTGAAACATTTGAATGGGAACGCATACCGGCCAGTTTGCGTGACCGAATTATCCTGGCCGGCGGATTGTCCCCCCATAATGTAAAGCAGGCCATCCGTCAGATCCGGCCCTATGCCGTTGATGTTAGCGGCGGCGTAGAACAGTCAAAGGGCGTCAAGGATCAAGAAAAAATGCTGGCCTTTATGCGAGGAGTTGAGAGTGCAGACCGAAAAACCGATTGATTTCAGTAGCATGCCAGACGCACGGGGGCACTTCGGCCCTTATGGCGGTCTGTTTGTCTCTGAAACCCTTATGGAGCCACTTGATGAGCTGCGTGAGGCGTATGAAAAATACATGCAGGATGAGACCTTTCTGGCTGAACTGGATGCCGACCTGGCTAACTACGTCGGACGCCCATCCCCTGTCTATCACGCAGAAAGATTGAGCCGGGAGAATGGTGGCGCGCAGATCTACCTGAAACGGGAAGATCTCAACCACACAGGTGCTCATAAAGTTAATAACACCATTGGTCAGGCATTGTTAGCCAAGCGCATGGGCAAGCAGCGGATTATTGCCGAGACCGGGGCCGGTCAACATGGCGTGGCGACAGCCACAGTTGCCGCCAGACTGGGGCTGGAGTGTGTTGTTTACATGGGTGCAGTCGATATCGCCAGACAGGAAGCCAATGTCTACCGAATGAAACTGCTGGGTGCCCGAGTTGAATCTGTGGAGTCAGGTTCCAAGACGCTTAAAGATGCGCTTAATGAGGCGATGCGTGACTGGGTAACTAATGTAGACAATACCTTCTATATTATCGGTACGGTGGCCGGGCCCCATCCCTATCCGGCAATGGTGCGTGATTTTCAGGCGATTATCGGGCGTGAAGCACGGGAACAGATGCACCAGCAGACAGGCGCGCTACCCGATGCCTTGGTAGCTTGCGTAGGTGGCGGATCGAACGCCATTGGGCTCTTTTACCCCTTTCTGAATGATGCAGAAGTAAAAATCTACGGCGTTGAGGCGGCGGGTGCAGGGCTGGACTCTGGGCAGCATGCGGCCCCCTTGTGCGCAGGAACACCGGGAGTCTTGCATGGTAATCGCACCTACCTTGTGGAAGACAACAACGGTCAGATTATTGAGACTCACTCGATCTCAGCCGGGCTTGATTACCCTGGGGTTGGCCCTGAGCATGCGTGGTTGAAAGATATTGGCCGGGCCAACTATGTGGCTGCCACGGACGATGAAGCCTTGGCTGCCTTTCATACACTGACGCGGGTTGAGGGCATTATCCCCGCTTTGGAATCAAGCCATGCGATAGCTTATGCCCTTAAACTGGCCCGTGAAATGAATACAAACCAGACTGTTCTGGTTAATCTTTCGGGTCGTGGTGATAAAGATATGCATACCGTTGCTGCACTGGATGGGTTGAAAATATGAGCAGGATCAGTCAACGTTTCAAGCAGCTGGACGAGCAGGGTCGAGTGGCATTAATTCCTTTCGTCACAGCAGGTGATCCAGGACCGCAAGTGACGGTGCCATTAATGCATGCCATGGTAGAGGCGGGTGCGGATATTATTGAGCTGGGTGTACCTTTCTCTGATCCGATGGCCGATGGGCCTGTGATACAACGGGCCAGTGAACGGGCCTTGGAGCACGGTGTTAGTCTGCGTGATGTATTGGGTATGGTGCAACAGTTTCGGGAACTGGATTCAACAACACCCGTGGTATTGATGGGCTATCTCAATCCGGTCGAAGTGATGGGCTATGAGGCCTTTGCTCAAGCAGCACAGGACGCGGGTGTCGATGGATTGCTGACGGTTGATTTACCGCCTGAAGAGTCTGATGAGCTGTTGGCCGCGATCAAGCCAAAGGCTATTGACCCTATATTCCTGGTGGCACCGACCAGCAGTGACGAACGGATGAAACGTATCTGCGATGCGGCGAGTGGCTTTGTCTACTATGTCTCGGTAAAAGGTATTACGGGCGCCGGACATCTGGCGATTGGCGAGGTAGCCGCTAAAATGGCTCAGATTCGCAAGCACACCACCTTGCCTGTAGGGGTGGGTTTCGGCATTAACAGTGCGGAAAAGGCCCAGGCCATTGCTCAGGTCGGGGATGCTGTCATTGTGGGAAGTGTGCTGGTCAAACGTATTGAAGAGTTAAGTGACAGTCCAGATGAGATAGCACCGGCTATCGCACAGATTCTCTCATCTATGCGACAGGCCATTGATCTGGTCTGATGTTTTTTTAAGGGGTGGGCTGATGAATTGTATAGGGTCCCTCTGATAAATAATTAGTACAAACGGGATTGTAACCATGAGCTGGTTTGAAAAGTTGATGCCGAGCCGTATACGTACGGAAGGTGGAAGTAAACGGGGTGTTCCAGAAGGGCTCTGGGCCAAGTGTCCTGGCTGTGGGGCGGTGCTCTATCGTGCTGAAATGGAGCGGAATATGGATGTCTGCCCTAAGTGTAGTCATCACAATCGTATAGGCGCGCGCAAGCGCCTGGCCGCTTTTCTCGATCCGGAATCCACGCAAGAGATAGGGGAAGACCTCTCACCAACGGACCCATTAAAGTTCAAGGACAGCAAGAAGTATCGTGACCGTCTTACACAGGCTCAAAAAAACTCTGGTGAGAAGGATGCCCTGATAGTACTCCAGGGAACGCTTAAAGGATTAAATGTTGTCACGGCCGCCTTTGAATTTAGTTTCATGGGTGGATCAATGGGATCTGTTGTGGGTGAGAAGTTTGTTCAGGGTGTTAATGTTTGCCTCGAACAGCGCATACCCTTTATCTGTTTCTCTGCCAGTGGTGGCGCACGGATGCAGGAGTCGCTGTTTTCATTAATGCAGATGGCGAAAACCAGCGCGGCGCTGAACAAAATGCGCGAACAGGGGATTCCCTACATTTCCGTACTCACTGATCCAACCACGGGTGGTGTGTCTGCCAGTTTCGCCATGCTGGGTGATTTGAATGTTGCTGAGCCCAATGCACTGATCGGCTTTGCGGGACCTCGAGTGATTGAGCAGACGGTCCGTGAAACCTTGCCAGAGGGATTTCAGCGTAGCGAGTTCTTACTGGATCACGGAACTCTGGATATGATCATAGACCGTCGCGAAATGCGCGACAGGCTGGCTGATCTATTGAGTATCCTGACTCATCAGCCAAAGCCTGTATCGGATCAGCCTGAAGTAATGATAGCGCCTGTCGAACCGGAACTTGATGAATAATAGATGACCAGCTGTTCTGGTTTCCTACGTCGGTTTCAATCGTCTCATCCCGAATTTGCTCGGGTGAGGCGCTATTCTACTGATATAAAATAGATGCGATTCAATAATCTAGAAGACTGGCTTGAGTGGCAGTCTACATTGCACCCCAAAGAGATTGAGCTGGGTCTTGATCGGGTTCATCAAGTTTGGGAGTCACTTGCCAGTCCGTCGCTGAACTGCAAAGTCATAACCGTGGCTGGTACTAACGGTAAAGGTTCCTGTGTTGCCTTTCTGGATGCCATCCTGCGGGCAGCAAGTTATCGAGTAGGTTGTTATACCTCGCCCCATCTTATCCGCTATAACGAACGCATTGTCATTGACGGTGAGCCCGCCTCGGATGAGCGGATTTGCCAGGCCTTCGAGGCTGTGGATCAAGCCCGTGGGGAAATCCCGCTGACCTATTTCGAATTTGGTACCTTGGCCGCGCTGTATATATTTGCTTCTGCCGGATTGGATGTGGCTCTCCTTGAAGTGGGGCTGGGTGGCCGTTTAGATGCGGTAAATATTATTGATCCGGATGTCGCCCTGATCTCGACGGTAGATATTGATCATACTGATTGGCTGGGTTCGACCCGTGAACAGATTGCGATTGAGAAAGCCGGCATTATGCGTGCCGGAAAGCCGGCTATCTTCGCCGGTACAGACATGCCAGCCAGCCTGTCGCAAGCAGCCGAAGAGAAGGACGCTACATTATTGGTTGCTGGAATAGACTATACCTGGCGTACCCAGGAACAGGGTTGGGACTGGCGGCATGCCAGCCATCCCCGGCACTCTTTACCGATACCTAATATGCGGGGCCGTTTTCAGTTGCAGAACGCCTCTGCGGCATTGATGGCGCTGGAGTGTCTGCGCCTTGAGTTACCCCTGGATCAGCGTGCTGTTCGATATGGATTGCAGGAAGCACAGCTGCCTGGGCGTTATCAGGTGGTTGGGCGAGACCCGGTGATGATTTTGGATGTGGCCCACAATGCGCAGGCTGCAACGGCGCTGGCTGACAATCTGGGTGATATGTTTTGTCAGGGCCAGACAGTCGCTATTTTTTCCATGCTGGCTGATAAGCAGATTGCTGAAGTAGTGAAGATCATGTCGCCACGTATAGACCAGTGGTATCTTTACCCCATAAATACCCCAAGGGCTGCCACGCTGAATGAGTTGGAAGGTATACTGGAAGCCCAAGGCATTGAAGCGGATAAGCGGCACCGTTTTGAGTCTGTCAGGGCCGCACTGAATTCAGCTCAGGCTACAACGGGAGAGGGTGATCGAGTCGTCGTGTTTGGTTCTTTCTACGCTGTGGGTGATGTGATGAGTTCAATCGACAAGTGAATAGAGTTGTAGCAATGATGGTTTACCTATTTGGGTCTGGATTGACGGGTGCATCCATCCTTATAATGGTAGACACCTTAGATATCAGCAAAGGGCATGCAACGTGGATGAAGGATTAAAGAAACGACTGGTTGGCGCAACCGTCCTGGTATCGTTGGTTGTTATATTCGTTCCTATGTTACTGGATGATGATCCAGTGATTGAAACGGGTATTTATAAAACCAATATTCCACCCATGCCTGAACGTGATTATTCGTCACGGGTTGTTCCATCTGATGATGATAATCTCGCGATACCACCCGCCGAGCGACGTCCCGAAATCGTCCCGCTAAAACGACCGGTGGCTAGTGATACATCGCCCGCCAAGCCAGCTACTAGTGCCGCCCAAAATACCAACACAGAAAGTGCCGCTGCCGATGCGCCTCCCGTTCAGCCTCGCGTGGGCCTGACGGCCTGGGTGGTGCAGGTTGGAAGTTTCTCCAGCAGAGAAAATGCCGAGAAGCTGGTTAGCCAGATTCGGGAGATGAAGTATGCGGCATTTATGGAACAGGCGGATGTGGATGGCAAAACACACTTCCGCGTTAAGGTAGGCCCTGAGATTGATCACAAGCTTGCTGAAAAGATGCTTACGAAACTGAATAAAGATCTTAAGCCTTTGAATTTAAAAGGGTCTATAAAATCTTATCCTTAATGTCAGGGAATCTTTACCGGTCCAATGGGATTAATTGCTTCTGCTATTGCTAAGCCTCTGATAAAATTAATGGTTCTGTAAGGATAATAATTCCCTAATGATGCGTTACCTCTCTACTCTAAAGAATTAAAAGTATTGAATGGTGTTAAATGATCTGGATTGATTACATCATTCTCGGCATTATCGGTCTGTCAGCTTTGATCAGCCTGATGCGTGGATTTGTCCGTGAGGCCTTGTCACTTGCAGTCTGGGTGCTTGCTTTTTGGGTTGCCTGGACTTTCTTTCGTGAGTTAGCGCTGCAGCTTGATTGGTTTACCGTACCGTCAGTTCGTTTGGGTGCTTCTTTTGTCATCCTCTTTATCGCAACTCTTATGCTAGGTGCGTTAGTCAACTTTCTGGTGGGCCAGCTGGTTGATAAGACGGGGCTGACCGGTACTGACAGAATGATTGGTATTCTTTTCGGCGCGGCGAGGGGAGCTATACTGGTAGCTATACTGGTATTACTGGCAGGGTTAACCCCCTTTCCAAACGATCCCTGGTGGAAGGAGTCACAATTGATCGGATATTTTCAGGAATTAGCTGTTTGGTTAAAACAGCTGTTACCTGCTGATATTGGTGAGAAGTTTAAGTTTATATAACTCTTAATCAACGATTGAGATGACTCTCAAGGGTAGATAGATCATGTGCGGTATTGTTGGGATTTTTGGCCATAGTCCGGTTAATCAGGCGTTATATGAGTCACTGCTTGTACTGCAGCATCGTGGGCAGGATGCAGCAGGAATCGTGACCATGGATGGCAGAAAGCTGCATCTACGCAAAGACAATGGTCTGGCACGGGATGTCTTCCGCACTGAGCACATGATCAATCTAAAGGGCAATATGGGTATTGCCCATGTACGCTATCCAACCGCCGGCAGCTCTTCATCTGCCGAGGCTCAACCCTTTTATGTCAACTCCCCCTATGGTATTACCCTGGCCCATAACGGTAATTTGACCAATGCCGATGAGCTGCAGGGCGATCTCTATCGTGAAGATCTGCGTCATATCAATACCTCATCTGATTCTGAAGTGTTGTTGAATGTGTTTGCCCATGAGCTGCACAGCCTGGGTAAACTGAGAATTGACGAGACGGATGTCTTTAAGGCGGTAGCCGCCGTGCATAAACGTTCACGTGGTGGCTATGCCGCCATAGCCATGATTATTGGCTATGGCATGGTGGCCTTTCGTGATCCCCATGGTATTCGCCCCATTGTATTTGGTAAGCGCGAAACCGATCAGGGTACGGAGTATATGGTTGCCTCAGAGAGTGTGGCACTGGATTCACAGGATTTTGAGCGGGTGCGTGATCTGGCACCCGGCGAAGCCATCTTTATTGATATGAATGGTAAGCTGCACAGCTGTGTTTGCGCTGCCAATACTGAACACACGCCCTGTATTTTTGAATTCGTCTACTTTGCGCGACCGGATTCGATTATTGATAACATCTTTGTTCACAAGGCCAGGTCACGTATGGGTACCAAGCTGGCAGGCAAGATCAATCGTATCTGGCCTGATCATGGTATTGATGTGGTGATACCCATTCCTGATACCAGTCGTACGGCGGCCTTGGCTTTGGCAACGGCTCTCGGAGTCGAGTATGCCGAGGGCTTTATCAAGAATCGCTATATTGGCCGCACATTCATTATGCCCGGACAGCAGGTGCGCAAGAAGTCCGTTCGACAGAAGTTGAATGCAATCGACTCTGAGTTTAAGGATAAGCGGGTGTTGTTGGTCGATGACTCTATTGTACGTGGCACCACATCACAGCAGATTGTACAGATGGCGCGAGAGGCCGGTGCCGCTCAAGTCTATTTTGCTTCGGCATCTCCTCCAGTGAAACATCCCAATGTCTATGGCATTGATATGCCCTCTGCTACTGAACTGGTTGCATACAACCGAACCGTTGAAGAGGTACAGGAAATTATCGGGGCGGATCGCCTGATTTTCCAGGATATCGAAGACCTTATCCAGGCTGTTAAGAAAGAGGATAAGTCGGTGGTCAAGCGGTTTGATACGGCGGTGTTTGATGGCCAGTATGTGACTGGTGATGTCAGTCCACAATACCTTGAACAGTTGGAACTGATTAGAAATGATTCAGCCAAGCAGGGTGAAAGTTCATCTGCCGATGTTGTGATCGATCTGCATAATAATCAGTAACAGATGACGAACTGCGCTGGAATACTGAAAGGTTAACCCGGCGCTAGCCCATTAAAAAGTGGGCATGAGCGGCCGCTACAGGTCGTTTTTGATCCGTCTGCCACGCCTCAATACGCACATTAGAAATACTCTTTCCCTGTTTGATCAGATAACCCCTGGCATAGGTGTCTTCATGTCCAATACAGGGGCGCAAATAGTCTACAGAAATGTTTATGATCTTGGGGAAACGGGTGATATCACAGGCGTGGATGATGTGCATCACTCCGGCATGTTCCAGCAGCGCACCGACTACACCACCGTGTACGGCAGGTATGGTGGTGTTGCCTACATTACTCGCTTTTCCACGCAGAATGGTCAGTAATCCTTGCTCATCAATCACTAATTCAAAGCCGACAAAGGCACTATAGGGTATCAACGCACTGATAGCGGCGAACTCTTCAGCCGCTTTCAGTTGCATGACCTGATCAAAAAGGGAGCTGTCACTGTTTTGCATTGGGTGCGAATCCTACAGAGCCGACCATAAAGCTGGCAACAAAATGAGCAATTGGGTCATCGGGTGATTCGTGATACGCATATCCTTTAACGAATACAATATGCTGGGTCTGGCGGTAGCACTCGGCAAAGCCAAGAATAGAACGCTCCCGTTCAGCCTGTTTCAGGTAATCAATTCGAAGGTCGAGTGTGGCTACGGAGGCCCCGGCAGGGACTACGGTGAAAGCAGCTGCGCCGCCCGCGCTGTCAAGCAGAGTAGTGATAACACCGCCGTGAATAACGCCAGACTCAATATTTCCCACTAGATGGGGGGCGTACTTCACCTCAAACAGACAGGAGCCCCGGTTAAACTCCATAGCAGTCAGTCCCAGTGCCTCGATGTGAGGCAGCTTCTGCAGAATTGAGCGAATACTGCTTAGGGGATAGTGTTCTTTCTCTGTCATCGCCATGAATGAATCATCCGCGTCTAAAGTGCAACCCATTCCTGGGTTAGCAGGGGTTTATCTCCAGCAAAGAGGCTACCCTTAAAGTGATCGCCCTTTTCGAATGAGCCAACCCCTTTTGGTGTTCCGGTCATAATGATATCGCCATCTTCCAGGGTGAATGACTGGCCGATCTCATCCAGCAGAAAGAGTGGTTTGAAGATCATTAAGTCATAGCCACCCTGCTGAACCCGGACACCATTGATCTCCAGTTCCAAACGTAACGATTCCACTGGATCAGCCAATGGCACAAAGGGGCTGAAAACAGCAGCGCGATCGAATGCCTTGGCCCGTTCCCAGGGAAGCCCCTTGTTTTTCAGCTCGTTCTGTATCTCGCGGTTGGTCAGATCAAGGCCGAAACCTACGCCTGCGATCTTTCCGTTGATGATCAGTAAGGCAATCTCTCCCTCGTAATGCAGGGTCTCTCTTGTGCCGGCATGCAATTCATCACTGACAGCCGAATTGGGCTTCAGGAAGATGACAGGGGAGGTGGGAACTTCATTATTCAGTTCTTTGGCATGGTCGACGTAATTTCTTCCAATACAGACGACTTTGGAGGGTATCAGTGACTGGGATTCAAACCGGATCGAATTCATTTGAGTGCCTGATTGTTTCAGTGGATCAGCCGTGGCTGGCCTGTTGCCACATTAAATTATGCAGTCTGATGCTTTGGGCTCTCAGACTAACCGAATAGCAAAGCGGCGACTACCCGACGTCCTTCAGAGGTCAGAATGTTATAGGTACGGCAAGCGGCGGGCGTGGTCATGATCTCAATGCCGATACCGGCATCTATAAGTGCGCGATATAAGGAAGGGGCGGGGAATTGTTGTTGAGGTCCCGTGCCTAGAACGACGAGATCGGGTTTGAATTCCAGCAGGTTGGCGAAATCACCTTCAGTCAGTTTTTCAAAGGAGGCTGGCCGCCAGTCAGAAATAACCTTCTCCTCCATGATGACCAGGCTAGTGGTGAAGTTGATGCCATTCACTACCACATTCTCTTCAGTGTAGGAGTGAATCATGTTGCCTTTGGATTGATCTGCGACTGAAAATTTCATTCGGGCAAGATATCAGGCTGAGCCGTTCGCTGCAAAAGGAATAAATTCGCCTTTCCCGCCAGTTTATTGCATTGACATGTCAGTCGCCGCTCGGTTACGTTAAACCCTTTTTCCTGCCCATTAAATTAATGAAGTAAACGAGGTTCCAGTGTCAACGCCCGAGATGGAAGATTTTAGTAGAATCAAGCGCCTGCCGCCGTATGTTTTCAATATCGTTAATGAGTTGAAAGCGGCCGCGCGAGCGCGGGGCGAAGATATTATAGATTTTGGGATGGGAAACCCGGATCAGCCGACCCCTCAACACATTGTCGATAAACTGGTCGAAGCAGCCCAACGCAAGGACACCCACCGCTATTCCATGTCCCGTGGTATACCGCGTCTGCGTAAGGCTATTTGTAGCTGGTACAAGAATCGCTATGACGTGACGCTGGACCCGGAGTCACAAGCTATTGTCACCATCGGTTCAAAGGAGGGGCTTGCCCATCTCTCATTGGCCTGTCTGGGGCCAGGTGATTCTGTGCTGGTACCGAATCCGGCCTACCCGATACACCCCTATGGTTTTGTTATTGCGGGTGCCGATATTCGCCATGTCCCGCTGGTGCCGGGTGTGGACTTCTTCGATAAGCTGGAAGAGGCGATCATAGATTCATGGCCCAAACCGAAGATGCTGGTACTCAACTTTCCTGGTAATCCAACCGGGCAATGCGTTGATTTGGATTTCTTTGAGAAGGTTATTGAGATCGCACGGCAGAACAATATCTGGGTGGTGCATGATTTAGCCTATGCCGATATTGCCTTTGATGGCTATGTCGCCCCTTCCATTCTTCAGGTAAAGGGTGCGGAAGATATCGCCGTGGAGTTTTTCTCTCTGTCGAAAAGCTATAACATGCCCGGCTGGCGAGTAGGCTTTATGTGCGGTAACAAGGCGTTGGTGGCTGCGCTGGCCAGAATGAAGTCCTATCTGGATTACGGTATGTTTACCCCCATCCAGGTTGCGGCTATCCAGGCCCTGGAAGGGCCCCAGGATTGTGTGAGAGATATTCGCGACATGTACCAGCGGCGTCGGGATGTCCTTTGTGATGGGCTGAATTCGGCGGGTTGGCCGGTTGAGCGACCCAAGGCCACCATGTTTGTCTGGGCAAAGATCCCGGAGCAGTATCTGTCGATGGGCTCACTGGAGTTCTCCAAGAAAGTGTTAAAAGATGCCAAGGTAGCGGTTGCCCCCGGTATTGGTTTTGGCCAACACGGGGATGATTATGTGCGGTTCGGTCTGATTGAAAACGAACACCGAACTAGGCAGGCCGTTCGCGGCATTCGTGAAATGATTCGAAATGACGCCAAATTGGCGGATGCATAGAGATTTCTTCAGGCAGCAAGCGGCCTGAAAGTGAAAAGAATTGGGAGAAAGCGTTTTGGAACCGGTCAAAGTAGGTTTATTGGGATTAGGTACGGTAGGTGGCGGTACGGTCAATGTGTTGACCCGTAATGCCGATGAGATTGCCCGCCGGGCGGGGCGTGGGATTCGTATCACCCAGGCGGCAGCACGTGAATACGATGCGGAATCGATTCGTGGTCTGGATCAGATCGAGATCACCGACGATGCCTTTGCCGTGGTTAATAATCCCGAAATTGAGATTGTTATCGAGTTAATCGGCGGCTATTCGCCAGCACTCGAATTAGTGTTGCAGGCGATTGAGAATGGCAAACATGTCGTTACTGCCAACAAGGCACTGATTGCCATGCACGGCAATGAGATCTTTGCCGCTGCGCAGAAAAAGGGTGTCACCGTCGCTTTTGAGGCGGGTGTGGCTGGTGGTATACCGATCATTAAGGCTATTCGTGAAGGGCTTTCTGCTAATCAGATCGAGTGGGTGGCAGGTATTATCAATGGTACCGGGAATTTTATCCTGAGCGAGATGCGGGATAAGGGGCGGGATTTTGATGATGTGCTGGCAGAGGCTCAGGCACTGGGCTACGCTGAGGCTGATCCCACCTTTGATGTCGAGGGTATTGACGCGGCACATAAGTTGACCATTCTCAGCTCCATTGCCTTTGGTATCCCTTTGCAATTTGATAAGACCTATACCGAGGGTATTACCCGCATCGAGCGTCAGGATGTGGTCTTTGCGGAAGAGCTGGGTTATCGCATCAAGCATCTGGGTATTGCGCATAAAACTGCTAAAGGCATTGAGATGCGTGTGCATCCAACACTGATCCCTGAGCGTCGCCTGATCGCAAATGTGGATGGCGTGATGAATGCTGTGTTGGTAAAAGGCGATGCGGTTGGCCCCACGCTCTACTACGGGGCTGGAGCTGGCGCAGAGCCCACGGCCTCTGCTGTAGTGGCTGATGTGGTAGATGTCGTTCGGGCGTTAACCACTGACCCGGAAAATCGCGTCCCCCATCTGGCCTTCCAGGCTAATGAATTGTCAGATCTGCCAATTCTGGGCATGGATGATGTGGAGACCGCCTATTATCTGCGCATGCAGGTTGCAGATGAACTGGGCGTGATGGCAGAGATCACCCGAATTCTGGCTGATTCCGAGATCAGTATTGAGGCGATCCAACAGAAAGAGCCAGCCGATGGTGATACCCAGGTGTCACTGATCATGCTGACTCACGAAGTGCTGGAGCGTCAGATGAATGAAGCAATCAGCAAGATCGAAGCACTTTCGGCGGTCACTGGAAATGTCATGCGTATTCGAATGGAACAGCTCGAAGGCTGATCTGTTTGTGGAAAATAAGGCCGTGGATCGAAGGTCATAAGGCCGTTGATCCACGGCTTTTTTATTTATCGGTTAACTATGAATAAACCACCGCTAACGCTTCATTTGGTCGTGCCTGGTCTACTGGGGCCCATGCCTGCCCTGAACCAGACAGTAGGTGATCTGCGATTGCCCAACCTGGAGCGTCTACTTGCCCGCAGTCGCCAAACGGCTGTTTCTGAAACTGATCTTGAGTCGGTCTTGTTTGGGTTTTTTGGCATAAAACGGGAGCGAGCCAGTAATCTGCCGACGGCGGCCTATCGCCGGATTGGTGATGGCGGGGTGATTGATGATCGTTACTGGCTTCAGGTCAGTCCGGTCTATCTTAGACCTGATCAGGATCGATTACTGGTGTTTGATGTTGAGGATCTTCATCTGACGGCGACAGAAGCCAAAGGCCTGGCTGAACAGTTAAATGCACACTTTATAGAAGAGGGATGGCAGGTTGAGGCGCTGGATCCTCATCGTTGGTATCTGCCGCTGGAAACAGACCCTGAATTGAAGACCTATGAGCTGACAGATGTCTTTGGACGTAACATGGATCTGTTTTTACCAGAGGGTCCAGATAGCACCAGGTGGCATGGCATTCTGAATGAGATACAGATGCTCTTCTATACGTCCACAATTAATGATCATCGAGAATCTGAAGGAAAAGGGGCTGTCAGTGGGCTCTGGCTTTCTGGAGGCGGCCGTGTGGCTGAAAATATTGCCACATCTCTGACAGTACTCTATGGCAATAATTCACTCCTGAAAGGGCTTGCTAAAAGTGCTGGGCTGGTCGTTGATAATCGTCCATTCGATACGGCATTGCTCGATGGTTTAAGTGGAGAGGTACTGGTTCACATAGACCAACTTCAGCGCGCTGTACTCTGTGCAGATCCTATCAGTTGGCGTGAAGAGATCACGGTTATCGACGACTGGATGACATCTTTGTTAGAAAGTATAAAGAATGGCGCGATCACCCAGCTCAATCTGCATACCTGTAATGGTCAACTATACTCGATAGACAAATCGGCTCTGCGTCGTTTCTGGAAACGCAACCGGTCGATTACCGAGCAATTGGATAGTAATACATGACGGCATTCTCAGAAGTAGGTGATTGGTAAAATGCTAGCTCGACGGGTTATCCGTTTAGGCTTCTAACATAATGCACTATCAATGAATCTCTTACATTCAATCAGCAAAACCCGTCATTTTAATGAAGATGAATCAGTATTTCAGATCGGGCAACCCGCTACCCATATCTTTCAAGTTATAACGGGAGAAGTGCATCTGTCTCGCCACAGTGGTGAAGGGCAGCGTGTACTGCTTTTCAGGGCATATGCGGGTGATTATTTTGCAGAGGCGAGTCTTAATTCCTCTACCTACCACTGTACGGCTGTAGCTAAAACGCTTTCATCTATTCGTCTATTCAATGCTGACGAAGTACGGCTTTTGTTACAGGAGAATTCAGAATTCGCGATGGCTTGGATTAGCCGGCTATCCACCGAATTGCGCAGACAGCGCGCGAGTGTAGAGCGATTAAATCTTAAACCGGCGGCCGATCGAGTGATCCACTATTTGCTCACGGAAGGTCAGCCTATGGGTGAAGTAGAGTTAACCGGTACATTGAGTGAACTGTCAGAAATACTCGGCATGAGCCGGGAAACGCTTTACCGCACACTGGCACAGATGCAAAAAAGTGGCTCTATCGAACGTATTGGCAATAAACTGCGTATCATTCAAGGCTAGCGTATGACTTCGATCATATGCAGGGCTTGTCATAGGTCTTTAGACTGATGGCTCTTTTCAAACTGTAGAGTAGTTATCATGCTAACTAGAGCATCACTTGTTTTGATCATGGCCGGTATGGTTTTGCCTGCTAGTGCAGAGGATCAGCGTGTACAGGTTGATCTTCCTCCCATGATGCAAGAGCACATGATGGGTAATATGCGCGATCATCTTGTAACGCTGCAGAAGATTACCCAGCTACTTTCATCACAGCAGTATGATGAGGCGGCTGATGCAGCGGAACAGCGGTTGGGGATGTCCTCACTTGACCTGCATGGTGCGAGTCACTTGGGCAAGTATATGCCTAAAGAGATGGGTGCTATTGGTACAAATATGCACCACGCGGCGAGTCGCTTTGCCATAACGGCCCGTAATGCGGCTGTTGATGGCGGACTGGAATTAGCCTTCGGTGCTCTGTCAGAAGTCATGCAGCAGTGTGTGGCGTGTCACGCAGGCTATAAAGTACACAAGTAAGCCCTTGGTGATCCACATTCGCTATTGGTACTTTACATAGAATGGTAAGAAACAGAGTGAACAGATTGAAATACATTTTTGCACTGGCTATTGGGTTCATCGTATCCACTACGGCTGCTGCCGAGCCTGATCTAACTCTTCAGAAAGTTGCCAGCAATGTTTATGCTATTGTCGGCAGTGTAGAAAACCGAACAGCTGAAAATTCAGGCAATAATGCAACCTTCGGCTTTATTGTAACTGAACAAGGTGTTGTCTTGATTGATTCAGGTGGCACCTACCAGGGCGCTCAGAAAATACACGCAATGATTCAGCGCATTACAGATAAACCGGTGGTGACCGTCATTAACACAGGAGGACAGGATCATCGTTGGTTGGGAAATGGTTACTTTAAGAGCTTAGGTGCTGAAATTATCGCCTGCACTAAGGCCGTTGAAGATCAAAAGGCGCGTACGAAAGATCAGCTCTTTATGCTAAACCAATTAGTTGGGGCCAAAGGAATAGCGGGTACAAAGCCCGTCTATGCGGATAAAACCTTTGCTCAGGATATGAAAAGAGTCATTGGCAGCGTTACCATTGAAATACACCATGCGGGTGCGGCTCATACCCCAGGCGATAGTTTTGTATGGTTACCTGCTCAACAGGTTATCTTTGCGGGTGATATTGTCTATACGGAGCGTATGTTAGGCATACTGGATCACTCCCATAGTAAAAGCTGGATTAAGGCCTTTGAAACCCTTGCTGATTATTCGCCACGCCATGTTATTCCAGGGCATGGACATGCCACAACGCTAGAGAAGGCGAAAGCAGATACCTACGGCTATTTGAAATTCATAAGGGAGGCAGTGAGCGCCTTTATGGAGAGTGGCGGAGATATTGCTGACATCTCAAAAATTGATCAGTCCAAGTATAGCTATCTTTCGAATTCTGCATCACTCTCTGGCAGAAATGCCCAGAGGGTTTACTCTGAACTGGAGTGGGAATAGCAAGCTATTGAGTACATAGGGTAGATGTCCGCCTACTTACTCATTCGGATGATTTTTTCCAACTCCTTCTATTGATCGTATAACTGGCACTGTCGCCACTAAACGGCAGCATCAGCATGCCCCAGATTCGTTCTACTTTAGTGGCATCACGGAAGTGATGAATGCCAATGGTCATGCCTTCATGTCCCGCACGAGGCTGCGCCTTATAGGTGCCAAACAGCCTATCCCACCAGGGCAGATTGAAACCGAAGTTACTGTTGGTCTCATCATCATCCACCGAGTGGTGTACCCGGTGCATATCCGGCGTTACGACAAACAACCGCAATACACGATCCACACCGAAAGGGAGCTTCAGGTTTCCATGGTTAAACATAGCCGTGGCATTGAGTAGTACCTCAAAGATCACCACAGCGACAACGGGCGGGCCGAGTAACAGAATAGTGGCGAACTTTATCAGCATCGAGAGCACAATTTCGATGGGATGGAAGCGCGCGCCGGTCGTTACGTCATAGTCCATATCTGCATGGTGAACACGATGGAGTCGCCATAACAGCGGAACTGAATGCACCATCACGTGCTGCAGGTAGATAACGGCATCCATCAAAATAACGGATACGATTACGGCAAGCAGGGTGGATGGTTGATAGTAATTGAACAGGCCCCAGTGATGTTCCTGAGCAAACAGTGCAACGCCAACAGCCGCTGCGGGGAACAGTACACGCAATACAAGCGAGTTAAGAAACACCAGGCCCAGGTTATGAACCCAGCGCATTAGCTTGGGTTGTGTCAGGCCGCGGCGTGGCGACTTGATCTCCCAGAGGGCGACAATCAAAAGTATGCCAAAGAAAAAACTAAGGCGTATGACTATCTCATTACTGAGTATGAAGTTGTTCCAGTTCATAAATATAGGCTACGGCCATTAAATGTTACGGAAAACCCTGGTACGGGTATTAGATTTTACTAAAACAGCTAGGTATAACTGCCTGGATTGTTGTTTGTAAGATCTATTTCATTATAAAAATCATAGATAAATCAATCAGATAATTTTGATTATATCGTTTTTCCTATGCGTGTACTATCAGTCACCCAGTTATACACTTGGTAATTGCCTTTGGATTAATAAGGTATTATTCTGTGATGGAGTTAACATAAAACATCTGACCATTGTCATTTTTATCGATTCAAAAGGGTAGTTTAAGTCCATTCAATGACAATGTATTGATACCAGTCTCAAGGCCTATGTAGTTTCCGCGATGATAAAACGTAAAAGCAATCCACATCAGTACTATCACATAACTATATCTGTGGCGTTTTTGTGTTTTTGGACACTCGCAACAATCCACGGCTACGTCGCATACGGATTTGTTCAAGCATCCTCCTATATTGTTCCATCGCTTGTTGCCCTCGGTGTGGGAGTTCTGATTGGCTATCTCTTCACACTTCGCAGTGCTTATCAAACCACCAGCGAGCAATTTCGCGCCATAGCGGATCAGGCGCAGGAGTTTATTTATCTGCGACAACTGGATGGTCAATACGAGTATGTATCCCCCTCGTGCGCAGTCATCACCGGTCGCACTGCCGAGGAGTTTTATAATCACCCCAATCTAATGGACCAGCTCATTCATCCGGATGATCTTGCTCGTTGGAATAGCCATGTGCATCGTATTAATGAGCGTGGTGAGAATGAGAGTTTTGATCTCCGATTGCGGTCGGTTGATGGTCGGATAAAGTGGATCAGTCATATCTGTATGCCGATCTATGATGAAAAGGGTAGGCAGACTGGGGTTCGCTCAACCAACCTGGATATTACAGATCGCAAGGAGGATGAAGACAAACTGCGCCAGGCATCTGCTATCTTTATGCATGTAACAGAAGGCGTTGTGATCACTGATGCTAACGTCAAAATAATTGCGGTGAACCAGACATTTAGTGATATCAGTGGTTACTCTGAAGTTGAGCTTCTGGGTAAATCACCCACTATTTGGCGGTCAGAACAGCAAGGCGAGTCGTTCTATCAAGAGATGTGGGACACAATAAATACCACTAGGCAGTGGTGTGGTGAGGTAATCAATCGACGTAAAAATGGCGATCTTTATCCCGCGTGGTTGAGTATCAGCGGGGTGGTCAATGATCACGGGCAAATCACCAATTATGTATCGATCATTTCTGACACCAGTAACTTGAAGCAGTCACAGGAGCGGGTGGAGTATCTTGCTCACCATGATCTGTTAACTGGCCTGCCAAATCGTCGTCTGTTTGGTGACAGGCTGGAACATGCTCTGCAGCGTGCCCATCGAAATAAAACGGTGGTCGCCATCTTGCACATTGATCTGGATAATTTCAAATCAATCAATGATGGATTAGGCCATCCGGTAGGTGACAAGGTATTGCAAGTTGCAGCAGACCGACTACATCTTGCGGTGCGAGAGGAAGATACCGTTGCGCGAGTGGCAGGTGATGATTTCTCCATCATACTGGAAGATATTACTGATTCAGAAAGTGTCGCTCATCTGGCGAACAAGATCCTCTCAGCTTTTGCCACACCTTTCCATGTTGATAATCATGAACTCCATGTCAATATCAGTATTGGTATCAGCCTCTATCCGGATGATGGTGATGATGTCACCAGCCTGATAAAAAATGCAGATGCCGCCATGTATCAGGCAAAAGAAAAAGGTAAGGGGTGTTACTGTTTCTATACACAAGCGATGACCAATGCCGCTCTTGATCGTTTAACCATGGAAAACCGCTTGCGAAAGGCGCTGAGCCAGGATGAATTCAGACTCTACTATCAACCCCAATACGCATTAAACACAGGCAAGTTGATTGGTGCAGAAGCACTGATACGTTGGCAGAACAGCGAATTGGGCTTAGTGTCGCCAGACGAATTTATCCCATTGACGGAGAGTACTGGATTGATTCTGCCGATTGGAGAGTGGGTGCTCTATGAAGCGTGCAGACAGGCAAAGAGTTGGCAGGATGAAGGCTATGACCTATCCAGAATAGGCGTCAATATCGCAGGCCAACAGGTTCAACACGGAAATATTGTATATACAGTGAACAAGGTGTTGGAAGAAACCGGTCTGGATCCGACGTGCCTAGAGTTAGAGGTTACTGAAAGCTTTATTATGCAGCAGGCTGAGCAGGCCATCTCTACGCTGCAGGCACTCAGAGAACTCGGTGTTGCACTGGCCATTGATGATTTTGGTACGGGTTATTCATCACTCAGCTATCTGAAACTCCTGCCTATCAATAAACTGAAAGTAGATCGCTCTTTTGTAAAAGACATCCCCAATGACAAAAACAGCGAAGCGATTGTTCGGGCCGTGATCGTGCTTGGGAAAAGTCTACAACTGGAAGTCATTGCCGAAGGGGTAGAAACAGAAGAACAGGAGGATTTTCTGAAAGCAGAAGCTTGTGATGAAGTTCAGGGTTTCTATTACAGTCGCCCGTTACCGGCGGATGAATTTGAACGGATTCTCGTTAAAGCTAACGCGAATGATTTCTCGGCATTATCTTCAAGCAACCTGTAGACCAAGGTAACTTGGAGACGCTTTCTCGAAGATAAACAGAGATACCCATTCTTTGTAAGGTGCCTCACCACGCTTATGCACAATGTCAATCGATGGGTGTCCAGTTCTAGTTTCAGTTCTAGTTTATAATCCGAGCAGAACGTTGGGGTGAGTGTAGCGAAGCCCAACATCGCTAAACCATCCTATGGCACGATTTGGTGCCTACGCAGATTCAATTTAACTAAAAAATTGACTAATTTGATGTCCCAATACCTACATGGAAAGTATCACCAATCCACATATCACAGATATGTTCGGGGCGCTGTTTAGTCAGCGAATGGGGCTAAAAAATGCATCATAGCCGAGGTAAAATGACCTGTGGCAGAAAAGCCTGCCCACCCTGCCTCTCTTAATCTATGCCAAAGGTTCTGCGAGTCACGTGAGTACTCTGATCGAGGCTGGGTAGGCAAGGCATCGGATATTGGTGTAATCTTCGAATTCAATCATCCCTCACCCTGTCGCAACCAACTGGAGGTTTGCACGTGAGGTATATGACAAAACAATCAACGAACGCACTACGTACTGGACATATTTTCCGCGCTTCGCGGTGTTTTCGCATACTCTAGGTAGTACAACACAATCGGCTGGGAGGCCTGTCTTGACGATGAAGGTGGGATATCAGGGCGATGTAGGTAGCAACTCAGAGGATGCCGCTAAGCGAATTCTGAGCCGCATGAGCATCGATGACTTCGAGTTGGTTCCTCTTGTGAGCTCCGCGAACGTGATGGGGCAGCTTAAACGCGGCGAGATCGACCTTGGCGTCGTGGCGGTAAAGAACAGTACTGGCGGCATTGTCCGTGAGACTTTAGAGGTGATTCGAAACGAGAATCTTGAATTGGTGAACACGGAAGTGCTATACATCCGGCACTGCCTTTTCAAGAAAGACGCGCAGGTACGGAATGCGGAGATCACTCGGGTGATTTCGCACGAACAGGCGCTCAGGCAGTGCTCTCAACACCTTGCCGAAGTGGTCCCGAACGCCGTGCACGAGCCGATTGCAGATACGGCCATCGGCGCCAAGTACTTGTCGCAAGGTGAGTACGATGACCACACGGTTGTGCTTTGCAGCCGATCCGCTGGCGATTCACACGGGCTGTTCCTCGAACGGGAGAACATGCAGGACGACCCGGAGAACCGCACGGAGTTTCGCATGTTCCGCGTGCCATCAGTACCGACTGACAACAACCAGCCCCCGAGGCTACTTGATAAGATCGGTCTGTACGCCATCAATGACCAGGGAGGACTTGGGTACTTGACCCAGGGGCTGATGGTGGCGGCAATCTTTATCGCGTTTCTTGGCATGGATCAACTCGGATGGAGCCGCTGGGAAGCTGCGACGACTGTAGCGGGAACGCTCTCGGTGGCTTTCCTGTTTCTGACTTCGAGCAAGCTGCGGAATGCATTGCAGTACCGCTCGATTCTTGGCTACTGGAAGTACTTCGCAATTCCCGAGCATGAAGATGACGGTAAGCGCGATCAGCGCTATGAGACTCCTAGGGTTGTTCAGATCAAGGAGATTGAAGGCAAGCTGGCAATACGGGGGTGGCTCTGTGACAGGGAGAACATCCCTCTGTTCAAGTCCGATCTGACGCTGCTGTCTCCGTTGGGTCAGCGGTCTGGAAGCCTGGTCTACTGGTACAGCGATCCGACACAGATGAGTCGGGAATTCGGACTAAACGGAATCGTTGCACTCAGCTGGGAGCTCGAACACCCCGCTTCCAAAATCAACACGATGTCTGGTTGGTACATGGGGCGTTCCACCGACGATACGGGCTCGATTAAGTATGTCCGTATCTCTGAAGATGAATTTAACACACTCATGAAGAGCGACTACTTGTGATGACAGAGAGCCTAGCAAGTGGGGGCTGTCATGGACGGACCGGCTGCTGACCTTCTTGATGTCTGACTTACTGACTGGCGGCAGGGCGCTTCTGGGGGAAAGTAAACATGGACACCCATCAATTTAGAACTCATAACATAACGAACAGTTTTCTGATATTGCCGTATTGACGGTGCAGGAACACCACGCTCAAAGTACCATCATGGGCGGTGAGGGGAAAATCATGAATGTATTATCATATACGGGAACACCCATCGGTGGTCCCTTTGAACTCTGGGGTGGTCAGCCCACGGAACACAAGCAGTCGCTGCGGTACGTTTTCTGGTACACGTTCGCATGGCTTGTCATTACCTTAAGTTTGGCTCTGTCGCCAGCGGCCCATGCCGACGACGGTCAAGACTTGCTAGTGGCTGCCGACACCGGTGATCTCCAGAAGATTCGTGCCCTGCTTGATAAGGACGTCGACATCAACCGACAATTCAAACAGGGCGCGACGGCCTTGTATGTAGCGTCTCAGAGCGGTCACGTTACTGTGGTGCGCGCCCTGCTTGATAAGGGAGCCATAATCGATCTGCCAGCCAAGAAGGGTGCGACGGCCTTGTACATAGCGTCGCAGAACGGCCACGCTACTGTCGTGCAAGCGCTGCTGGATAAGGGAGCCAATATCGACCTGCAAACCAAAGCGGGTGGGACGGCGTTGTTCATAGCGTCTCAGAAAGGTCACACCACTGTAGTTCAAGCGCTGCTGGACAAGGGTGCCAAGATTGACCGGCCAACCAAAAATGGCGTGACGGCCAT
>JAPHUE010000255.1 GCA_026196795.1 Sedimenticola sp.
CCTTCCGGAACTGGTTTCTCAACGATTACTGACGCTCTATCTATTGGAGAAGACCGAGCAGGCGGTATTGATCGTGCCGATTGGGACCCTGTTGCAACGATTACCACCCAAGTCCTACATCCATGCCAATACGTTGGTACTCAAGCTGGGTGACACGCTTTCGCTTGACAGCATGCGTCAGAAACTTGAGCAATCCGGGTATCAATGCGTCTCACAAGTAGCTGAGCATGGTGAATACACCATTCGCGGGTCATTGCTGGATATCTATCCGATGGGTAGCACGATTCCCTATCGCATTGACCTGTTTGATGAAGAGATTGAGACAATTCGTACGTTTGATCCTGAAACGCAACGAACCATTGATCGTGTTGAAGGGATAAAGCTGCTTCCCGCCAGAGAATATCCACTAGATGAAGCAGGAATCACCCGGTTTCGACAAGCCTACAGAAATGCCTTCGACGGTGATCCGCAACGCAGTTTGATTTATACCGAAGTCTCCAACGGCCACGCACCGGGGGGATTGGAATACTACCTGCCGCTATTTTTCGAACAGACGGCCACACTATTCGATTTTCTTCCCGACAAACTGCTGACTATCCGTACAGATGAAACCCGGGACAGGGCCGACCAGTTTTTGTCGCAAGTGGGTGAGCGCTATGAGCAACGTCGTCATGATGTGGAACGCCCTCTCTTAAGCCCTTCCGAGATCTACCTGGAAGCCAAGCAGCTGATTTCGTTCCTCAATCAGGGCCAGTCAATCAGAGCCCAGAGGACAGAAATCGAGTCCCGTAGTAAAGGCTACAGCCGCTATCACAATTTCAGCACTAGACAACCAAGACCGCTCAGTTTTCAGGCAAGAGCTGAGCATCCTGCCGCCGCACTACAACAGTTTATCGCTGAGGGTCCCGGAAAAATCCTGTTCATTGCCGAGAGCGCCGGACGTCGAGAGATGCTTAAGGAGACACTGACAAGTTACGGTATTCGTCCAAAACTGATTACCGGATGGCAGGAATATCTTGATAGCGATCAAAATCTGATGCTATCGGTTGCCCCCCTCGAAGAGGGTGTCTGGTTCGATCAAGAACAACTGGTCATTATCCCGGAGAGCCAACTGCTCGGTGAGCGGGTCAGGCAAGAACGGCGCCGTAAGGCCAAACAGAGAGATGCTGACCAGATTGTCCGCAACCTAACTGAGCTGCACATCGGTGCACCTGTTGTACATGAAGACCACGGCGTCGGACGCTATCAGGGGCTTCAGGTGTTGGAGGTGGGCGGCATGGTTACCGAGTTCCTCACCCTGGAATATGCCAAGGGCGATAAACTCTATGTACCCGTTTCGTCACTGCATTTGATCAGCCGCTATGCAGGGGCATCCACTGACACAGCCCCTTTGCATCGTCTGGGCGGTGACCAGTGGGAACGGGTGAAACGCAAAGCAGCGGAACGTGCACGTGATGTAGCAGCCGAATTGCTGGAAATCTATGCACGCCGTGCGGCACATAAAGGCTATGCCTTTCCTGCCCCGGCTGAGGAGTACAGCAGTTTCGCAGCATCATTTGATTTTGAAGAGACCCCAGATCAGCAGCAGACCATCGAAGCCGTTATTCATGACATGACTTCATCACAACCCATGGATCGGGTCGTCTGCGGCGATGTAGGTTTTGGTAAAACTGAAGTTGCCATGCGGGCAGCCTTCATGGCGGTCCAAGGTGGAAAACAGGTTGCCGTTTTGGTACCCACGACACTGCTGGCACAACAGCATCTGGAAAATTTTTCCGACCGGTTTGCCGACTGGCCGGTCAAAGTTGAAAGTCTCTCCCGTTTCAGGACAGCCAAACAGCAGAAGACAATTACCGATGGCCTGGCAGCAGGCACTGTAGATATTGTGGTTGGCACCCACAAACTGCTTCAGGAGAGTATCAAATATAAAAATCTCGGCCTGGTGGTCATTGATGAGGAACATCGATTTGGCGTACGGCACAAAGAGAAACTGAAAGCACTTCGCAGTGAAGTGGATATGCTAACTTTGACCGCGACACCTATTCCCAGAACGCTCAATATGGCGATGTCTGGCATGCGTGATCTTTCAATTATTGCCACCCCGCCAGCGGCCAGACACCCTATTAAGACTTTTGTAAGTCAATGGAACGACGCCCTGGTGATAGAGGCCTGTCAACGTGAGATCAAACGCGGTGGACAGGTCTACTTCCTGCACAATGAAGTCAGCACGATTGAGAACACCGCACAAAAACTGGAAAAACTGCTACCCGGTGTAAAAGTTCAGGTCGCCCACGGTCAGATGCGTGAACGGGAACTGGAAGCGGTCATGCGTGATTTTTACCACCAGCGTTTTAATATCCTGGTCTGTACCACTATTGTCGAGAGTGGTATCGATGTACCCAGTGCTAACACCATCCTGATCAATCGGGCCGATAAACTGGGTCTTGCCCAGTTGCATCAATTACGGGGACGGGTCGGCCGTTCACATCATAGGGCCTATGCCTACCTCATCACACCGCCGCCCAAAACGCTCTCGGCCGATGCCAAGAAGCGACTGGAAGCGATTGAATCACTTGAAGATCTGGGTGCAGGCTTTACTCTGGCTACTCATGACCTGGAAATCCGTGGCGCCGGGGAATTACTCGGTGAAGGACAGAGCGGCCAGATACACGAAGTCGGTTTCTCACTCTACAGTGAGTTACTGGAACGGGCCGTCAAGGCACTGAAATCTGGACAGCATCCTAACCTTGATCGTCCGCTCGATCATGGCGCAGAGATCGACCTTCAACTACCAGCACTTCTGCCAGATGATTATCTTCCAGACGTTCACTCACGACTGGTACTTTATAAACGCATTGCCAGCGCCACATCCAAGGATGAGTTGCGCGAGATCCAGGTCGAGATGATCGATCGCTTTGGTCTGTTACCCGATGCTACAAAAAACCTGTTTGGCATAACCGAGCTCAAGCTGAAAGCCAACCCACTCGGTATCCGCAAGATAGAGGCGGGGCCATCCGGTGGACGAATCCTGTTTGATGGGGAACCCAAGATTGATGCCGGCCAAATCATTCGGTTAATACAGACTCGTTCAAAAGAGTACAAATTGGATGGTGCTGATAAACTGCGTTTCTTCAAAGATCTCAGTGAATCACAGCATCGAATTACCCAAGTAACTGATATCCTGGATGAAGTGTGTGGCTGAATCGTGAAAAATCATGCGAAAATGTCGCCAAAGCCAGCTTTAAGATAAATTCGGCTATACATTTTTTACCGCGGCAGAGACAATCATCTGCCTGTTTAAAAACGACGACTGCAAAGCGCCTCACTTAATTAATATGATGAAATCGTCTCAACTACTTTTCACACTCCTGATCTTCCTGATCTCAGTGCCACAGGTGGCTAAGGCTGCGAATGAAGCTACCTGGTATGACATTGAGTTGATCTTGTTCAAGCAGGGATCCAGCTACACAGCCAAATCGGAACACTGGCCAGCCGACCCAGGAAGCCCTGACTGGAGTGATGCTGTCAACCTGATACCAGGAGTCTCCGGGGAACAGCGCCCCTACGCCCTGTTACCTCGGTCTGACTGGCGACTCACTGCCGCATTCAATGCTTTACGAAAAACCCGAGGTGAACTGGAGCCGTTATTTCATCAAGCCTGGCGGCAACCTGTTGCATCGTCCAGGAGTGCAAAGGCGATCTATCTGCAATCCAACCCAAACATATCTGCAGGCCTTTTTGAGGGTGTAATCAAGATTAGTGTTAATCGCTATCTACATGTTGACATGGATCTCTTACTGAAAAATGTCATTGGAAACAATACAGCATCAAATAACAGTAGCGGTTCACTCAGCCCCACATTTGGCAGTGTGCGGGTAACAGGAAAACGACGTATGCGCAGTGGCGAGACACACTATATTGATCACCCGATGATGGGGGCCTTGATTCTGATCAGTCGCATTGAAGAAAAAACAGCTGCACCTGAACCAGCAACCCCCGTGGAGACCGAGACCACCGCAGAGCCTGACACAGCACCGCAAGCTGACGCCAAACCGGCTGCTGCTGTAACCAATTAGCCCAAGCCCCCAATGAACAGCTATTTCCTTCCAGGCGGTCTGATACTCGCTTTTATTGTCTCCTGGTTTGCACCCGAGACAGGAACCTCACTTCAGCAGATGGGCCTGATACCCTGGATGGTCGTAACGATCTTTCTAATAAATGGTTATCAGACACAACTCAATGAAATACCACTCTCGGGCAAGCTCTGGACCACCGCATTAATTGCTGTCGTCATTAACCTTTTACTGAGTCCCTTTCTCGGGCTACTGACGGCCTCGTTACTGGCGCTACCTGCCGGAGCAGCCATTGGTCTAATCGTCACGGCCACTGTCCCCTCTACGCTCTCCTCTGGGATCGTAATGACACACCTGGCGGGTGGTGATGGGGTTAAAGCCCTGTTTCTCACCATACTGCTTAATCTGCTGGGCGTCTTTACCATCCCCTTTATTCTCCCGGTTGTTCTGGAAAATGTGGGTACTATCGACCTATCACCCTGGCCGCTATTAAAACAGCTGCTTATCATTGTACTTACGCCGTTTGTTATTGGCATGCTGGCGCGACGTTTACTCCAGGTATCACCAAAACACGGGTTGATCCGCTATCTTCCATCAACCTGTGTAATTGCTACTGTGTGGATGTCGGTATCCGCTTCCAGTGAAACCCTGAAAGAGATCAGCTTGTTATTGATTGGCATGATTATCCTTGGATCTATCCTGTTGCATACTGTGCTGCTACTACTCTGCCTGGGCTCCAGGGCTTTGAACCATCCCGAGCGTGGAGAATGGATTGCCCTGATGTTTACCGCATCGCAAAAGACACTACCGGTTGCTGTTGGCGTATTAGCCGCCCTCAACCAACCCATTGGGGTTGCCCTTGTAGCCTGTATTCTGTTCCATTTTCTTCAGCTTTTTGTTGACTCAATTCTGGCGGCACGGTTGGCACGAGTAAGTAGACAAGCCGCCTAAAAGGAACAGCAGTATTTTTATTCCAGATAGTCAATTCGGAAACAGCCGCTTTTCCTGGAACTCACTAAAAGGTACGCTGTCCGACACTTACAGACACTCACGCCCACTCGGCACCTAAAATATCAAGGATTATTGATGAAGCCATTCAAGTTGTTCGCCATTACTATGGCCCTATTCAGTTTCAGCACCCTCAATCTTTCGGCAGCCGACGGCCTGCTTACTGAAAGTAGCGTGGTAGGTAACGTAGGTGGAAAAGCGATTCTGCTCTCTGACATCGAAGACCAGAAGATCAACGAGCTTCGTATACAGCTTCATGATGCCCTTCAGGAAGCCTTTATCCGACACGCGGTAAAGGAACTGACCGAGACATCCAGTGATTATAAACTGGCTCCCCGGGCAACTATTTCAGATGAACAGGTCGAGACATTTTACCTCAAGAATAACCTGCAGAGCCGTGGCACAATGGATCAGCTTGGTCCGATGATACGTGAATATATGGAGGGCATGGACAGAGCAAGAAGCGAGATCGATGTCTATCAACGTGCCAGCAATAAGGGGGAAATCGTATCCCGCCTAGTCAAACCCCAGGAAATGCTGCTGAAGCTACCCGTAGAGACGGCTTACCTGCGTGGCAATGACAAAGCCCAAGTCATGGTGATGGAGTTTTCTGACTATCAGTGTCCCTTCTGCAAGCGTGCACAAAGCACCGTTAAATCATTAATTGAGCAGTACGGTGATCGTGTCGCTTTTGGTTATCGTCACTTCCCTCTCGCTTTCCATAAGGAAGCCGACGAGGCAGCGGTTGCTACTGAATGTGCCCGTGATCAGGGCGGCTTTGATGCCATGCATGAGATCCTGTTCAATCAACCTGGCAATCTCCAGCCTGACGCACTCAAGGCCGTTGCAAAACAGATCGGTTTGAAAGACCTGGAAAAGTTCAACAGCTGCCTCGATAACGACACCTACCGCGCTCGGGTATCCCGAGATATGGCAGTGGGCCAATCAGTGGGTATCACTGGCACACCTGGCTTTATCATTGGTTACCACAATCCTGCCGATGGCACACTGGAGGGCGAGCTTATTTCAGGAGCACAGCCAGCCAATGTCTTTATTGCGGCGATTAAAAAATATATGGAAAACCCCAGATAAATAACACTCAACCTAACGCAAAACGCCCGGCAATTTGCCGGGCGTTTTGTTTATACATGTCCAATTACATTTTTTACGATTTATCAGCTACTCAGAAAAAACCGAGCGGGTTCACATCATAGCTGACCAACAAGTTCTTGGTCTGTTGATAGTGATCCAGCATCATTTTATGAGTCTCACGACCCACGCCGGACTTCTTATAGCCACCAAATGCGGCATGCGCGGGATAGTGATGATAGCAGTTAGTCCAGACACGACCCGCCTCAATACCACGTCCCATTCGGTAGGCCAGGTTCATATCACGGGTCCAGACACCGGCACCCAATCCAAATTCGGTATCATTGGCAATCTCCAGTGCCTCTGCTTCATCCTTGAATGTTGCAACCGAAACTACAGGGCCAAAGATCTCTTCCTGGAACACCCGCATTTTATTGTGTCCCTTCAGGAGTGTTGGCTGTATGTAGTAACCTTCACCAAAGCCTTCGCCCATCGGTTCAACACCGCCACCAATCAGCACCTCAGCACCTTCCTGCTTGCCAATCTCCAGATAGGTCAGAATCTTGTCAAACTGCTCCTGTGACGCCTGTGCACCCACCATGGTCTCGCTATCTAAAGGATTACCCCGTTTAATCTGTTTTGCCCGTTCAACGACCTTGGCAATAAAGTCATCGTAGATATCTTCCTGTATCAGCAAACGAGATGGGCAGGTACAGACTTCACCCTGATTAAAGAACGCCAGCACCGCACCTTCAATACACTTACTGACATAGGCATCTTCCTGTTGCATGACATCACTAAAATAGATGTTCGGCGATTTCCCACCCAGCTCTACCGTTGAAGGAATGATATTTTCGGCGGCACACTTCAGAATGTGGGAGCCGACTGGCGTAGAACCGGTGAATGCAATCTTTGCAATACGGGTGCTGGTAGCCAGTGCTTGACCCGCCTCTTGCCCATAACCATTAACGACATTCAGCACACCTGCTGGCAGCAGATCCTCAATCACTTCGATAAGTTTAAGAATCGAAGCCGGTGTCTGCTCAGCCGGCTTCAGGATGACACAGTTACCTGCAGCCAACGCAGGTGCAATCTTCCAGGCCGCCATCAATAAAGGAAAATTCCAGGGAATAATCTGTCCGACTACACCTAGTGGCTCATGAAAATGATAAGCCACTGTATGTTCATCAATTTCACCTACAGAACCTTCCTGAGCTCGAATACACCCTGCATAGTAACGAAAATGATCGGCAGAAAGCGGAACATCCGCCGCAAGGGTCTCACGCACAGCTTTACCATTATCCCAAGTCTCGGCAACAGCTAACGCCTCAAGATGCTGTTCAATTCGATCAGCAATTTTAAGTAGCAAGTTTGACCGTTCCGTCACTGAGGTCTTACCCCAAGCGGCTTTTGCAGCATGGGCAGCATCCAGTGCCAAATCAATATCTTCGGCTGTAGAACGGGGAATCTCGCAGATCACCCCACCTGTGACCGGGCTGTGATTATCGAAATAAGCGCCTTTTACTGGTGCAACCCACTCACCACCAATAAAATTTTCATAACGTGTTTTGAACGAAACGACAGAACCCTCTGTACCGGGTGCGGCATAAATCATAGTTAACTCCTCCTGATTTTCTGGTTGAAAATGTGCAGGATCAAACTACCGCTTTCCAATGTCTAAAACTTGCCTGATATTCCATATCACTTGACTCAGGATCCAATCACAACGCATGCTATCGACCAACAAGAGACGTCAAGATCTCTGCATTTAGTCATTTAATTATCTGATTGAAATATTCGAATTGAGGATCTGGCATGCATTCAGCAGCGTTAAGTAAACTCCGACGACCACAAAAACTGGTGGAGAATCGCGTGAGTTTTGCCGGCCCTGATTCTGAATTGAGCATCTATGACACTTATGCCTCCGCCTCTCGCGTCGGGCTGGATGCTGACCAACTACTCTATTGTGGAATGGTCAAGGGACGAAAGATCATGCATGACAAGCACAACAGTGCTGATCAGATCTTTTTACCCCATGAATCCTTTGTCATGGCACCCGGTGAACATGTAGAGATCGACTTCCCAGATGCCACCCCAGACACACCGACCACTTGTCTTACCGTTGAGATTTCCAAAGAGAAAGTGGAAAAACTCTCGGAGCGTATGATGGATCTCTATTCGCTTGATTCAGGATCTGAAGGATGGCGCTACACAAGCCAGATTCTGCATACCCATCACACATCCGAAACACAACACCTGCTGATGCGTCTGGTCTCCTTCTTTACCGAAAACCACCCTGATCGGGATGTGATGGTGGATCTTGGGATCTCTGAACTGATCATTCGCATGCTGAGACACCAGGAACGGGAATTTCTGCTTAATTATTGCAGAAACACCCCTGATTCCAGCGGACTAAGCAATGCGCTCAACCATATTGAAAATAACCTGGCTAAACCTCTGGATATTGATCAACTGACAAAACTGGCTTGCATGAGCCGCAGCCGTCTCTATACCGAATTCAAAAACCAGCTGGGCTGCTCCCCAAATGAGTTACAGCAGCAACTGCGACTGAAACAAGCGGCGAAGCGCCTGGAGAAAGGCGAACAGATCACGGCGGTTTGCTACGACCTTGGATTTGCTAATCCCAGTCATTTCAGTCGCCGTTTTAGGCACTTTTTTGGAAGTTCTCCCCGGGCATACCAAAGCCGTGTAATCCAGGCCAAGCAGTAGGTTTTTCAGGCCGATAAAAAAACCCGATCAGTTTCCTGATCGGGTTTTTAGTATGGCGTCCCCTAGGGGGTTCGAACCCCTGTTACCGCCGTGAAAGGGCGGTGTCCTAGGCCTCTAGACGAAGGGGACTTGGACTCTCTCCATTTAACACCCGGGATGCTGGTTTCCCGGTCAGGCATCTTGCCCTTTCTCTCTGTTTTGGTGGAGCCAGGCGGGATCGAACCGCCGACCTCGACACTGCCAGTGTAGCGCTCTCCCAGCTGAGCTATGGCCCCGAAACAAGGCGCGC
>JAPHUE010000202.1 GCA_026196795.1 Sedimenticola sp.
AGTAGGTCACATCATCATGCTCTTCGTCAGCTATGGCATTATCCACTTTCAACTCCAGTGAAGCTCAATGTTTCAAGTAGCCTCCTCTCTGCAACTACGCCCATGGCGATCTGCTGGCCATAATTAGGAGAATATTTTTAGTGTAGACGGTTATTGTTTATGATGACGGCCGGGAGAGATGTATCTTTAATACTGATCAACGAGGAAGGAGTGCTGAGTGGAGTGCTTTAAAGAAACCAATGGTCTACGTCTGCACTATCTTGACCATCAGGGGGCAGGGCCGACTCTGTTATTAATGCCGGGCCTGACGGCTAACGCACACTCCTTTGATGGTCTGGTTGCTAAAGGATTGGGTGAGGCGGTTAGGTTATTGGCTGTTGATCTGCGTGGACGAGGTTTGAGCGATAAGCCCGCAAGTGGCTATACCCTGGAGGATCACGCAACCGATATTATTGGTCTGCTGGATCAACTGGGATTAGAGCAGGTTTTATTGGGCGGACACTCTTATGGCGGTCTGCTCAGTATGTATATGGCTCATCGCTATCCGGAACGCGTTGAGAAGTTGGTGGTTATCGATGCGGCTGCTGTGATGCATCCAGATACCCGAAAGCTGATTCAGCCGGCGATTGATCGACTGGGAAAGACCGTACCCTCTTGGGAGACCTATCTGGCAGCGGTAAAGATCATGCCCTTTTTCTATCAGTGGTGGGATGCCGCTATAGAGAGCTACTTTCGAGCTGATGTGGAAACCCTGGCGAATGGTGCCGTGATCGCCCGTTCTCGGCCAGAGGCGATTGTTGAAGCGGTTGAACATGTGCTGGCCGAAGAGTGGCAGGTCAAGCTCCCTGGAATAGGGCAGCCGACGTTGCTGCTTAATGGGACAGGGGCCTATGGTCTACCCGGGGCGCCGCCTTTATTGCCTCGAGAGCAGGCTGAAGCGACAGTAGCCGCTCTGCCGCAAGGGCGGTATGCCGAAGTGCCAGGAAATCACATCACCATGCTTTATGGCGAGGGTGCCAGGCAAATTGTAAAAGAAATAGTCAAGTTCGTCGCCAATTAGACGCTAAAGTTCTCAACCGGTATTGAATTAAACTCCGAGAGCGAATGCTTGAGTGCCCAGTTGTACCGGTATGCAGGTCCTGGGTAGGGGTAATACTATTCTTTTTCACTGATACAATTTGTTAAAACCGGCTCTCTGGCTTAGTCAGTCATGAGGGGGATGAGGATAATAATGAAGATTAATATAAAAGCAGTGGCACTATTTTGGCTCGCTCTTCTGGTTTGTCTGCCATTGACTGTTACTAATGCATTGGCAGCTGATATGGCCGCACTGGTCAATACAGCGGGTATGCAGCGTATGTTGACCCAGCGTATCACCAAAGATTACCTCTTTTTGGGTAATCAGATCCGAGCAGGAAAGGCTCGCCGGCAGATGAAGGGCAGTATGGCCCTGCTGGTGAGTAATCATGATGTATTGAAAAAATCAGTCACCGATAGCAAGGTCAATGCGCTTCTTGCCGAAGTGGATCCCATGCTGGAGAAGATGGAGAAGATCACCAAGGCGCCCTATGTGAAATTCAGCGGCGTAACCATGCTTGAGCTGAGTGAGGCTATGCTGGAGCTTTATCAGGCTATCGTGGTCGAGCTGGAGAGTAAGCAGTCCGAAAAGACCGTGGCTGCGGTCAATACCGCGGGTCGTCAGCGTATGCTCTCGCAACGTATTGCGATGTTCTATGCCGCGCATCAGGCGGGCTTTAAGAGTGATTCCACTGTGAGTGGCATGAAGCAAGCTGTCGATGAATTTGAAAGTGCACACAAGACCCTGGAAGCGAACACCCTTAACTCGGATGATATTAACCGGGAATTGCAGGGTGTAGAAAACGTCTGGAAGACGGTACGGCAATATTTCACAGGAAGTACCGAAAAAAGCTATCCGGTTACTATTTTTGTGACTACTGATGACATCATGAAGCGGATGAATAAGATTACCCTGTTGTATGTGAAGGCACATTGGGCCAAGAATAAGACAACAAAATAGTCTGCATCACGCTTGATCGTGAATCCTACGCCTGCCATGCCCTCACCGGCGGCAGGCGTTTTTTGTGCCTGTCTATAAAGTGTTTGGGAGGGTGTTTATACTGGGGGCTGCGTTATAAAGGCACTGAGTGGAATGTGATCGGAGAATGTATATATGAAGCTGGCAATCTACGGAACGGGTGGCGTTGGTGGTTATTTTGGCGGTCGGCTGGCTGACAGTGGTCAGGATGTCTCTTTTATTGCCCGGGGTGATCATCTGCATACTATGCAGCATGCTGGACTCAGAGTTGAAAGCATTAACGGAGATTTCCAAATTGAAGCGCCTAAGGTGACGGCAAACCCTGCAGAGATTGGTGCTGTGGATGTTGTGCTGGTAGCGGTCAAGAGTTGGCAAGTTCCAGAGGCCGCTGAGGCAATGCAGCCTTTAATGGGGCCAGATACGACGGTTGTCTCTCTGTTGAATGGGGTTGAGGCCGTCGGTCAGCTCAGTGAGGTGCTCGGTCAGGAGCGGGTAATGGGTGGTGTGGCCAAGATTTTCAGCTTTATTGAGCGGCCCGGTCTGATTCGACATATTGGCCATGAACCCACCTTGATGCTGGGAGAGGTGGCTGGGGGAACGAGTGAGCGTCTGGAGCAGCTGTCCGAGGCAGTTCAGCAGACAGGAATTAAGGTTGAGTTGCCAGCTTCTATTCTGGTTGAGATATGGAAAAAATTTCTCTTCACCACGGGCTGGGGCGGTTTGGGTGCAATAAGTCGCGCCCCGATTGGCGTATTACGAGAAGAGCCTGCCACACAGGCGGTGATACAGGCTTGTATGCTGGAGACTGAGACCGTCGCTAAAGCCGCGGGCATTGGCCTACCGGATGATATTGTTGAGCGCACCTGGGTGTTTATTAGAGGTCTGGAAGCCACAGGTACCAGCTCCTTGCAGCGGGATATTGCGGCCGGACGCCCTTCTGAGCTCGACGCTTGGAATGGTGCGGTAGTGCGTCTGGGTCGTCGCTACGGTGTGGCAACGCCCACCCATGATCTGATAGTGCGCTCATTGGCCCCGCTGGAGAAGAGGGCGCGGGGTGAGGTTGGCTTTTGAGTCTGCGACAAGGGTGGGCGATTTTCAGATTCTTCCTATAGTCAAAGTAAACTTAGCGTTCGATAATGGCTATAATTCAAACTAATACATAGTCAAGAGCAAGAGAGATGGGATTATTAGAGTTTCGCCGTCTGTTTCAACGAAATCGTTCCGGGGCATCGAAGGATCGCCGGCTGAATCGCCGTGTTGTCCCGACGGCTGGTACCAAGGTATTGATTGTCGATGATTCCCGAACAATCCGCCGGGTCATGGGAGCAATGCTTCGGCAGTCTGGTTATCAGACGCTGGAGGCAGAGGATGGTGTACAAGGCATTGAGATGGCGCGCACGCATAAACCAAACCTGATTTTTATGGACGTTATGATGCCCGGTATGGATGGCTTTCAGGCAACCAGAAAGCTGCAGACACATGTGGATACACAGGATATCCCAGTCATCATAATCAGCGGTAACAAACAGGCCACGATTCAATCCTGGGTCGAGAAGATCGGTGCCCGGGGTTTTATGGCTAAGCCTTTCGAACGGGGTGAGTTTTTTCAGCGGCTTGAGAGTGTCATCTATTAACCCAGGCTAACCCTTCAGTTATCCACTCTGGTTGTAGACTCAACGGAGTGAGACACTATGCCTATTCTTGGCAATCAGAAGAACAACGCACCATGGGACCACTGCAGGGTATTAAGATACTGGACCTTAGCCGTATATTGGCGGGTCCTTGGGCCACCCAACTGTTGGCTGACTACGGTGCCGATGTCTGGAAGATCGAGCGCCCCGGGGTGGGCGATGATACCCGCCACTGGGGCCCGCCATTTCTTAAAGATCGTGATGGTGTAGAGACCACGGAATCGGCCTATTTTCTTTCTACCAATCGGGGTAAGCGTTCTCTGGTGCTGGATATCACTGCGGAGCCGGGACAGGCTGCCATACGAAAACTTGTGGTTGAAGCGGATATCCTGGTTGAGAACTATAAGGTAGGTGGTCTGGCGAAGTATGGTCTGGATTATGATTCACTCGCCAAGCTAAATCCGCAACTGATCTACTGCTCTATCACCGGTTTTGGTCAGACCGGGCCAGACGCCTCGCTGGCCGGTTATGACGCGATGGTTCAGGCTCGGGGTGGTCTGATGAGTATCACGGGCGAGCCTGATGGCGTACCTGGTGCGGGGCCACAGAAGGTGGGGGTGGCCGTGGCGGATCTGATGGCCGGTATGTATGCAGTCAGTGCCATATTGGCCGCGCTACATCACCGGGATAAAACCGGTCAGGGTCAGCAGATCGATATCGGTCTGCTGGATACACAGGTGGCCTGGTTGGCCAATCAGAACATGAACTATCTGGTAGGGGGCGTGGCTCCGAGCCGCCAGGGAACGGCCCATCCGAACATAGTGCCCTATCAGGCACTGCCAACCCGGGATGGTTTTATCATGCTTGCAGTGGGTAATGACCGGCAGTTTAGCGCCTGCTGTGAGGTGCTGGGTGAGCCTGGGCTGGTCAGTGATCCGCGTTTTCTGACGAATCGGTTACGGGTTGAGTATCGCGATCAATTGATCCCCCTGTTGGAGTCCTGTTTTAAAACCAAAACAACAGCCGAATGGTCGCAGCTTCTTGGGCAGGTAAAAGTGCCTTGTGGTCCCATTAATACCTTGGCTGAAGTGTTCGATGATAGGCAGATAAAGGCTCGGCAAATGCAGTTTGATCTGCCACACCCGGTTGCCGGGACGGTGCCGCAGGTGGCTAATCCGGTCAAATTTTCTGCGACACCGATCGTGTATCCGCTAGCACCCCCGCTGTTGGGGGCGGATACCGAGTCGGTGTTGAAGAGCTTACTGGATGACTAACGACTGAGAGCCGGTGACTGTTTCGGTTGTAGCCGTGGGCGAAAGGGCAGAGTGCAGTCGTTGCATGCGGCGGAAAACAGTTCGTGCTGCGACTGTTTGAACATCAGGCCGATTTCGTGTGGTGTGGTGTGTGTAATAAGGGCCTTTATTGACCAGGTTTCATGCGCGACGGTCAGTGTCAGCTCCACTTCCATGCCTGTGGGCAAGGTCAGTCCGTGGGTCTCCAGTAGTGCGCCCTCGGGGGTCAGGTTTCCCATTGTTGCCGAGAAGATCCGCCCATGATAATCGATCTGGGCGGGAAGCATTAAATTGATAGGGTATGGCTGTGTATGATTCATCTGTTTCTCTTTGCCGCTGATTATTTAGATCAGCAGGCTACAGTCAGATGATGTCAGTTCCGTTTCGCCCTGATTAAGGTTTTATTTCAGTTACTGGGTCAGAGCGGTTAACAGTTTGCGCAGTGCCTGGCCTCGGTGACTCAAGCTGTTTTTCTGTTCCGGAGTCAGTTCTGCGGAGCTACAGCCAAATTCGGGAGCCAGAAACAGGGGGTCGTATCCAAAGCCGTTGGCACCTTGTTCCTCGTGCAGTATGCGTCCTTCCCAGGTGCCCTGGCAGATCAGCGGGGTTGGATCATCGGCGTGACGCAGGTAGACCAGCACGCACTGGAAGCGGGCGGTGCGCTCTTCATCGGCAATACCCTGAAGATCGGCCAGCAGCTTGTCATTATTGGCCTGGTCGTCACAGGCGGGGCCGGCAAACCGGGCTGAGTAGATGCCTGGCGCCCCATTTAGCGCATCGACCTCTATGCCGGAATCGTCTGCAATGGCGGGTAGGCCGCTGTGTCGGGCGGCATTACGGGCTTTAAGAATGGCATTCTCCACAAAGGTCAGGCCTGTCTCTTCCGCCTCAGGTGTGTCAAAATCGCTTTGCGGGATCACCTGGATCTGATGCTGTGCCAGCAGCTGATTGATCTCCCTGACTTTTCCTGCGTTTCCGCTGGCCAGTACGACCTTTTCTCCCTGATGACTTTGTGGCATGACGCTTTTTCCTGCTAATGAAGTTGAAGTCCCAATTCTACCTTGTATCACGGCTTTATGGGAAAGCGGGAGCAGGCTGTGTACAATCGGGCGGCTTTTAGATTTCTCTCAAGGTGTAATCCATGCTCGAAGTATCGGGGCTGGCCTGTGTGCGGGGCGACCGAAAACTCTTTTCTGATCTCAGCTTTTCCCTGGCAGGGGGCGAGTTGTTACACCTGCATGGCCATAATGGCAGTGGCAAGACGACCTTGATGCGAACCCTGTGTGGTTTGATTAAAGAGAGTGAAGGTGAAATTCACTGGAACGGTGAGTCTATTCATTCACTGGATGAGGACTTCACTCGTGATGTGGTCTACATCGGCCATAAAAATGGCATCAAAGATGATCTCACCGGGGTTGAGAATTTGCGGGTCTGCACGGCACTGGATGGCTACCCGATAACTGAATCACAAGCCTGGGATGCATTGGAGAAGATGGGGTTGAGAGGGCATGAAGATCTCCCCAGCCGGGTACTCTCCCAGGGGCAAAAAAGACGTGTGGCGCTGGCCCGTCTGCTGGTTAACCGCGCCAAGCTGTGGATTCTGGATGAGCCGTTTACCGCCCTGGATGTGGCCGCTGTTGATTTTCTCCAATCCATTATTCGAAGTCACATCGAAGCAGGCGGGATGGTGATCCTGACGACCCATCAGGAGGTCAAGATTACCAAAGAGCAGGTGAAAGAGCTGCAGCTGGGCTGGAAGGAGGCGGGACATGTTTAGCGCCTTTAAAACTCTGGTGGGACGTGATCTGTTGCTGGCGATGCGGCGCCGATCGGATCTGTTCACCACACTGTTCTTTTTTGTAATAGTTGTAAGTCTGTTTCCGCTGGGTATAGGCCCTGAGTTGAATACCTTGCGTCTGATCGCCCCGGGTGTTTTCTGGGTGGCCGCACTGTTGGCTTCCATGCTGGCACTGGAGCGGCTGTTCGCCATCGATTATGAAGATGGTGCACTTGAACAGATGCTGTTGGCCCCACAACCGCTCTTTATTCTGGTGTTGGCCAAGGTGACGGCGCACTGGCTGGTGACTGGGCTACCCTTGGTTTTGATGGCACCCCTGCTTGGGCTGCAGTACGACATGGCCACAGATGCCCTCATGGCGATGGTAATCTCTCTGTTGTTGGGTACGCCGGCCTTGAGTCTAATTGGGGCTATTGGCGCTGCATTGACGCTGGGCCTGCGCGGTGGGGGGGTGCTGGTCTCGCTATTGGTGCTTCCGCTCTATATTCCAGTGCTGATTTTTGGTTCGGGAGCTGTGGAAGCGACGGCTTCAGGCCTGGGTGGGCAGGGACATCTCTCCATGTTAGGTGCCATTCTGGTATTATCCCTCCTGTTTGCGCCTATTGCGTCCTCTGCTGCATTGCGGATTTCTGCTGAATAGGTGGTAATAAGGTTCCTTTGTTTCGGTTGTGCTTTTGTCTTTGATCAAAGCCACTTCCGGGTTGATTTGGGTATAAAAGCATCCTGTTGTAATAAATTCGAATGTTTGGGAACCAAACCCTATTTGTATCATCAAACCACCGAGAAAGCTGGTCATAAGCAACCTAATGAATGCCCGATTGATTAACTGGTTTAAATTTTCCTCACCTGCCACCTTCTATCCGCTGGCCGGCAAAATGGTCCCGATCTTTACGCTGCTTGCGGTCGTGTTGATTGGAGTTGGTCTCTATATGAGCTTCTTTGTGGCTCCGACAGACTATAAGCAAGGTGAAGGTTATCGCATTATCTTTGTGCATGTGCCGGCCGCCTGGATGTCCATGTTTATCTATCTGATTATGGCCTTCTGGGCTGGGCTGGGCCTGGTCTTCAATACACGCCTCTCCGGCATGATGACCCGTGCACTGGCGCCAACGGGGGCCATTTTTGCCTTCCTTGCACTCTGGACGGGTGCCTTCTGGGGCAAGCCGATGTGGGGAACCTGGTGGGTCTGGGATGCGCGACTCACGTCAGAATTGATTCTACTGTTCCTCTACCTGGGCTATCTGGCCCTTCAGGGCTCAATCGATGACACTCGCCGGGCTGACCGGGCGGGTGCCCTTTTGGTACTGGTGGGCGTAGTCAATATTCCAATCATTTATTATTCGGTTCAGTGGTGGAATACCTTGCATCAAGGGGCCACCATTAGCATGGATAATGGTTCCAAGATGGGTGTTACCATGCTCTGGACCATGCTGATTATGGCACTGGGTTTCTGGGCCTACACCATTGCCGTTGCGCTGGCGAGAGTGCGTTCGATTATTCTTGAGCGCGAAGCGGATACGACCTGGGTCAGTGAGCTGGCAGAGGTGCGGAGATGAGTGTAGCCGAATTTTTCGATATGGGCGGTTATGCCCTCTATGTCTGGGGTTCTTTTGGAGTCTCAGCCCTGTTAATGATAATTGAACCGATTATGTTACGCAGTCACCGGCGTTCAGTATTGCAGCGAATCTCGCGCATTGTCCGAATGAAGGCAGAGGAGAAGGTATGAAAGCAAGACACAAGCGGCTTGGATTTCTAGTAGCCGGTCTGGTTGGACTGGGTGTGGCTGCCACTCTGGTATTCAATGCTTTGGATAGTAATCTCTCTTACTTTTTCTCTCCGAGCGATGTGGTGCAGAACAAGGCTCCTACGGATCATGTATATAGACTCGGCGGGATGGTTCAAGCCGGTAGTCTGGAACGCGGCAAAGAATTAACGGTGAGGTTTGTAGTGACCGATACGGCCAATACGGTAAAAGTTGCTTATACCGGCATCTTGCCTGACCTGTTTGCAGAAGGACAGGGGGTCATCGCCCAGGGTCGCATGGGGCCTGAGGGGACGTTTGTGGCAGATGAAGTGCTGGCCAAGCATGACGAGAACTATATGCCACCTGAGGTGGCCGATGCCCTGGAGAAAGCCCACGCCGGGGCGCCTACAGAGGTGAGCAAGCAATGATTCCTGAACTCGGGCATGTGGCGCTTATCCTGGCATTATCACTTGCGATCATCCAGACCACACTGCCGATCATAGGGGCCCACCGCGGTATTGGTAGCTGGGTGGCTGTAGCTAAACCCGCGGCACTGGGGCACCTCTTTTTTATGGTGATTTCCTACGG
>JAPHUE010000042.1 GCA_026196795.1 Sedimenticola sp.
AAGTTCTGATTATTCAATTTAATGCCGGTTTTCTTGTCTAACCGCAAGAATCGGGTGGCTTTTGACAGGGGTTTGCTTAAGACTACAGCATCAAGTTAGTGAATTGCCTTAAGGTGAAGGAATGAGTGCCGCCAGTCTGAGTCGTCTTCTACTGCTTTCAGCCATCTGGGGCGGCTCGTTTCTGTTCATGCGGGTTGGGGCGACGGTCATGGGGCCGGTAATGCTGATCATCTTTCGTGTCGGGCTGGCTGCGCTGTTTCTGTTGGCTGTGGCCCTGTTCCTGAAAAAAAGCATGGCCCTGAAGGCCCATTGGCGACACTATCTGGTATTGGGCCTTTTTAACTCGGCGCTGCCGTTTCTGCTGTTTGCCTATGCGGCGCAGACGCTCTCAGCCTCACTGCTCTCTATACTGAATGCGACGGCACCCATCTGGGGGGCGATTATTGGCGCTGTCTGGACCAGAACCCTGTTATCAGGAAAGTCGGTCATGGGGCTGTTCAGTGGCGTGGCAGGTGTGATGTTACTGGTGGGCTTCGATAGCCTCTCTCTGCTGCCGGGTGCCGGTATCGCCATTGTAGCGGCGTTGGGTGCCTCGTTCTGTTACGGCATCACCAGCGTCTATGCCCGATCCATTCCGTCAATTGGCCCGTTTGCCAATGCCCACGGCAGCATGTGGGCGGCAACAGTGATCATCCTGCCGTTGGTGCCGTTCTTTCCTGTCAATCAAACACCCACCAGTGGGGTTGTGTTGTCGGTCGTTGCACTGGGTGTGCTCTGTAGCGGTATTGCCTATCTGCTCTATTTTCGTCTGATTGCTGATATTGGTTCGACTTCTGCACTCACTGTCACCTTTCTGGTTCCACTGTTTGGTGTGCTGTTCGGTACTCTTTTTCTGGGCGAGGTTGTCGGCTGGTATACCCTGGTTGGCGCGCTTTTGGTTATTGTGGGTACGGCCTTGGTGACCGGGTTTTCTCCTCGGTTGTTGTTTCGGGAAAAGGTGGCGAAGGCACTCTAGAATAAGAGTGTTTGCAGTGTTTGGGGGATATTTAGAGTTTTTACTCTGACTCCAATTATCTCAATTATCAAACTTGCTTACGCTCCCTGCTCTATGGCTTGAACAAATCCATTAAATTTCACATGTGTAGAATTTTCTTTGACATTCGGACAAGAATCCCTCTGCATCCAGAACTTTATATCCCGTAAACTATTAGCCAAGCCTATAGGCAATATATCGGTTCTAAAGTCGATGTGCTTGGCAAGGGTATCACCTGTTAGGCGATCTAATACTTGTTTCTCTGTGCGGAGAATATGAAAGTGGAGCTTTGATTCATTGTTCGTTTTGTAAAACCTCCAGTTTAGCCACACCTTGGAGCGTAGTGTATCATCTACGAACTTAGTGAACATGTATTTTCCTGCGCTATCATAGTATGCGACAACTTCTAAACCATCTGGCAGTTTGTAGTAGAGACGCTTGACCATTTTCCTGCCTTTTTCTGTTCGTAATAGGTATTTTTCAGGAATATACTCAGAGTCTAGTGTGCCCCATACTCCGGGGTTTTCTTTTTTCCACTCTTCTATACTTTTGGTTACGAAAAAGCCCGCATTGTCGTTACATTGTTGCTCATAGGTAATCTCCATGGGTATCCAGTCCCAGAAGATTATCAGGTACATGAATAGTCCAACCCCCAATGCCCATGCGGAACCAATGTGCCGTTTGACTTTGGCGATTAGATAAAGTGATAGCATGAAGTAGGCTAGAGCAAAGACAACAATCAATAGTCCAAGCATTATTTTTCCTTTCTATTTTATAGCGTCCATAAACCAACTCGTTCTTGGCTGTATATAGTATAAATGCTAGGCAATTATATGCAGAAGGCAAAAAAAACCTGCCCGCTTAATCCCCAATAACCGCCTCTCCATGGCTATGATGATGTTTCGGCGTATCTGCATTATGTTCATGTCCAGCATCCAACCCCGTGGCATGAATATGCATGTGTGAATGGGTATGGACATGGGGATGGCTGTGCATCACGCCTTCTACCAGGGTGCCATCCTGGATCATGACGGCGCGGGTGGCGAGTCGTTCGACCAGTTTTCTATCGTGTGAAACAAAGATCATGGCGAGTGGGAGTGTTTCGAGATGATCCAGCAGGCGCTTTTCGGCCTTTTCATCCAGGCCATTGGTGGGTTCATCCATTA
>JAPHUE010000279.1 GCA_026196795.1 Sedimenticola sp.
AAAAAAGCCGCTATTCGCGCTATTATGCGCCCCTTCCTTTCAAACTGTAGTGGAATCTCACGAAATGAGTGCAAATATCCTTGATGGCAAGGCCATCGCAGCCGATCTTCGCAGCGACATCAAGGCCCAGGTCACACGCATGATTGAGGCGGGTGAACGCCCACCGGGTCTGGTCGTTATTCTGGTTGGCGAGGATCCTGCTTCCCAGGTTTACGTCAGAAACAAGCAACGTTCCTGTGAAGAGGTGGGATTTGTCTCTGAATTACGCAGGCTACCGGTGGATACGTCCGAAGCAGACCTGCTGGCTCAAATCGATGAGCTTAATGCCCGCGAGGATGTGGACGGTATTCTGGTGCAGCTGCCGCTTCCCAAGCAGATTGATGAAGAGACGGTTACCGAGCGTATTCTCCCAACCAAGGATGTTGATGGCTTCCATCCTTACAATGTAGGCCGTCTCGCGCTGCGTATGCCGATTATGCGCCCCTGTACACCCAAAGGGGTGATGACCATGCTGGAGCGCACAGGACAGCGCCTGGAAGGCCTGGATGCAGTTATTATCGGTCAGTCCAATATTGTGGGACGCCCGATGGCACTTGAACTGCTGGCGGCCCGTTGTACGATCACTGTCTGTCACAGCCGCACCAAGGATTTGGAGGGGAAGATCGCCAATGCCGATATTGTTGTTGCAGCAGTCGGTATCCCCAATTTTGTTAAAGGTGAGTGGATCAAACCCGGTGCTCTAGTAATCGACGTGGGCATCAACCGGCTGGATGATGGCACTCTCTGTGGTGACGTGGATTTTTCCGCTGCATCTCAACAAGCTGCCTGGATCACCCCGGTCCCTGGTGGCGTAGGCCCCATGACTGTAGCCACGTTACTGGAAAATACCCTGCAAGCTCGGGAACTACACGACGTCTGACCGCTGTTCGGGTGTGGCTTCTCGTTTTGATTGGTCACGCCCTACCCACTCCAGCCGGGCACGAAGCAAGCGCTTCAGCAGCTGCCATATCAACCAAATTGAGGCAAGCGGGAACAGTACAGTTTGCATCAGAAAGACCACTATCATCTGTATGGCATGCTCACTGATATTGGTCGCCGCCTGATTAAACGTAGCCATTCTTGATTCAATATCGATGGAACGGGTCGCGGTGTCATACACACGCTTGGCTTCATCAAGTAGCGAACGCTCCTCTGTGTTCGATAGCGCCGGCTGAATCTCACTATTCACTTCACCAATATGAGTCGCCGCCTTTTCCAGTTGAATTTGCGACTCATTGAATTGAGTCTCAAGGAATGCCTGATAAAAATGCTCGCCTGCCACAGCCATCAGGGCAATGGAAAAGCGGAGTACCAGCAGTACCAGGGCAATACGGCAAAGCACTCTGCGCAATTTAATTAATGAGCTCTCCGTCCACCAGAGCGCCCATAACAGTGCCAGCCCGGCACCAAGAGTGGCGTAGGTGAGCCAAGATGAAGCCATCACATCCAACAACACGCGCTGGACGCCGAACGAGGCACTGCTGGTCAGCATCACCCAGGAGAACCGCTCAACCAGATCATTCACCGGATCAAGAATCTCACCCGGCTTAAAAGTCAGACCAATACCTACAGGCTCTATGGCGACTTCAGTCCCTTGCGCTACGGAGATGACACCATTCAATCCCCGACTCAACGCAAAGACCACCAGCGCACGTTTAAAGCCCGCCTCCGTGTATTCATGACCCAATCGATCAAGCGACCCGAGATGGGTCAACGCGATTAATCCTGTCACTAACAAGGTAAGCGCAATTTTTTGCACCAAGGCACGGGGCATTATTCAGTTCCATGAAATATAAAAAACAATACAGCGATCATACGCTGATCCCGTACTTTTCAACCAGTCATCGGTCTCAAATAAAATTAAGGTTTTAAAAACAGACCCCAACGACTAACCTTTTACTAATACCAAACTTCAGCAACCCGGGGAATCAATGAGCTTCTATGTGACCAAGTACATTCACTTCCTTGGCATTCTGCTACTGTTCTCCAGCTGCCTTTTGGAATATGCCCTGCTCAAGCCAACAGTTTCACGCGCCGACATAAAACGCCTCTTTTGGATCGACACCCTCTTTGGACTCTCTGCACTAATTGTTTTGTTGAGTGGCCTGGCGATGGCACTGTGGCTGGCAAAGCCACTTGATTACTACTTGAGTAACTGGATTTTTCATTTCAAGTACACCCTGTTTATTTCCATCGGCCTGATCTCTGCCTATCCGACGCTGTTCTTTTTTCGTAACCGGAAGGGAGAGGAGACAGATAGACTGGATCTTCCGAAAAACATGAAAACAGTCATTCGATTAGAGTTGGCAGGGATACTCTGTCTACCTTTGCTGGGCATCTTGGTAGCAGCTGGATTTGGTGCAATCAGATAAGGGTCGGTGTCAGGATTGACTCCGACCCTTGATCGGTTCAGAAGCTGGCGTGATTAAGCTGCGGGATAATCTTCCAGTCCGGGATTACCTGCCATACCGATCAATTTGGGTGTGTTCAGCTTGGTGATCTTCACCTGTTTCTGATCGCGGAGATAATCAGCAACCACATCCCAGATGGGTCGACCAGGCGACTGAGAACCTACTGTAGCCCAACCGGCCACCATGTATTTTTTACCCGCTTCAATCTTGGTGCCGTTATCCAGGGTCATTTCACTGATACGTTTTCCGAATGTTTGATTAGGGTCACACACGTAGTCCAGCCCCCCCACGCGAACCATGTCACCACCCTGCTGGAAATAGGGATCAGGGTTAAACAGGTTATCGCCTACATCTTCCAGTATGGCCTTGATATCCGCACCACTCATCTCTCTGCGATAGGTTTCAGGATAGGTGATACAGGTCTGGTCCATTACGTTTTCCATGGTAATGGTTTGTCCCGGGATTACCGTCGTTCCCCAACGAAAACCGGGGGAGAGTGATATCTGCGCATCATTTACTTTATTAAGCGCATCGCAGATCACCTGATCAAAAGTGCCATTGAAGTTACCTCGCCTATAGAGCGTCTCTTCGGCAAGCGCCAACGGCTCTTCAAGCTGTGTTTTGTAGGGTGAACGTACCTGATCGATATAGGCCTGCATGGCTGGATCCGCCGGCAACAGATTGGAGAAGATAGGCACTAAACGATATTGATAGCCTTGCAACTTGCCGTTACGTACATCCAGATCCATCACACCCAGGAATTTTCCGTTCGACCCGGCATTGGTCACCAGCGTTTTTCCCGTACTGTTTTTAACGACTGTAGGTGCAGGCATGCCATCATGGGTATGACCACCAAAGATCACATCAATACCGGTTACCTGCGCTGCCATCTTGAGATCAACATCCATCCCATTGTGCGACAACACCACAACCAGCTCGGGCTTTTCAGTAGCACGCACCTGATCAACCATCGCCTGCATCCGTTCATCCTGGATACCGAACGTCCAGTCGGGGATAAAACGTTGCGGATTGGCGATCGGCGTATAAGGGAAGGCCTGGCCGATCACGGCAACTCTCACCCCATTAACGGTGCGCATGGTATAGGGTTTGAAGGCGGTGCCGGCATCTTCATCGAACCCGTCAAAATCACTGAACTTGTAATCAAACAGGGCCTCTTCAGTCACCTTGACATTCTGGGCAATGAATTCACCCTTAAACTCACCGATGTTCTCTATCACTTCTCTATCCTGATAGGTGAACTCCCAGTGACCGGTCATGATATCCACGCCCAACAGATTGCACGCCTCTACCATGTCCTTGCCACGGGTCCAGTAAGCTGTACCTGAGCCCTGCCAGGTATCACCACCATCCAGCAGCAACGAATTACCATCGCCCCGTTCTGCACGCAGGCGTTTTAGCAGAGTGGCAAGATGAGCAAAGCCACCAACCCGACCATAGGTCTTCGCTGCAGCATCATAGTTCAAATAGTTGAACGCGTGCGCTTCCTGACTTCCCGGTGTTACGTCAAAATGTTTTAGAAAAGAATTACCCACCAGATGGGGCGCCTTGCCCAACGCACCACCCACCCCAATATTGACATTCGGCTCACGGAAATAGACCGGATTCAATTGCGCATGGCAGTCTGTCATATGCATAAGACAGACATTACCAAAACGGGGAAGCTCATAAAGATCGGTTGGTCGCTGGCTGGTAGCACGGAGCGACCCCGGCAACAATCCCGCCGCACCCGCCAAACCCATCAGGTGCAGAAACTCTCGTCGTGATAGTGTCATTGTGAGTAAACCTTTGATCAGGTGCTGATCAAGACATGGATCGGACCTGAATTATTTTGTTATCTACCACCGTGAATCACGCAGACGCACGGTAGGGTATCTGCGCTGCACAAGGTGCAGCGCACCTCCCATACATTACAAATCAGCCAATAGCAGCATCAGCTGAATCCGACTCACCTTTATTATCAGTCCATGTCAGCTTTAACTGCTCACCCTCGCCCCCATCAAATTTAAATGATATGTAGGGGTTTTTTGAAACCCCCCCACTCCAATGGGCATTCATCAACACCTTTCCACCCACCTCACAGACTACTTCCTGAATGTAATGGGCAGGAATCATTCCGCCGGTCTTCGAGTCTTTACGAAAACCCGATTCCATCTGATGTGTCAAAAGGGCTTTGACCGTTGTTACGCCATCCTTGAATTTTGCGCGAATCTTTATGCTCTTTGCAGCCATGTTCGATACCTCAATATGTGTCTATAGTTTAATCGTTTACGTAATCAGACGGCGTTATCCGCCACAACCACCGATAGTCACCTTGACACCTTTCTTCGCCGTATACAGTTTGCCACCCGCCTTGACTACCGCGATGACATCACCGCTTTTGCCCATTTTTATGCGGGTAGAGGCGTAGCCATGCGCCCCTTCAAGCAGATCAAAACTAGCCACCAACGGAGCGGGATTATTGGGCGCGGCAATCGTGATGGACTCCACTCCAGCCATTGTCGCGGTGACCGTGATAGGCACCACAGCACCGTTTTCAGCAATATCCGGTGCCTTGATTTTGATATCAGCACTTTCTGCCATATCGTTTGATCCTAACAGGGTTGCCAAACCCTCCGTCATATCCTTTGCACCAAAGGCTTTTGCTGGCCAGGAAGCAAGGACGGTCGTTGGCATCAACAAACCGGCACTCACTGCGACACCTAGCGTACCGGCCGCCATCGAACCCTTGATAATCAATCTACGTAAATTATTCATAACTATTTCCTATCTTGATTCAATTGCTCAGGGTTTAACGGTGGTCAGACCTACGCTAACCCAATCCTGCATGCCACCGCGATACCACTTCAGCTTGTAGGATGGATAACCCATTTTTGTGAGTGTTTTGATGTTTACGGATGACTGGGGGCACCAGATGCCATTACAAAACAGCACCAGCGTCTTGGCATTACGAAAATCCCATTTACCATCCACTAATTGAACGCCAAAATTATTGATCAGGATATCGCTCAGCGTGGCGGCCTCTGTCTCAATTTCAAAATTACCGGCGACATCAATGTTGATTTTATCCCAGGGGATATTGACCGATCCCGGAATGGTGCCACGTATCGTCCAGTCGGGTGTGCGAGAATCTACAACAATAACCGAACGATCACCGTTACTAATGCGCTTTAGGTAACCCAGCACCTCCAGTTCTCCCACTGTATCCACACCGGGAAGAAGCTGCATAGGCTGAATACAGAACGGCGGACAGTGCCGTGATGTTTTAGCGTAGGCTTCAGGGATAGTTGCATCCTTATCGTCTATCCGCCTAATCGTTACGGATGAACCGTTATGCATGACATCCAATGTCTCCATAGCGGGTGTAATCTTCGCTTTTGATCCCGCCATGGCGAGGCCAGCCAGGGACAACCCCCCTATCAGAGTCAGCGTAATGAGTGACTTACCAAAATTCATTCTATTTCTCCTTCGGTGGGTCCGATTCAGTACTTAAGATACGAGGGTATTTTCAGCTCGCTTTGCGAGACTGCCTGCTCATATCCAAGCCTTCCTTCGTCTTCTGCCCTTTTGGCCAGCTTGAGCGCTTTATCATACTCTCCAGCATCTGCAGCCTTTTGAGCATTCTTGATGAACTTACCCGTATCGCGCCATTCACCGTCTACAGATGCTGCCTTTTTTCGTGCTGCCTCTGCTTTTGCTATGGCATCCGCTACTTTGGCAGCCATCGCATCATCCATCTTTACCATACCGGCTTTACTCTCAGCCGAAACTGAAACCTGCGCGACCATGAATAGACTCAGCGCAACTATCAACGCACCGATCATGTTTGTTTTAATCATCGTTTTCTCCCAGATTCTTTTAATGCCCAAATAGTCTTAATGTGGTTACACCATTACTTCCGGGCACCCGGGCCATTTAGCTCCTGGCCGTTACTCATGTAACTAAGGAAATACTCCAGGTTACGATACTGCTCACCTTGCGCTTTCATGGGTTTCGCACGAATATTTTTGTTACAACCTGTAAAGCGACGATGCAGGGTACCAACGGTGCCCCATTTAGAGCGATAGACCGGCCAGTGGGTAACATGACCGACAGTGGGACTAAGTATCTCAGTACGCACCTTCAAGCCGGTATTTTGCAAGTGACAATTGGCACAGGAAAAATTAAGCTGTCCACGTCGGGTGAAATAGAATTTCTTGCCATCTTCATAAGCGGCCACAGCACCTGGATCATCCTGCGGCACTTTGACGTCAACTCTATTGCCGCGTGACTGAAATGCTATATAAGAGAGGATATTGTTAATCGAGCCTTTCTTATATTTCAGTGGCTTTTCACCGTTTGCCTCACGACAGTGATTCAGTGCCAATGGCAACGTCATGACCATTTTCTGCTCTTTATCCCAGTGCGGATAGAGATGTGCAATAGCCGGACCTTTTGGAAAACAGTCTTTGTAACCTTTGCCATTGGCAAAAGGTTTCTCCCACATCTCCTGACCCGCATCAATAAACGGTTCATAAGGGGGGAACTCTTCAATGGCCTCCCAGTTTTCACGACCGACAGGATCTATGGCATAGACCCCATTGGCGTACTCGTTATCAGGTACCGAAGGAAACTTGCCCTTGTAGTAATTAATAAACGCCATGCGGTCTTCTTCTGGTCCCGCCTGGACACTGGTGGCAGTCAATGCCAACACAGCCAAACTGATCAGTATCTTTTTCATAATCTCTCTTCCCATAACAGTGAGTCGTATTGCTTTATCGTTAACACCATCAAAGTGTCCAGATATACTCTACGACCTTGTCAATCTCATCATCTGTCAGGATTTTGAGCCTTCCAAACGGCACCATCGCAGACTCCGGATTGGCGGCCGTTGCATCCCAGATCTGAGCACGTAACTTGGCTTTATCAGGGTAGCGTGCCTTCATCGCAAGCAGTGGGGGGCCGATATTGCCGGGAGAGGCACCATCTTCCATCATATGACACGCAAGGCAGTTGCCTTGACTCCGGCCTACTGCAATTGCCTTTCCTGCAGCAACGACTACAGGATCAGCCGCATATTCAGCAGGCTTTTGTATTGCGGTGGTTGCAGGTTTTTCATCAGAAACACTGGCTTTGGGTGCCATTTGTTCTGTTTTACTTGGTGGACTTTCTGATGCTTTCTTATCATCACTTGGTTTATCAGAACAACCAGTTAGCCAAATAACTGTTACTGCCAGTACGAACACCGATAGAAACCGGAATTGCTTGATCATCATCTCCTCCTTAGGCGGATGCTGAAAGATGACCGCCTGCCCAATAGTGGATGTTAGCCTGTGCGCTTCCCTGCACATCCCGTTACTGGACAACCGGTCAGTTTTGTCGTCAGTCTGCCGAATTTATTGCTTTACTCAGAAAGATGGCTGTCGGCAGGGTCGCTCTGGCCAATTCATCCCGGGGCAGATTTTCAGACGTACTTGATTATGGAAATCGAACAGGCGAATGGAAATTGGAACATACAGCTGGGGGTATAGGGGTTTTCCTTAATGAGAAACATTACTAATAATCAAGTTAATAGCGATTGCCCCATAAATCTGTGCTTTTAAAATCAGTACGATCATTGATTTGTTGTTTTAGTAGCACCCGTATTCAAAGTCATCTATTACAGATTTTTTAGCTAGGCTGACTCAATAGTCAGCATCATCCGCATGAGGTCTGACAATGTCTTGGCCTCCATCTTGTCCATCACCTTTGCTCTGTGCGCTTCAACGGTTGACTGACTGACTGAAAGTTCGGAGGCAATCAGTTTATTCCTCAACCCCTGCACGACCAACTCCAAAACCTCTCGCTCTCTGGGGGTGAGACGTGACAATCGTTGCTGAATATCCGCGATATGAGACGCCTCGCCTCGTTGCTGTGCATCCTGCTCTAAAGCCCGGTGGACACTATCCAACAGCGCCTGATCGTTAAAAGGCTTCTCAATAAAATCAACCGCCCCCGCCTGTACCGCACGAACGGCCATGGGGACATCGCCATGGCCGGTTATAATGATGATAGGTGGGCAGAGTGGCTTTTCGGCCAACTGCATCTGGAGATCCAGACCACTGATCCCGGGCATGCGTACATCCAAGACGATGCAACCAGGACGTGTTTCATCAAACTGCTCCAGGAAAAGTGTTGCCGAGCTGAATAGCTCCACATTAAGACCTACCGACTCCATCAAGAGTTGGAGTGCCTCTCTTACCTCTTGATCATCATCGACTATAAATACGGTGCTCTCACTCATCATTCGACTACTCGCTTATGGTAGGTCGGCAACTGGAATACAAACGTGGCACCATCTTGTGTGCCGGGCTCAAAATAAATACGGCCTTTGTGTGCTTCAATAATACCCTGACTGATAGAAAGACCAAGCCCCATGCCATTCGATTTAGTGGTCACAAATGGATTGAACAGTTGATCTTCTACGGAGGGATGCAACCCTGCCCCGGTATCAGACACCGTCACCCGGATATACCCTTGATCGATATTTTCAGTTGCAATGGTCAGCACTCGCTCACCTTCCACACTTTCCACCATCGCTTCAATGGCGTTGCGGGCCAAATTCAAAATCACCTGATCAATCTGAACATGTTGCGCCATGACAGCGCCCGTCTGTTCATCCAGCTTTAAATCTATTCTCACACCGGCCTTGCGTATCTCAGTACGTAGCAGGGTTATCACTTCATTGATGACTTCATTTATATTAATAAGACTCAGCTCTGGCTGCTCTTTTTTTACGAACTGCCGCAGGTGCCGGATAATTTCCCCTGCCCTTGCCGCCTGTGCACCAATACGCTCCATCACATCAATCACTCGTTCCGTCTGCCCGGCATTACTTTCAAGCATACGAATACAGGCATGCGCATTGGTCGCAATTGCGGTTAATGGCTGATTGATCTCATGAGCAATTCCGGACGCCATCTCACCCATGGTACTCAGACGAGCCACATGGGCCAGATCGTCCTGATGCTGGCGCGCCTCCTCATCTATTCGTTTACGATCACTGATATCACGAAATACCACCACACTACCAACTGTCTTCAGCTGTTCGTTCTTTATGGGCGTACTGGAATACTCTACTGGAAAACAGGTGCCATCACTTTTCCAGAACACATCATCATTTACAAATCGGGGAATTTGATCCCGACAGGTAGCATAGACAGGGCATTGGTCCGAGGGGTGAGGCGTTCCATCAGCACGGGTATGATGAAGCAGTTCATGCTGATTTTTGCCTAGAAGATCATCCAGCGCCCAACCGGTAATCTGGGTCATAGCCCTATTGGCAAACGTGGTATTTCCCTCCAGATCAACGCCCAAAATTCCATCAGCCACTGAGTTCAAAATAAGTTCGTACTGGCGCTCCAGATGCAGTTTTGCTTTCTTCAGCTCCCGATTGAGCCGAGACACCCACGCCGTCATGAACAGCATAAAAACCACAAACACCGAAGTCACCAGCAACCAATACCAGTACTTCTTTATGGCATCAAGAAGCGTGAAACGCCCGATGTACTCATAAGGCGGGAGCTGCAGATCTCTGAACAGGTCATGTACAGACTGATAGTCAAGAGGGATAGTCCAACCTGCATAATTACCCGCCTTTGCCGCCGGATGGGTCCGGGGCATATTAAGCAGTGCAACCGCCACCTTCTGTGCTAATTCATTTGATGTATGCAGAACCTTACTGAATGGCCACTCTGGATAGAGCCGCGTACTGCGACTAAGCAGAAAACCGGGATTGATCTTAGGGTTGATGATTTTGAAGTCATCCAAGTTTATCAATTTGGCAGCGGCCATACGCTCAAGAATATCCGTACGTACCATGCCCACATCCACCTTGCCATCCAATACGGCACGAACCACATCATCATGAATACCACCAAAGGTGAGTGAGGCCACATCGTTATAGGGGTCCAATCCCTGAGCTCTCATCTCTCTCCAGGCCATCTGGAAACCACCCAAAGAGGTGACATCAACAGCCATCAGGCTTTTACCTTTCAAGTCGATGAGTGTATTAATATCTTTTCGGTCCCGGTGGGTAAATATAACGCCACCAAATACATTATTGGAAACCTCTCCTGCTAGATTATTGAGTGTGGAGATTCTTGAAATACGGTAACGGACTTCAAGATTTACATAGATGCCCGGGTTAACCAGAATAAAATCAACCTGGCCAAATTTGACCGCCGGTTCGACCTCATCAAAATCAAGCGGCGCTATCTCAAATTGATATCTAGGCACTACCCTACTCAGATAGGTAGCCGTTGGCTCCCACATAGCATAGGTGGCTTCGTTACCCCTATGGCTCAACACCCCAATACGGATAACTTGATCTTCGGCCTGTGCAAGACCCAACACCTGCAGCAACAACAGAGTGAACAGTAGAACCCGACGCCACATAACAAAATCCTTAAATAGTGGTGTTTGGAGACTACGGAATAATCTCATTTCAGGCAAGTTGATACACAATTGGAGAAAACCTACCAAGCCGGGCATACAGGACCGGAGCAGACACCTAATCCTTCAAATAAATCAATCCTTTAACCCATATCAGAAATATAAATCATGGCTCTGGAAAAAAAACCCCACGCAGCCCATAATGAGAGTAGAAGAGAGAGGAGGGAACAACATGGCTAACTATCAACATATTCTGGTAGCTGTCGATTTTTCCAAGGATTTTGAAGCGGTTCTGGCAAAAGCAATCGAACTGCAGAAGGTTTCATCTGCAAAGATGACACTGGTACATGTGGTTGAATATACAGGGGCCATGTACACCGGTGAGATTCCGCTACCTGAAGATCTGGATCTGGATCAGCGCCTGGCCAAACAGGCTGAAACCAAACTGGAGGCCATGATCAAAGAGCATCTGCTACAAAACACATCCTTTCTGGTTGAGATTGGAACACCGAAGCGTGAGATTGTGCGTGTTGCCGAGGAACAGCAAGCTGATTTGATCATTCTTGGCAGCCATGGCAGACACGGCTTGCAACTCCTTCTGGGATCAACAGCAAATGGGGTACTCCATCTGGCCCAATGCGATGTATTAGCAATACGGGTTGAAAGTGCATAAAGCCAATACAAGAAAGGCTGAGCAATTCACATGCTGCTCACTGTAATTGGCTTTTCAGACTGCATGGCGTGGCCGCTCTGGAGTAGCTGAATGAACAGAAGGCAATTCATCCAGTCCCTTGCCATTGCCGGCATTGCAGCCCAAGTACCTCCCTTGCTAGCCGGCGCCCCGCTCGATCAAGGTGAAGCAATAAAAGACTACCTTTATCGCATTCGAAACCCAGATAACCACTACGATCAGGATTACCGCGCTAATGATCAGATGACACAGACTCTGATCAAGGTTAGTGAGCGACTTAAACGAGTTCAACGCGTAGTCGGCTACGGTAATTTCAACATTATCAGTTTCGACGATGCACTAAAAATTTCTAAACGCTACTCCCGTATCGGTGACTTTGAATCCAGAGAAACTCAATTGATTGAGCAGCTTTTTTATGAAGACGCCGGCATCTATGGTTTTTCCGGAGAAAAGACCATGGATAAGCTCACTACATCGATTAGTCGTAAAGATGTAAAGAAAATTTCTGGATCGGGACATTATCTGTTTAAAGGTAAGCCGACTGCACTTTATAGTGATATTCGGCGCTCTGTTGGCGATCAAGTCATCTTGACCTCTGGCATCCGCGGTGTGGTCAAACAGATGTCACTGTTCCTGAACAAGGCGAGTCGACATGAAGGCAATCTCTCACTCGCCTCGCGCTCACTGGCTCCCCCCGGGTATTCGTTTCATGGCACAGGAGATTTTGATGTGGGGCGTTCCGGCTGGGGCAGTCTCAATTTTACCGAGGCCTTTGCCACTACCGAGGAGTTCAAACGCTTGATTGATCTCGGTTATATTGATATCCGCTATCCCATCGATAATCGCCTGGGGGTTCGCTTTGAGCCCTGGCATATAAAAGTAGGCTGAAATGAAACGACTGATACTGCTCTTTCTGGTGCTCACCACCCAAGTCGCTCTGGCAGACAACCGACTTGAGTTCAGCCTGCACAAGATCGATTCCGGCATTCCGGGTCCGACTGTACTCGTGGTAGGCGGCATACAGGGTGATGAACCCGGGGGCTTCCATGCCGCGTCGCTGCTGGTTACCAACTATCAGATTACTAAAGGAAGCGTCTGGGTGGTACCCAACCTGAATTTTGAAAGCATTATTCGTCGTTCACGGGGCGTAAATGGTGACATGAACCGTAAGTTTGCGCGGATGAAAACTACTGACCCTGATTACTCAGAAGTGGAGCGGATCAAGTCGCTAATCCGGGCACCCGAGGTCGACTTCATATTTAACATGCACGATGGCAGCGGCTTTTATCGAGATAAATATATTGACCCCCAACACAATGCCCGTCGCTGGGGACAGAGCATTATTATCGACCAGGAAGAACTGGACACCCCCAAGTATGCCAACGTTGGTGAATTCGCCCGGCAAGTAACCGGTCAAATCAATCAGCGACTACTTGATGAAGAACACCGCTATCATGTGAAGAACACCCATACCCGTCGTGGCAATGCCGAGATGGAGAAGACACTCACCTATTACGCCATCAATAATGGCAAGGCGGCGGTAGGTATTGAGGCCAGTAAAAATCTACCAACCCATGAACGTGTCTATTACCATCTCAATGCACTTGAATTTTTCATGCAGCAACTGGGTATAGAGTTCAAGCGATCGTTCCAACTCGAGCCACTGATCGTAAAACAGACGATTGATAACAATATTCAAATCGCGTTGCATGAAAACCGCCTGCTATTGGATGTAGCCGAAGCACGTAAGCGGATTAACTACCTGCCTATTAAACGGGGTTCACAACTCGAGTTCACCGCCAGCAATCCGTTAGTCGCTATTACCAGCAAGGGTAACGGCTACCATGTGAACTATGGCAATAGAAACCTGACATTCCTCCATCCGCAGTTTTTTGAATACGACAACAGCTTAAGCACGCTTGATATGCAGGTCGATGGCAACAGCGCCAATGTCGATCTGGGTACAATCATTGAAGTGACGGACCGGTTTTCCATCGAGCCCCTTGATGGTTACCGAATCAATGTTATCGGATGGACAAAAGATGGCGTTGACAATGAAGTAGGCTATGAGATTAAGCGCGATCATATCGCCCGCCGTTTCTCCGTCGATACCGGAGGCACACTGTTCCGTGTCGAGGTCTACCTTGAAGAAAAATTTTGCGGGATGGTACTGGTAAAATTCACCGAACAGCAGGAAGGCCAACACGCCAGCCTCCAACGCCAGACCAGCTCATAACCTATTTCTATTATACAAACCAACCCAGCTGAACGGCAGCCATGTAAAGCAGGGTTCCCGAGAAGATACTCAGTAAGGCGTTGCCCCGCCACAGATGAAGCAGCGTTGTTAATGACAGGGCCAACAGTTCATTAACACCGTAGGGTGCCGAGCTTAGATCAACCGATTTAAGACTATAAATCACCAGCACAGTCATGATGGCTGGCGGCATGTAACTTCCCAGATACATCAGTAGCGGATGATCACTTTTATTACGGAAAGCCACGAATGGAATCAGGCGAGTAATGAAGGTGGCTACCGTCATCACCAAAAAAACCATCAACAAATAACTCAACTCGCTCATGGCATCACCTGTGAGAAACGGCTACGCGCCAGTAGCAGTGCGATAGAGAGTCCGATGGAGACCAACAACATCTGTTCAGGAAAAAACAGCAGCGCGGAGAAACCACAGATCAGCGCAACCACAAAAGGATAGGGTTCACGCAGCTTTTTCCACTGATCAAGCATCAACACCATAAAGAGTGCCGTCAACGCAAAATCCATTCCCGTAGTATCGAACTGAACATTCGCACCAAACAGAGCCCCAAGCGCACAGCCGGTCACCCAGTAACCCTGATTAAGACCGGTCAGCGCTACATAATAATCTTGCTCGTCATGCCCCACCGGGGGTTGGGTACTGGTGATCAGCGAGTAGGTTTCATCCGTCAGACCAAAGATCAGATAGAGCTTTTTTAATCCTTTGGCCCGGTAGCGCCCCAGTAACGAGACACCAAAAAACATGTGACGTGAATTGAGAATAAAAGTTGAAACCGCCACTTCAAACAACGAAGCTTGGGCCGCCAGCAGGCCGACCGCCATAAACTGGGCCGCACCGGCATAGACCGTCAAACCCATCAGCGGCGCATAAAACCAATCATAGCCAAGATTCTGAAACAGAATGCCGAAGGCCATACCCAGTGGCACGTATCCAAACATGACAGGCAGGGAGGCACGGAATGCCGCACTCAGGGTTGATGACATTAGCGGACCATTCTCAGTCTACGGATGCGTACCCCAGGTTTGCCTGCAGACATTCACTCATGGAACAGCAGCAGGATCCGGGGTTCAATAGTAACGTATCGGCTTTGCGCACTAACCCAGCCAGACCCGCGCATTGCGGAACAGCCTCAACCAAGGCGCATCGTCACCCCAGCCATCGGGATACCAAGAGTTGGTTACACTGCGCACCACACGCTCAGGATGCGGCATCATGATGGTGACACGACCATCCTGACTGGTGAGACCCGAGATGCCCAGAGGTGAGCCATTCGGATTGGCCGGATAGCGCGTGGCAATCTCTCCGCTGTTTTCAACATACTGCATCACCACCTGCTGTTCGATAGATGCCAGATGATCCGCATCGCGGAATTCAGCACGCCCCTCACCATGTGCTACGGCGATAGGCAACACGGAACCCGCCATACCCTGTAACAGGATCGACGCACTCTCCTGAACCTTTACAGTGACAAAGCGCGCCTCAAACTGCTCTGAACGATTCCGTACAAAGTGGGGCCATTTCTCTGCGCCTGGTATCAGGTCGTGCAGATTCGAAAGCATCTGACAACCATTGCAGACACCCAAAGAGAAGGTATCTTCTCGCTCAAAATAGGCCTGGAATTGATCTCTCGCCCGCGGATTGAACAGGATAGATTTTGCCCAGCCTTCACCGGCACCCAATACGTCACCGTATGAGAAACCGCCGCAGGCAACCAGCCCCTTAAAACGATCCAGCGTTACACGACCAGAGAGTATGTCGGACATATGCACATCGATACTGTCGAAACCGGCACGATGAAATGCATTGGCCATCTCCAGCTGACCATTGACCCCCTGCTCACGCAGAATGGCAATTTCGGGTCGCACCACCGTACTGATCATAGGAGCTGCCACATCTTCACTCGGATCAAAGGTCAGGTTGACCTGAACACCGGGATCGGCTGCATCGGCAATGCGATCAAACTCTTCTTGTGCACAGTCCGGATTATCACGCAGTTGCTGCATGGCAAAGGTGGTCTCCGACCAGATCTTTTGCAGTTCAATGCGCGGCATATCCAGCAGACACTGCTTGCCACGCTGGATTGTTATCCGATCCTGATCATTTAATGTACCCAGCAGATGGGCATGGTGACCGAGACCAGCATCATGGAACTGTTTAAGTACGGCATCGGTATCACTGTGTCGTACTTGAATCACGGCCCCGAGCTCTTCATTAAACAAGACCGCCAGATCATCTTCCGTCAGGCTATCCAGCTGAATCGTTGCACCGGTGTGACCCGCAAAAGCCATCTCGCACACGGTGGTAAACAGTCCCCCATCAGAACGATCATGGTAGGCCAGCAGCAAATCATCCTGATTCAGATCCTGAACTACTGAGAAGAACTGTTTCAGGGCATGCGGATCATTCAGGTCCGCGCCCTGATGACCAACCTGACGGTAGACCTGAGCCAACGCCGAAGCACCGAGACGATTCGCCCCTTTGCCCAGGTCGATAAGAATCAGATCAGTGTCGCCCTGATCACATCTCAACTGTGGTGTGAGGGTGCGCCGCACATCTGTAACGGGCGCAAAACCCGTGATAATAAGGGAGAGCGGTGCTGTCATGGCGCGCTCTTCATTCGCCTGCTGCCAGACACTTTTCATGGACATGGAGTCCTTGCCAACAGGGATGGCAATACCCAAAGCCGGGCAGAGTTCCATACCCACCGTCTTGACCGTAGCATACAGATTAGCATCTTCACCGACATGACCGGCCGCTGCCATCCAGTTCGCAGAGAGCTTGATATCACTGATTTTTTCGATCGACGTGGCCGCCAAATTGGTGATCGCCTCACCAATCGCCATGCGCCCGGATGCCGGGGCATCAATCAAGGCTAACGGTGTCCGTTCGCCAAGTGCCATTGCCTCACCGGTATAGCCGGCATAATCTGAGAGGGTTACTGCCAGATCAGCGACAGGCACCTGCCAGGGTCCGACCATCTGATCCCGCGCCACCTGACCGGTAATGGAGCGATCGCCAATGCTGATAAGAAAGGTTTTATTCGCCACGGCCGGCAGACGCAACACCCGCTGGGCCGCTTCTGCCAGTGTCACTGCAGAAAAATCCAATGCCGGCTTCTTGAAGGTGCGTCGCTTTACATCACGCAACATTCTGGGCGGTTTACCGAACAGCAGCGGCATCGAAATATCGATGGGATTATTTTCAAAATGGGCATCGCCCAATAGCAGATGCTCTTCGTCCGTTGCCTCACCTACAATGGCGTAGGGACAGCGTTCACGTTCACATATCTGTTTAAACTCGTCCAGCCGATTGATATCAATCGCCATTACATAGCGTTCTTGAGCCTCGTTGCACCAGATCTCCATCGGTGACATACCCGGCTCATCATTGGGCACAGTGCGCAATTCAAAGCGCCCGCCTCGACCAGCATCATGTACCAGCTCGGGCAAGGCATTCGAGATACCGCCGGCACCCACATCATGAATAAAAAGAACCGGGTTATTCGCGCCGCGGCCCCAACAGCGGTCGATCACCTCTTGGCAGCGACGCTCCATTTCAGGGTTTGAACGCTGTACTGAGGCAAAATCAAGATCCTCAGCTGAGGTGCCACTGGCCATGGATGATGCAGCACCCCCACCCAGTCCGATCAGCATGGCCGGGCCACCTAACACCACCAGCGGTGAACCCGCCGGAAAATCATGTTTTTCGATATGCTCTTCACGGATGTTACCCAGACCACCCGCCAACATAATCGGTTTGTGATAACCGCGCAGCTCCTCACCCTCGGGCCCCGTCACGCGCTCTTCAAAGGTACGAAAATAACCACACAGGTTGGGACGACCAAACTCATTGTTGAACGAGGCGCCACCGATAGGCCCCTCCAGCATAATATCCAGCGCGGAGACAATACGGTCCGGCTTACCAAAATCCTGCTCCCAGGGTTGCTCTGCACCTGGAATGCGAAGGTTTGACACAGAGAATCCGGTCAGACCCGCCTTGGGTTTGGAGCCTTTTCCGGTGGCGCCTTCATCACGTATTTCACCACCTGAACCTGTAGCGGCTCCGGGGTCAGGGGAGATGGCGGTCGGGTGATTATGAGTCTCCACTTTCATCAGAATATGAATCGGCTCAGCACTGTAATGATAACGGTGGCTATCCGGTTCAGTTAACCAACGCTGCCCCTGATGGCCAGTCATAACCGCCGCATTATCCTTATAGGCAGAGAGTACATCCTCAGGTGACTTTTCAGTGGTATTGCGGATCATCTTAAACAGTGAATGACTTTGACGTTCACCATCAATTATCCAGTCGGCATTAAAGATCTTATGGCGACAATGTTCGGAGTTGGCCTGGGCAAACATCATCAGCTCAACATCGGTGGGATTTCTGCCCAACCCCTGGAAGCTCTCAACCAGATATTCGATTTCATCTTCAGAAAGCGCCAGACCTAACTCGCCATTGGCAACGGCCAGGGCAGGTTTACCACCGCCAATGACATCAACGGTAGTGAAAGGCTTTGGCTCTGCCTTGGCAAACAGGCAGACGGCCTCATCCAGCTCGCCAAAAACCATCTCCGTCATGCGATCATGCAGTTCAGACTGCGCTTTCATAAACTCGGTTTCACTCAGCCGCGCATCACCCTTCAGCATGAGATAATAAGCAATACCCCGCTCTAGCCGCTCGATTTTTTCCAGTCCACAGTTATGTGCAATATCAGTGGCCTTGGTGGACCAGGGAGAGATGGTACCCTGCCGGGGTGTAACCAATACCAACTGACCCGTCGGCTCATGTTCAGGAAGGTGCGGACCATAGCGCAGTACCTTATCTAGAACCGCATTCTCATCATCATTAAGCGACTGATTAAGTTCTGCAAAATGGATGAATTCAGCATACAGCTCCACCGGGCGACCAATCGCTTCGGCAAGGCGGCGTTCGAGTTTATTAAGACGAAAATCGGAGAGGGCTGGAGCACCGCGAAGAGTGAGCATGAGTTACCTTATTGGTGAGCGGAAAACCAAATCGGTAATGATACTCCAAGAAGACGAAAATTTCCGCCCCGTTAGGCGTTTCTATAACGCAAAAAATGTTGGCCTAGCGGCTTCAATCGAGCGATTCCACTCGACGACGATGATAGAGCGAGTAATAACGAACCCGGGCAGGTGCATGAGCAATCCAGCCCGATAACAGGATAATCAGGATGAACAGTTCAGCCTTCATCTCCGGGAACGGTTCCATTAGTGCCAACAGCAGCAGTTTCAGGAACACCACCTGTCCACGGAGCTGTATCAGCCAGATACCATTGGAGTAAATAGAGATCAGTGTCAAACCAACCCCGGAGATCAGGGTCAGGTAGAGATAGAGCTGCCAGCTCTGATCAACAGCCGGATAGAGAAAACCGGCACCCAGACCACCCAGCCCAACCAGATGGGTTGTTCTGAAAAGTACATTGAGCCAACGCTGGCCAGGTAGAAATCGCGATTCCTGCGGAAAGAACTGGGCTTTCAACGTCATAATTCAGACCTCAAACCAGGGACTTACTTCAGACTGACTGGTCAGGGTAAGCCGTGACGCCAGCTCTGGCAACCGACTCAGAATCGATTCACGGACTTTATCAGGGTGGTTGTTTTTCTCACTCACATGGGCCACAACAAGATGCCGTAACCGCTCATGATCCAGTTGTTCCAGTAACGTCGCTGCCTGATCATTGTTGAGGTGGCCCAGCCGGCCACCAACTCTGCGCTGCAGCGAAGGCGGATACGGCCCCCGCAGCAACATCAACTCATCATGATTAAATTCAAGCAGGAGGGAGGTTATCCCTGATAACACCTCTTGAATATGTGGTGTAATCATCCCGGTGTCTGTTAATACACCAAGCGTTCTTTCTGATTGGCTAAAAACATACTGAACCGGTTCGCGTGCATCGTGTGGCACAGGATAGGGTTGCACGGTAATGCTGCCAATATCGAATGGTTCATCATGATTATGAATCAGCCTCAAATCCGGCAGGTCACCACAACGATCCTTCCGATAAGTACCGTGAGTAATCCATACAGGGAGTGCATAGCGGCGTGCGAGGGGGCCTACCCCCCTTATGTGGTCCTGGTGCTCATGAGTCACCAGTATGGCATCCAGACTCGCCGGAGCCACATCAATCAACCCCAGCCTCCGCTCAACCTCTCTGGCAGGAAATCCACAATCCAGCAGCAGTCGAGTACCATCAGCCTCAATGAGCGTGGCATTTCCCCGACTGCCACTCCCCAATGAGGCAAACCGCACTAACTTCTCCGCAATCTGATGTGCTTTACTGAATCTGCTCGTGTAGCAGAGTCAGAATACGCAAGGCCGTCTCAGAGTTTTCCTGCACGCCCTGTTTATTCCGAACCACCACCCGGGTTCCTTTTCCTTCAGCATCCAGCATAACCTGGTACTGGCTCTCTTTATCGATGTTCTGGTCATTGTCACTCCAGAATGCCAGTTTACTCAATAGACCAGGCTCTTCGGCCTCCTTTAACGGATCATTGTAGCGGACGTAATAGATACGCTCTGAGCGATCACGATCCTCTACAGCAAACCCAACCCGATCCAGTGCAACACCGGTCAGGCGCCAGGCCCGGTTAAGCTCTTCATCCATTAGCAGCAAAACTTCATTGTTGTTACGTACCAGTCTGGAACGGGCCTGGACGGCACCGGTTCTTGCCAGTGAGCTGCGAGACTGCTGATCTGTAATACCCATGTAATTCATCAGGCGTCGAAGCATTTCCGCCTCAAGACCATGATCCGTTGGACGGGGGTTCCATACTGTACGCTCAGCATCACCACCCCCATCGAGGATATACTTCTCTTCCATGCCACGATGGGTCAGGTAAAGCTCGGTCGTGCCTTCTGCGACAGCCGGTTCAATACGCAGACGATACTGATCACGGGTGGCCGCTGAATAAGCGCCGTCGAATACTGAGCGAATCTTCTCGGTTATTGCATCACTCTTAATATCAGCTCGATTCTCCAGCCAATCGGTCACCATGACACCCACGGTGGGATCCTGCTGGGCTAACAAAATGCCATTCTCCTGCCAGAACGCAACCGTCTTGTACCAGACATCATCCGGTGTACCTTGGATCCTCAGCCAACGCTGATTGCCGTCACGCATCACCTCGATCTTATCGATCTTGGGAAGAACGCCGGTTCGGGTAGCCACGCGACCCCGAATCCGTTCCCGCTCCATCTGCCCGGAGAGCGTAGTAGACTCAGCCGCTGATGAACCCGGAATCACCAACTGATCGTTAATCGTACTCTTGGTGAGATCCGGCGGTACCTCCAGATTAGCGCCAGCATCCTTGGCCTTTTTATACTCCACCTTACGGTCAGGCAGTACGTCATCTACACTCGGAAGTGCACCACAGCCTGTAACCAGGCTGGCAATCAAGAGTAAAGCCAGATTATTACGGTATTTCAAAGCCATTATGTTCTATTAAACCTGTTGTCGCCTTTTTAGCAGGCGTTTCAGAGAAGACCGGCTGCCGCCATGGATTGGCGCAGTTGGGCCTGATAAGTATCAGCAAACCAAGTCAAGGGGAGACGGATACCCTTGGGGATTCGACCCATCTCAGCCAGTGCCCATTTAACGGGTATGGGGTTGGACTCAAGGAACAGATCCCTGTGCAACCCTGCCAAGTCAGCATCAATACGCCCTGCCGATTCTGCATCACCACTTCGGGCTGCCTTGATCATTTGGTGCATGGCACCAGGAGCGATATTGGCAGTCACTGAAATGGTTCCGACACCTCCCAGCAAAATAAATTCACGGGATGTCGCATCGTCACCCGTAATCAGATCGAAATCATCGCCACAGAGCGCCCGCAACTGACCGACCCGCTCAAGCTGACCCGTAGCTTCTTTAATGCCCACGATATTCTTTATGGCTGATAATCTGCCCACCGTCTCCGGCAGCATATCGCAGGCGGTCCTACCCGGCACGTTATATAACAGCTGGGGTATAGCCACCGCCTCGGCGACTGCCTTGAAGTGTTGATAGAGCCCTTCTTGTGTTGGCTTATTGTAATAGGGGGTCACCAAGAGACAGCCATCGGCTCCGGCTTCTTTGGCGCAACGGGTCAGTTGGATCGCCTCAGTTGTTGAGTTAGCCCCCGTCCCGGCGATGACAGGTACGCGCTTGTCAGTAAAGGAGACAATCTGCCGGATCACTTCACAGTGCTCCTGCTCATTCAGCGTAGCTGACTCACCCGTTGTACCCACAGCTACAATGGCATCAGTACCCTGCTCAACGTGCCAGTCAACCAGCGCACGCAAGCTGTTTTCATCAACACTGCCATCCTCCCGCATCGGGGTGACCAGCGCTACCATACTGCCCTGAAACATGTGAAGAAACTCCAAATTACCGGCTTAATCGTCCATTCTAAAACGCCTGATCCAATGCTGACAAGGCGAAGCGCCACCAACCGCTCAGATAAGCCATCCTTAAGACCCCAACTCGTTGTTATTCATAGTTATTTGATTTTACTGCCATCAGACGCAGAATTACCGGATAACTGGCTGAGCCTTCAAGGAGGCCGGAGAATAAAATCATGCCGGAAGAAGACAAGCCAAGCCTCATCCAGCTACACTCAGGGTAAAGCAATAGGAGTAACAATAATCCATGTCCACTCAGAACTTCTTGGTGATATCTGCACTCGGCAAAGATCAGCCCGGCATTGTTGACGCACTTTCAAAGTCTATACTTGAATTTGGTTGTAACATTACTGACAGTCGCATGACCGTTTTGGGTGGTGAATTCGCCATCCTGCTAATGGTTGAAGGCAACTGGAATACGTTATCAAAGATGGAAGAGTCTATTCCAGAAATTGAGCAACAACTCAACTTAACCATCATTACCAAGCGCACAGAGAAACGCGATCACAGCAACCCATTCCTACCTTACATTGTTGAAGTGGTTTCCCTCGATCATCCGGGCATCGTCCATCAACTCGCTAGTTTTTTCTCAAAGCGCGCAATCAATATCGAAGACATGGCCACCACCAGCTATGCTGCCCCGCACACGGGCACGCTGATGTTCTCGGTACAGATGACAGTCGGTATCCCCGCAGATATCCATATAGCCACACTTCGGGATGAGTTTATGGAGTTTTGTGATGCCATTAACCTGGATGCTGTCATCGAACCAGCCCAGCGTTAACTGAACTTGAAGGCAGAATCTCATAGCAGGAAAATCACCATGAATGATCCCGAAAAAAGACGCTTATTCGTGCTGGACACCAATGTCCTGATGCACGATCCCACCTCAATTTTCCGTTTTCAGGAACATGACATCTTTCTACCGATGATGGTACTGGAAGAGCTGGATAAGGGTAAAAAAGGCATGTCCGAAGTGGCACGCAATGTCCGCCAGGTTTCCCGCTTCCTCGATGAACTGATGTCCGATGCCAGCAAGCAGGAGATTGATGCCGGCCTGCCACTCCCCGCCCCCACAAACGGAAAGGGAGCTACAGCCACAACACCAGGTCGCCTGTTTTTTCAGACCAAGACGCTGGCCAATGGCTTACCAGACACCTTGCCGGGTAACACACCGGATAACAACATATTAAGTACCGCCCTGACCCTGCAGCAGACTCACCCTGAAATGCATGTGGTACTCATCTCTAAAGATATCAATCTCCGCATCAAGGCCGCCGTGGTCGGCATCCCAGCCGAAGATTACTACAACGACCAGGTACTGGATGATGTCAACCTGCTCTACAGTGGTGAAGCAGAACTGCGCGCCAACTTCTGGGAGAGCCACAGCAAGGACCTGGATTCATGGCAAGAGCAAGGGCGCACCTTCTACCGTATTAAGGGGGATGACACCCAGGAGTGGTATCCAAATCAATGCCTATTCCTGGATGATGACTCCAACTTTGAAGCGATTGTGCGGCGACGGGATGGTGATGACGCCATAATCGAAATGGCGACAGATTTTCGCAGCGCGAACCATGCGGTATGGGGCATTCGTGCCCGTAATCGTGAACAGAATTTCGCTATTAATATGCTTATGGATCCGGAAGTCGATTTTGTATCGCTATTAGGAACAGCCGGCACAGGTAAAACACTGTTGGCCCTGGCGGCAGGTCTCACCCAAACCCTGGACATGAACATTTATCGAGAGATCATCATGACACGGGTGACTGTTCCGGTTGGCGAAGACATCGGCTTTCTGCCTGGCACGGAAGAAGAGAAGATGACGCCATGGATGGGTGCCCTGATGGATAACCTGGAAGTGCTAACTCAGACCGAGGGCGGCGAATGGGGACGGGCAGCAACCGATGATCTGTTGCGTTCCCGTATACGCATTCATTCCCTTAATTTTATGCGTGGCCGTACCTTCCTGAAAAAATATATTATTCTTGATGAGGCACAAAACCTTACATCGAAACAGATGAAGACACTGATCACCCGAGCCGGCCCTGGCACCAAGATTGTCTGCCTGGGTAACGTGGCCCAGATCGACACACCCTACCTGACAGAAACCACATCTGGCCTCACCTATGTTGTGGATCGTTTCAAAGACTGGGATCACAGCGGGCATATTACCTTGCTGCGAGGCGAGCGATCACGACTGGCTGATTACGCCTCCGACGTACTCTAAGGGTAAATCAGACCGGGCTGGCCATCATGCCAGCCCGGCTATTCAACAGACGTAATATAGCATTACGGTTGGTCCAGGAACTGGCCTTACGGGCCGCCTGTGAAAGCCCAAGCCAGCGTAGCTCGCGATGCTCCGCCGGATTGAGGCGAATCAGTCGCTTGCTTGGAAGCCTCAGATAGAAGAGGTGTTCTTTATTGTAATGCGCAGAAGGGGCAAAACGGCTTCGCCAGGCAGGAAGAATAGGAAACCGTTCGAAACGGCGGGCATCCTGTAGCCGTCCTCCATGATGCAGGCCAGTCTCCTCATACAACTCTCTTGCAGCAGCAGCACGGGGAGCCTCGCCCCATTTCAAACTACCGGTCACGGATTGCCAAAACCCTTTTGGTCGAGTGCGATTCAACATAAGCACCTCACCCTGCTCTGTATAGATGACCACTAAAACTGATTCCGGTCTTTTGTATCTACTGCCCAAAATATGCGCCTACCCAGAGTATAATGAGCTCCATTGTACCTCTTAGCCTATACACTCACAGCAAATCACAAGAATAAAAAAACCCAGCAGGTATTATCCTGCTGGGTTTAGTCGATGACGAAAAGTGGCTATGCCTTCTCTTCTGCTTGAGGTTTACGCACTCTGATTGAAAGTTCACGCAGCTGTGCGGGACTGACTTCAGAAGGTGCTGATGTCAGCATACAGGCGGCAGTCTGGGTTTTGGGGAAGGCCATTACATCACGAATAGAAGTCGCACCAGCCAGCAACATCACCAGACGGTCCAGACCAAAGGCCAAACCACCATGAGGCGGACAGCCGTATTTCAGCGCAGAGAGCAGGAAGCCAAACTTCTCTTCTGCCTCCTCTTCTCCAATACCCAGCAGACGGAACACCTTCTCCTGTACATCACTATTATGAATACGGATAGAGCCACCACCCACTTCAGTGCCGTTTAACACCATATCGTAGGCCCGTGACAGACAGGCGCCCGGATCACTCTCCAGTAACTCAACCTGATCCTGTTTAGGAGCAGTGAAAGGATGGTGCAAGGCATTCCAGCGCTCGCCACCTTCATCCCATTCGAACATCGGGAAGTCAACGACCCAGACCGGATGCCAACCTGAAGCCATCAGACCACGGTCTTCACCCAGTTTAACCCGCAGAGCACCCAGCGCTTCATTAACGATGGAGGCCTTATCTGCGCCGAAGAAGATCAGATCACCATCCTGTGCCCCTGTGCGCTGCATAATCCCATCCACGGCCTCATCCGGCAGGAATTTCAGGATAGGTGACTGCAAACCTTCACGTCCCTTACTCGACCACTCATTGACCTTGACATAGGCCAACCCACGGGCGCCATAGATGCCCACGTACTTGGTGTACTCATCAATCTCTTTACGGGAAAGCTCGCAACCCTTTGGCAGACAGAGTGCGGCAACTCGTCCTTTGGGATCTTTTGCAGGCCCAGAAAAGACTTTGAAATCGACCCCTGACATCAAGTCAGCGACATCAATCAGCTCCAGTGGGCAACGCAGATCGGGTCGATCAGAACCAAAGCGACGCATCGCCTCCTGGTAGGTCATGTGTGGGAAGGGATTGGGCAGATCCAGATCCAGCACCTGCTTAACCACGCCACGGATCATCTCCTCCATTGAATTCATGATCTCCTCTTCACTCATGAAAGAGGTCTCAACATCCAACTGGGTAAATTCAGGCTGGCGATCAGCCCGCAGATCCTCATCACGGAAACAGCGCACGATCTGGTAATAACGGTCCATACCGGACATCATCAGCAACTGCTTGAACAGCTGAGGCGACTGTGGCAAGGCAAAAAACTGACCGGGATGAGTGCGGGAAGGCACCAGGTAATCACGCGCACCCTCAGGCGTCGCCTTGGTCAGCATGGGCGTTTCGATATCCAGATAACCCGCGTCATCCAGATAACTGCGCAGCGCCCGGGTCACAGCAGCACGCATCATGATACGCTTCTGCATCTCAGGACGCCGTAAATCCATATAACGATAACGCAAACGCACCTCTTCAGAGACCCGCTCATGCTCATCGAGCTGGAACGGAGGGGTCTCAGCGCGGTTCAGCACCTCAAGAGCCAAACCGAGAATCTCTATCTCACCCGT
>JAPHUE010000204.1 GCA_026196795.1 Sedimenticola sp.
ACGCATGACATCACCACAGGCTGGAGCACCAACCATGCCAGTCCCAACATTCTTGGCCTCTTTGTCCATATTCCCAACATTGCGGGGATTTTCGTAGTGGTCTAATACCTTGTCGCTGTAAGCCATAATCATTTATCTCCGGATTCGGTACCTGATCTCTAGTTAGACGCAGGCACTTTATAAACTGCTAATGGTTAAACCTTTTATTGCGTTCAGTAAATGACAGCAACTCAATGTGCTGCCCACTGTACTGACTTGAGGTCAACCCCCTCCTTAAACATATCCCACAGAGGCGAGAGTTCACGCAATCGATTGACCTGATCACTAATGGTCTTTATCACGTAATCAACCTCCTCCTCTGTAGTAAAGCGACCGATAGAGAAACGGATAGAGCTGTGTGCCAACTCATCTTCCCGTCCAATGGCCCTTAATACATAACTGGGCTCAAGACTGGCTGAGGTACAGGCTGACCCTGAAGAGACGGCAAAATCTTTCAGCGCCATGATGAGAGACTCACCCTCAACATAGGCAAAACTAACATTCAGATTACCCGCAACACGCTGTTCAAGGTCACCATTCAGATAGATCTCGTCCATACCCTTGAAGCCATTCCAGAGGCGATCGCGGAGCTGAATAATTCGCTCATTCTCTTGCGCCATCTCCTCTTTTGCAATTCTCAAGGCCTCACCCATGCCCACAATCTGATGGGTAGGCAGGGTGCCGGAACGCATACCCCGCTCATGACCACCACCATGCATCTGCGCCTCCAGGCGCACACGCGGTTTACGTCTTACATAGAGGGCACCAATACCCTTTGGGCCATAAATTTTGTGGGCCGAAATAGATAGCAAATCGACTTTCTGGCGTTCCATATCCAAGGGGACCTTGCCAACACTCTGCGCCGCATCCACGTGAAACAGGATCTTGCGAGCGCGGGTCATTTCGCCAATCGCTTCAATATCCTGCACCACACCAATCTCATTATTGACATGCATGATAGAGACCAGAATGGTGTCATCACGCATGGCGGCTTCCAACTTGCCAAGATCAATCAGACCATTGGGCTCAGGATCGAGATAAGTCACCTCAAAACCTTCACGCTCCAGCTGACGACAGGTATCCAGAACCGCCTTATGTTCTGTTTTACAGGTGATAATGTGCTTACCCTGCCTCTGGTAGAAGTGAGCAGCACCCTTGATTGCCAGATTATCCGATTCAGTTGCGCCAGAGGTCCACACAATCTCTTTTGGGTTGGCATTTAACACGGCAGCCACATCACGACGTGCCTGCTCAACTGCATCATCCGCATCCCAACCAAACTGGTGTGAACGAGATGCCGGATTACCGAATTTGCCGTCTGGGGTCAGATACTGGCACATCTTTTCAGCAACACGAGGATCCACTGGGGTGGTTGCCGAATAATCCATGTAAATGGGTAATTTCATTATCACTCCGATTTCTTTAAATAGTCGACAATTATCAGGCGCTCACGCCTGATCCCGCCGTTGTCACGCTAATCTTTATATCCGATGAGGCAGCTGGCTCAGCAGCGGCCCGCTGCTTCTCTTCATCCTGTCGTTGAGCCACCTTCTTTACACCCCGGCGCTCCATCAGGTCATGTAGACTGATATGATTGAGATAGTCGTATATCTGATCACTCAAGTCATGCCAAAGGTCATGGGTCAGACAGCGCTCGTTATCCTGGCAGTTGTGGCTACCGCCACAGCGGGTGGTATCCACTTTCTCATCCACCGCGGTAATCACAGAAGCAACAAAAATCTGATCCGCCTCTTTACCCAGCACATAGCCACCACCAGGCCCTCTGACACTGGCCACCAGTAGTTTTTTTCGTAAACGGGAAAAAAGTTGTTCCAGGTATGAAAGAGAGATACCCTGCCGCTCAGCTATATCCGCCAAGGTGATGGGGCCCTGACCCTGATGAAATGCCAGATCCAACATTGCAGTGACCGCATAGCGTCCTTTGGTGGTTAACCTCACAAGCAGTTACTCCTTAAATATTTGATGTCGCTAATATATAATACCTGACTGATTCGGTCAACTATTTAGATGCGCTATCTTCCGGTGCATTGGCGCCAGCCGGAGGCTTTCCAACCCTTTGTATTTTAAGTAACTCTTCGGCTGTTGAGGCGATTTCACAGGAATCTATTTCTGGAAGATCCAGGTCAGGATACTCTTCATTAACCCGCTTAAGCATCTGACACATGGTCTGCATACGCTGATCCATTATATGGATGTGATCAAGCATACAATTGATTGCATGGGCTACTGGGTCGGGAGCGTCACTGGTGGCTCCGTAGGCATCAAAACCCATCTTTTCTGCCATCTCAGAACGACGTGAATCTGCAGCAGGCACAGTGGTCTCGATTAATCGACCAGGCACACCCACTACCGTAGTCCCAGCAGGCACCGATTTCAGGACAACCGCATTTGAACCAATCCTCGCGCCATCACCGACATCTATCGGACCCAACACCTTGGCTCCGGCACCAACAACGACATTTTTCCCCAATGTCGGATGCCGTTTGCCTTTCTTCCAGCTGGTTCCACCCAGCGTCACTCCATGATAAAGCGTGCAGTCATCACCGATAACCGCCGTTTCACCGATAACGACCCCCATGCCATGGTCAATAAAGAAGCGTCGCCCGATGGTTGCTCCAGGATGTATTTCTATACCTGTTATCCAGCGGGCAAAGGTGGAGAGCACCCTGGCGAACCAACAAAGACCGATATGCCACAGCCAATGTGTCAGACGATGCATCAACAGGGCATGCAGCCCCGGATAGGTGGTTAATACATCAAAGGCATTTCGAGCCGCCGGATCACGGTCAAAAACACTGGCGATATCTTCTTTGAGTCGAGCAAACATTCAGGCAATCCCATCACAACCGGCACAGCGCCGATTCTACTTAATCCCGACTATTCTACTCGATTATTTTCCCGACTGACCAGCACCACTATTACCTGCAACGAATACTCTTTTTTATCCTAAAGAGTACTAATCACGCCGCATCGATTTGCGGCCCTGTGCGGCACTGAGAATCCCCCGCAAAATATTGAGCTCCTCCTGATCCGGTCTGGCCCGAAAAAACAGCCGCCGCAAACGTCGCTGTAGTTTTTCAGACTGCTGTGGATGACTGAAACCTGTATCTTCCATCGTCTGCTGCAAGTGCCGGAAAAAACCCTCCATTGCCTCCGCAGGGGCAACATTTTCAGCAGGGGCAACATTCGGGGGATCGATAGCAAGCGATTGCAGATGCACTTCATAGGCGATGACCTGAAGTGCCTGGGCAATGTTCAGCGAACTGTACTCTGGATTGGCAGGAATATGAACCAGGTATTGGCAACGATCCAGCTCGCTGTTTCGTAACCCTGAGCTCTCCCGTCCAAACAGAATGGCCACCTCGCCCTGGGTAGCTTCCTCCCAAACCTTATCAGCGCACTCTCTGGGCTGAACCTGCGGCCAGTCAACCGTCCTTAGGCGGGCACTCGCACCAACCACCAGCCGGCATCCCTGAATTGCCTCATCGAGCGTGTCATAGACCTGACACCGCTCCAGGATACTATCCGCACCGGCCGCTCTTGCCGTCGCCTCGGCACTCGGATAACACTTGGGTGAAACCAGACACAGGTTTTCGAGTGCCATATTTTTCATGGCACGGGCGGCCGCACCAATATTACCGGGGTGGGTTGTCTCAATGAGAACTATTTTAATGTTTTTCAGCATAGAGGCGAAGCGTACATCAATCCGGGCATTTTCTCAGCCAGACAGAGGCGTAGAAGATAAAATATCTTGCTTCATTACTGTATTTTCCCTTTATAAGAGGCCTCCGTTCATGTATCTTCCACGCCCATGCACCCAATGATGAATATTGCTGTCCGCGCAGCCCGTAGCGCCGGCAACATACTACTCCGTTATTACGAGCGAACCGATACTCTGACAATCACGCAGAAAGGCATGAATGACTTCGTGTCCGAAGTGGATAGAGCATCAGAACAGGCCATAATTGACACCCTTCGTGGCGCCTACCCAAACCACGCCATTCTTGCAGAAGAGAGCGGCAAGCAGGATGGGAACGAGTTCCAGTGGATTATTGACCCACTTGACGGCACCACAAACTATCTGCACGGCTTCCCACAGTTTTCTGTCTCTATTGCCCTGAAACATAAAGGCGTACTGGAACATGGCTTGGTCTATGATCCGCTGCGTGATGAGATGTTTACAGCAAGCCGTGGTGATGGCGCTTTACTCAATGATCGCAGACTTCGTGTAACCAGCCGAAAGAGCCTCCAAGGAGCACTTTTGGGAACGGGCTTTCCCTTCCGGGACCAATCAAATCTGGATGCCTACCTCGGAATGTTCCGGGATCTAATAAAGGACACCGCAGGCATTCGTCGACCCGGATCTGCCGCACTCGACCTGGCCTATGTAGCTGCCGGTCGCCTGGATGGGTTTTGGGAACTTGGGCTCGCCGAATGGGATTTTGCTGCTGGCGCCCTGTTGGTAAAAGAAGCTGGCGGGACGGTGTCTGATATTAGTGGTGGTGGCCGTTTCCTTGAAACGGGAAACCTGATCGCCGGGGGTCTACGCATTCATTCTGCCATGGCCCAAGCCATTCGCCCCCACCTGACCGACCGAATTCGCTCCTGATTACATATCCACCCGGCATCACCTGATAAAAATCAGACAGTGCCGGGCAGACCAACTACCCGTTCACAGTTCCCCCCAAGTCTCTCAAGTTTTCCTCTGGTATACCGATAACAGGATTACATCAGCGAGGATTATATTCTCGCTGCATATTCTGGAGATGAGGGCACATGAAGGAAAATCCGGGCACAACAAAGGCAGTCAGTGATCGCGCACTCGAAATGATTATGCGTGACGTGCTCGACGGTCTGTTTGAACTATCACTGGAATCCTCTTATACCGCCCATGACGGTGATTTTGAAATTCTTGAGATACGCCCCGATCAAAAACAGTCTCATCCACCCTCCTCCCTTGCGGATGAAAAACCTAAAGCTGACATTATTGATTTTCCCAGGCTCAAACGGGCCTACGGTTAAACATACAATTACAGACATAAAAAAAGCGCAGCGACGAATTATCACTGCGCTTTTTTTGTGTCGTAATTATGTTCTAGGGTTCTGCGTCTACCTCACCACCCTCTTTAACCACCGGCATCAGATCAGCTTTACTGATACCCAGCATTAACACCGCCGTACTCGCGACATATATGGAAGAGTAGGTACCGACCAGTACACCAATTATTAATGCGAATGCAAAACCGTGGATGATTTCGCCGCCAAACACAAACAGCGCAATCAATACCAACAAGGTGGTCAACGAGGTCATCAAGGTACGTGACAGCGTCTGATTCAATGAGCGGTTGATGATCTCCTCAGAGCCACCCTTACGCATCTTACGAAAATTCTCACGTATCCGGTCATACACCACAATGGTGTCATTCAGGGAGTAGCCGATAACTGCAAGCACTGCAGCCAGTACCGTCAAATCAAACTCAATCTGAAACAGTGAAAAAATACCAATAGTGATGAGTACATCATGCACCAGCGCAATAACCGACCCTAGAGCAAAGCGATATTCGAATCGCAGGGCAACATAGACCAGAATACCAATCAAGGCATAAAGCATGGCCAGACCACCATCCTCGGTAAGCTCATCACCGACTTGGGGACCAACAAACTCGACACGTCGAAGGGTTGTCTCACCCGCATCGGCCTGCTTAAGCGCCATAAAGGCACGGTCGCTCAGTTCAGCACCCTGTAAATCCGATTGCTGGGCTAACCTGACCAGCACATCTTTCGATGTACCGAAATGCTGCACAGTGGCATCTACAAAGCCACCAGACTGAAGTACCTCTCGTACCTTGGCCAGCTCCACCGCTTCCTGATACCCAACCTCGACCAAGGTACCACCCGTGAAGTCAATACCCAGATTTAAGCCTCTGACAAGAATGGAGCCTAAAGCAACCACTATCAGCGCGATGGAAATATACATGGCCAGCTTGCGCTTGCCCATGAAGTCGATGTGAGTGTTCTTTTTAAAGATCTGCATCAGCGTTGCTCTACTCAGATACTTAGCTTGGCGACACGCTTGCCGCCATAGATCAGATTAACGACGGCACGGGTACCCACAATCGCCGTAAACATGGAGGTCAGGATGCCGATGAATAGCGTTACGGCAAAACCTTTAATTGGCCCGGTACCAAAACTGAACAGCACAACGGCAGCAATCAGCGTCGTAATATTGGCATCCACGATGGTCGACAATGCTTTTTCGTAACCCGCATAGATACTGGCCTGCGGGGTACTACCCACACCAATCTCTTCACGAATACGTTCAAAAATCAGTACGTTGGCATCAACCGCCATACCCACTGTCAGAACGATACCGGCAATACCAGGCAGAGTCAGAGTGGCCTGAAGCATAGAAAGTACAGCAACGATGAATACCAGATTCATCATCAAGGCCAGATTAGCGACCAGGCCAAACACCCTGTAGTAGACCACCATAAAGACCATAACCAGCGCCAGTCCAATCACCACCGAGGCAAAGCCTTGATCGATATTATCCTGCCCCAGGCTTGGACCAATGGTCCGCTCTTCAACGATATCGATCGGTGCCGCAAGTGCGCCTGCACGTAACAGCAAGGCCAAGTCGTGCGCCTCTGCCGGACTGTCCAGCCCGGTAGTCTGGAAACGGCGACCAAATGGTTCAAGAATATTGGCAACACTGATGACTTCTTCTACCTGAACCTTACGGGTCACCGGTTCACCGTCAACAATACGGGTATCCTTGCGGGTTTCGATAAAGACCACCGCCATAGGCTTGTTGACATTTTCGGTGGTGACATTGCGCATCCGGCGGGCACCCTGGCTGTCGAGACTGACAGAAACCATCGGACCACCGCTGCGCTGATCAAAGCCTGATGAAGCATCGGTAATCTGATTACCGGTCACAATAACCCGCTTCTTCAGAAGAATGGGCCGACCATCGCGGGTCTTATAGAGCTTGGAACCCGGCGGCACCTTGCCAGCCTGTGCATCTTCAACACTGTGCTCGGTATCTTCCAAACGATACTCAAGTGTTGCTGTTGCTCCTAACAACTCTTTCAACTTGGAAGGATCCTGCGCGCCCGGCAGCTGTACCACGATGCGGCGGTCACCTTGTTGCTGAATAACCGGTTCAGAAACACCCAGGGCATTGACCCGATTTCTCAGTGTCGTGATGTTCTGGTCAAGCGCAAACTTTTTAATGGCTCGCTGTTCAGTAGGACTCAGCTTTACCTGTATCAGGTAGTCACCATCAACATCCTTTGATTCAAGGATCAGATCGCGAAATTCATTATTGATAGCATCAATGGCTTGATCACGAACATCAGCTTCTTTGAACTTTACGAGAATCAGCTCACCTTCAATTGACGGGCGGGATGCTCTTAATTTCTTATCACGCAGCTCCGTTCTAATATCACCGGTATATCGCTCCATAGCTTGGGCCAATGCCGCATCCATGTCGACATCAATCAATACATGAATACCACCACGCAGATCCAGGCCCAGATACATAGGCAACGCACCCATGCTACGCAGCCAGCCAGGAACATCAGTCGACAGTGTCAGCGCCTGGGTATAATCGCCACCCAAGGTCGTCTCCAGCAGCTCCTTCGCGCGCAACTGGCTTTCAGAGTCCTGGAAGCGAACCAGCAATTTATTATCGCCAGGTTTGGTTGACTTAATGGCTATGTTTGCTTCACTGAGGGCCGTTCGAATGGTCGTTTCAGTCAAGGCATCTACAGATGCCCGACGACTACCACTGATCTCCAGCGAGGGGTCCTGATCAAAGACATTAGGCAAGGCATAGAGCAGCCCAAGCAGGACCAGCACCAGTACAAGGATATTCTTCCAAAGGGGATATCGGTTCATCGTTATCAGTTTTTGTGGAAGCTCTAAGTGGCTGAACCCGTTCTACCCGGTTCAGCCGCTCATATTGATAAAGTCAGTCACCGTGGACTGACTCATGATTACAACTCTTTCAGCGTACCCTTAGGCATAATCGCCGAAATGGCCGAACGGCGGATCTTTACCTCAATCCCCTCAGCGATCTCAACCTTGACGAAGTTCTCTCCCAGGTCAGAAATCTTGCCCATCAGGCCGCCTTCCGTCTGCACCTCATCACCCTTCGCCAGGGTTTCTACTAGTTTACGATGCTCTTTTTGACGCTTCATCTGCGGACGAATCATCAAAAAATAGAGCATAATGATCAGGCCGATCGGTAAGATCAGGCCCTCTAAACCCGGTGCCCCTGAACCGCCGCCAGCGGCCTGAGCCATGGCATCTGAAATAAAGAAACTCATGGTGCTTTTTACCTTAAGTCAAGTGGTCAATATGTACTGATTCGGCACGGACCACACCGCACAGGAATCACAAGCGGCGCATTATGCCACAGTTGTTGGAATTAAAGAATTTCTGGCTCGGCATCCTGCCGAAGAATTAGGGCCAACCAATACCAAATAGGGTCTGTTCCGGCTACATTCAAGCCCTCTTCGAGCCCCGCATGGCATAAAAATCCCGTGCGAAGGCATCAAACCGCTGTTCTGCAATCGCCTGCCGGATATTACGCATCAAGGTCTGGTAATAGTGCAGATTATGGATCGTATTCAATCTCGCCCCGAGGATCTCATTACAGCGTGACAGATGTCTGAGATAACTGCGACTGTAATTCTGACAGGTATAACAGTCACAATGAGAATCCAGCGGCCCGGTATCGTTGGCATGTACAGCATTCCGGATACGGACCACGCCCTCATGGGTAAACAGGTGGCCATTACGGGCATTGCGGGTAGGCATCACACAATCAAACATATCAATTCCGCGGCGTACCGCTTCCACGATATCCTCGGGTGTACCAACGCCCATCAAATAGTGCGGCTTATCCGCTGGAAGACGAGGAGCCAGATAATCCAGCACCCGCCAACGATCTTCCGGGGGTTCGCCCACAGAGAGCCCGCCAACCGCATAACCATCAAAACCGATCTCGATTAAGCCATCCAGAGAGCGCCCTCTGAGCGACTCATAGACGCCACCCTGGACAATACCAAAGAGAGCAGAGGGATTATCACCATGGGCCTGCTTGCTGCGATCCGCCCACCGCAGCGAGAGCTCCATAGAAACCCGGGCTTCAGTCTCTGTTGCCGGATAGGGCGTACACTCATCAAAGATCATCACGATATCTGAACCCAGCTTACGCTGTACTTTCATGGACTCTTCGGGCCCCATGAAGATCTTACTGCCATCAATCGGTGAACGAAAATGGACACCCGCCTCAGTAATCTTGCGCATCGCCCCAAGGCTGTACACCTGAAATCCACCCGAATCGGTCAATATCGGACGTTGCCAATGGGTAAAATCATGCAGATCACCATGCGCGCTAATGATATCGGTACCAGGCCGAAGCATCAGATGGAACGTGTTGCCCAGAATAATCTCGGCGCCACTCGCTTCCAGCTCCTCCGGAGTCATGGCCTTGACCGTGCCATAGGTTCCTACCGGCATGAAGGCCGGAGTTTGTATAGTTCCGCGCGCAAATGTTAATTGTCCCCGTCGGGCGGTACCATCAACTTGTTCTACTTCATATAACATGATTTATATCAACATAAGTTAATTTTAAATTCTTGACACACTGCAGCATACATTAGAAACTACGCATGTACTGAAGAACAGCTCAGTGCACACTCCTCCATCCTCCTTTGGTGGATATATTTTACGCGGC
>JAPHUE010000125.1 GCA_026196795.1 Sedimenticola sp.
GATCATGAAAAGGTGAATATCAACGGCGGTGCCTGTGCTCTCGGACATCCGATTGGTGCTTCAGGTGCACGTATACTCGTAACGCTTCTGGCGGCCTTGGAGAATCAGGGACTGAAGCGCGGTGTCGCCTCGCTCTGTATCGGTGGTGGTGAAGCCACAGCCGTGGCTATCGAACGGTTATAAGCGAGTAATATGCCCAGAAACGGGCCTCCAATAATTGTAGGGTGGGTACGTCTTTTGTGCCCACGTGATTGTCTCGCACCTTGCTTCCGCGTGGGCACGGACAGCATGCCCACCCTACGGTAACTGTTGCAGGGCAGAGAGAAATCGCAGGGGTCGGAGTCAAATTGTTCCGAATGGGTGAATCAAATTAAATATTTGATCCGATTTGACTCCGACCCCTACAGATCAAGACCTGTTGCAGGGCAGACAAAACAAACCACAGGAGTCATTGAATGATCCTCACAGAAGAACAGCGCATGATCCGTGACATGGCGCGGGACTTTGCCCAGGAGCGGCTGGCCCCGAATGCCGCTGAGTGGGACCGGGAGAGTATCTTTCCTTCCGATGAGCTGAAAGAGATGGGCGCCCTTGGTCTGTTTGGCATGACTATGCCAGAAGAGTGGGGTGGCGCTGGAACCGACTATGTCTCCTTCGCCCTGGCGATTGAGGAGATTGCAGCAGGTGATGGTGCCTGTTCAACCATACTCAGTGTCAATAACTCAGTGGTATGTGGGCCGTTGTTAAAATTCGGTAGTGACTATCTGAAAGAGACTTACCTGAAACCATTGGCGTCTGGTGAGATGCTGGGCTGTTTCTGCCTGACAGAACCGCAAGCGGGCTCGGATGCCTCAGCACTGAAGATGCGCGCCGTTAAAGATGGCGACGACTACATACTCAATGGCACCAAGCAGTTCATTACCTCGGGTAAATATGCCCAGGTGGCTATTGTATTTGCGGTAACCGATCCGGCTGCCGGTAAAAGGGGCATCAGTGCCTTCGCTGTGCCGACAGATAATCCAGGCTATAAGGTTGCTAATATCGAGAAAAAGCTCGGTCAACACGCTTCCGATACGGCACAAATCTTCTTTGATGAGTGCCGCATACCGGCGAATCATCTGATTGGTAAAGAGGGTGAAGGGTACAAGATTGCCCTGAGTAATCTGGAGAGTGGACGTATTGGTATTGCCGCCCAGTGTGTCGGTATGGCGCGCGCGGCCTATGAAGCAGCACTGAGTTATGCCAAGGAGCGTGAAAGCTTCGGTAACCCCATCATTAATCATCAGGCCGTCGGTTTTCGTCTGGCTGATATGGCGACGCAACTGGAGGCGGCGCACCTGATGGTGATGAACGCGGCCGTTCTGCGTGATGCGGGAGAGCCTTGTCTGAAGCAAGCCTGCATGGCCAAGTTGTTTGCCTCTGAAGCGGCGGAGAAGATCTGTTCGGACGCTATTCAGGTGCACGGTGGTTACGGTTACCTGCAGGACTTCCCGGTTGAGCGTATCTATCGTGATGTACGCATCTCACAGATTTATGAAGGGACCAGTGACATACAACGTATTGTTATCACTCGCGCCATTGCTGAGGATTGAGGCATGGCTGCACCCCTTGAATTTTATTTTGATTTCTATTCGCCCTACGGTTATCTGGCCAGTTCGCGGATTGATGAACTGGCGGCCAAGCATGATCGGGAAGTGATCTGGCGTCCCTTTCTGGTGGGTGCCACTTTTGCCGTGACTGGTGCACGTCCGTTGGTTGATATTCCACTGCTGGGTGATTACTCGTTGCATGACATGCAGCGATCTGCACGCCTGCAGGGTGTCCCTTTTCAATTGCCAGAAGCATTTCCTAAAGCCGCCTTGGCTCCTTCACGGGCCTTCTACTGGTTGGCAGAAACCCAGCCGGACATAGCAAAGCGGCTGGCAAAGGCGGTTTATAACGCTACATTTGGAGAAGGTCGTGATGGTTCTGACCCACAACTGGTAGCAGAGCTGGGTGCGGCACTGGGCATTGATTCTAATGAATTGCTTGAAGCGATACAGAGACCTGAAGTGAAAGAAAAATTAAAACATGAGACAGCAACAGCGGTATCAAGAGGCGTGTTTGGATCGCCTACCATTTATGTAGATGGCGAACCCTTCTGGGGGAATGACCGACTTGAACAGGTCGATCGCTGGTTAGAGACAGGAGGCTGGTAATGTCGGTCATCAAGAGCAGTATCAATCGCAAAAGCGAACAGTTCCGGGAATATCAGAGCGCCATGCAGGCAGTGGTCGCTGATCTGCGTGAGCGTGTCGAGACAATCGCCGAGGGTGGTGGTGAGCGCGCTCGTGATAAACATCTCAGTCGCGGCAAGTTGCTACCACGTGAGCGTATCAGAGTGTTGCTGGATACGGGCTCACCTTTTTTGGAACTGTCTCAGTTCGCCGCGTACAACATGTATAAAAATGAAGTGCCCGCTGCTGGTGTGATCACTGGCATAGGGCGTGTCTCCGGTCAGGAGTGCATGATCATTGCCAACGATGCCACGGTAAAAGGGGGCAGCTATTTCCCCATGACCGTCAAGAAGCATATTCGCGCCCAGGAGATCGCCCGTGAAAATCGGCTCCCCTGTATCTACCTGGTGGATTCCGGCGGAGCCAATCTGCCAACCCAGGATGAAGTATTTCCAGATCGGGAACACTTTGGTCGCATCTTTTACAATCAGGCCAACATGTCGGCCCAGGGCATACCTCAGATCGCCGTGGTGATGGGCTCCTGTACCGCAGGGGGCGCTTATGTTCCAGCGATGTCAGATGAGAGCATTATTGTTAAAGAGCAAGGGACGATCTTCCTGGGTGGCCCGCCGCTGGTAAAGGCCGCAACGGGTGCAGTCGTTACGGCTGAAGAGCTGGGCGGTGCCGATGTGCACTCTCGAACCTCAGGTGTAACCGATCACTATGCGATGAATGACTCCCATGCATTGGGACTGGCGCGTCGTGTCGTTAAGACACTGAACCGCACAAAACAGCCAGAGGTCACGCTGCGACAACCCGTTGAACCACTTTATCCAAAAGAGGATATCTACGGTATTGTGCCGAATGACCTGCGTAAACCTTTTGATATTCGTGAAGTGATTGCACGGGTAGTGGATGGCAGTGAGCTGGATGAGTTTAAAAAACTTTACGGTACAACTTTAATCTGCGGCTTTGCCCACATCCATGGTTATCCGGTGGGCATTATTGCCAACAACGGTATTCTCTTTTCAGAATCGGCCCAGAAGGGCGCGCACTTTGTTGAACTCTGTGCACAACGCGGAATTCCACTGGTCTTTCTGCAGAATGTTACTGGCTTCATGGTAGGTAAAAAATATGAAGCGGGTGGTATCGCCAAAGACGGTGCCAAGATGGTGACTGCCGTTGCCTGTGCCAAGGTGCCGAAATTTACCGTTATCGTCGGGGGCAGTTTTGGCGCTGGCAACTATGCGATGTGTGGTCGTGCCTATGGCTCTCGTTTTCTCTGGATGTGGCCCAATGCGCGCGTTTCCGTGATGGGTGGTGATCAGGCCGCCAATGTCTTAAGTCAGATTAAAAGAGATGCCATGGAAGCGCGTGGCGAGAGCTGGTCAGTGGAAGATGAGGAGGCCTTCAAGGCCCCTGTAAAAGATCAGTATGAACACCAGGGCCACCCTTATTATGCCAGTGCGAGACTGTGGGATGATGGGATTATTGACCCGGCAGAGACACGTACCGTGCTGGGCCTGGGACTCTCTGCAGCGTTGAATGCGCCCATTGAGAAAACCACCTTCGGCATCTTCAGGATGTAACAGGGAGTGACGAGAAGATGATGGCTGAAAATTCTGTAACGCTGGATCTGGATGAAAGGGGAGTCGCAACACTCACCATAAATCGTCCTGAAATTCACAATGCCTTTGATGATGTCTTGATTAATCGTCTATTACAGGCGCTCGAATCGGTTGAGGTAGACCCCAAAGTACGCATTGTGGTTTTACGCTCTGAAGGAAAAAGTTTTTCAGCCGGAGCCGATCTGCGCTGGATGCGGCGCATGGCTGACTATAGTGAGTCAGAAAACCTCAATGATGCGATGGTGCTGGCAAGCCTGATGGAGCGGTTGAATAACCTCTCCAAGCCAACTATTGCAGCAGTACAAGGCGCCGCTTTTGGTGGTGGTGTTGGTCTGGTTGCCTGTTGTGATATGGCAGTTGCGGCAGAGGCGGCCAAGTTCTGTCTCTCTGAAGTTCGACTCGGATTAATTCCTGCAGTGATCTCGCCTTATGTTATCGCGGCCATAGGTGAACGTGCCGCCCGTCGTTATTTTCTGACGGCCGAACGTTTTGATGCGGCTGAGGCTTATCGATTGGGGTTGGTGCATGAAGTAGTCCCGGACGAGCAATTATCGTCACAGGTTGATGTCTTGATTGATCAACTACTGAAAGGGGGGCCCTGTTCGCTGGCATCGGCCAAATCACTTATTTTTGCTGTATCCCGTCAGCCTACCAGCGAGGCTGTTATCCAGGATACCGCACAACGTATCACTGCTGCCCGGGCATCGGATGAGGGTAAAGAGGGGCTGAATGCCTTCCTCAACAAACGCACACCCGCCTGGATA
>JAPHUE010000086.1 GCA_026196795.1 Sedimenticola sp.
ACCAAGGGTGAGAGGGAGATGATTGTTGTTGCTACCTCTAGTAGAAATCAGTGTATCTACTGTGTGGTGGCACACGGCGCCATCCTGCGTATCCGTGAAAAGAACCCGCTGATTGCCGATCAGGTAGCAGCCAACTATCGTAAAGCCGATATCACTCCCCGTCAGAAAGCGATGCTGGATTTTGCTTTAAAGATTACTCTGAATGCTAATGAAGTGGATGATGAAGACTATGAGCTATTGCATGGTCACGGTTTTAGTGATGAAGATATCTGGGATATTGGCGCAATATCCGCTTTCTTTGGCCTCTCCAATCGCATGGTTAATCTAACCAGTATGCGCACTAATGATGAGTTTTATTTGCTTGGACGGCTGCCAAAAAAATAGACTTTTTCAATGACATAAAAAAGCCCCTCCTTATACAAAGGCGGGGCTTTTTTTACTTCCTATCGAAATTTGAATGTCACCGGCTGGGATGATCCTGCATTCCAGCATGGTATTCGCTTGCTTTTATATCACTAGGGCGTCCTGCTGCGGTTGCAGGCAGGGTATTGAAATCGACACTTGTTGATACTGTTGAAGCCTGTACGGTGTCACTGTTTATATCTGTCGCATAATCAGCAGAAGCTGTGCCAACTGCGAACAGTGAGATCAGGGCGGTGATGAGTAGTTTATTCATAATGATTCTCCAGTAATATGTTAGTGGACCTGAGAAGTGGTCCTTACAATATAAGACCTGATCACGGGCTATATTCTTTCAGAGATAGTGAAGTTTTCTGGAGGCCAAGAAGTAGGTAGGGTTAACAGGCGCAATGTCACGCCAAATTATTATTATATTGTAAGCGATAAAAAGCCACGCCTCGGTAAAGAGGCGTGGCTGAACTTCCAATGGTATCTAGTTGTTAAAATCCAGAGCGACCCTGGCTGGGGTGATCCTGCATTCCAGCATGATATACCTTTCCGTTCATTTCATTACTTTTTCCAGCCGCAGTTGCGGGTAATTTATTAAAATCCATACTTGATTTATCTGCAGAAACTTGCAAAGCGTCATTATTGATATCTGTAGTATAATCTGCTGAAGCTGTGCCAACTGCGAACAGTGAGATCAGGGCGGTGATGAGTAACTTTTTCATGGTATTTCTCCAGTTTGATTTTCAGTAAACCTGTCAGTAGGTCCTTGCAATAGAAGACCAGAGAAAAGTGAGAAATATTTCAAATGTTATTCAGAAAATCGCCGCCATATGCTGCTGTTGCTAAAACAGAGCGAGTTGATCAGCGGTTATCCGATTAAAGCTGTCGCCCAAGAAATGTAATATGCCATCAGCTACAGGCTCTATCTGACGATCAATGTAGTGCTGGTAATCTATGGGGTTATCCTGTGCTTCAATAGGCTCTGGACCATTAAGTGTAATGACATAACTGATCCATCTTCTTGCTTTGCCAAGTTTTCTAGCTGCCTGTACATGGGGTGGTACGTTGCGTTGATACTCTTCCAGTTTTCTGCGTAATCTTTTTCTATAGATTAATTGCTCGTCCAGTTGGCCTTCACGCAGTTGAGTGACTAGATCTGTTATGTAGGTTTCGTAGGGTTCATTAAAGAAAACACGCCTATAGAGTTCGCGTTGAAACTGTTGGGCCAATGGCGTCCAGTCACTGCGTACGCTCTCCAATCCTTTAAAAATTATTTCATACTCATTTTTGTTATTACGAATGACTCCAGCGTAGCGTTTTTTGCTGCCGGTCTCTGTGCCCCGGATCGTGGGCATGATGAACTGGATGAAGTGAGTTTCAAATTCGATCTCTAAGGCCGAGTCCACCCGGTATTCTTTTTGAATTGTCTCGTTCCACCATTGATTGAGGTCCAGAGCGAGTTTTTTTCCCGTTATGATGGCTTCCTGCTCTTTATATCGATCACCCAGAAGCACAAACACAGAATCGGTATCGCCATAGATAACGGGATAGCCTTCTTTTTCCAGCCAGTCCCTGCTTCGGGTAATGATTTCATGGCCGCGTCGGGTAATGCTACTTGCAAGTCTTGGATCATAAAAGCGACAACCGCTTGAACCCAATACACCATAGAATGAATTCATGATGATCTTGGTGGCTTGAGAGAGTGCCTTATCTGCATGTTCTTTGGCGATATCGCGTTTAGCCCACAGGTCACTGATTATGCCCGGCAGTATATGGTTGTCTCTTGAGAACTTGGCCTCAAGAAAACCGGGAATGGGATCGTCCCCAGGAAAAGCCATGCCCATTGGGTCAATCTGAAAGGTTCGAATTATGCTGGGATAAAGGCTTTTGAAATCCAACACCAGTACATTTTTGTAAAGACCTGGTTGTGAATCCATTACATAACCACCCGGACTACTCTGTGTGTGATGGAATGCGCCGATATCATGGGCCACAATGCCTTGGCGATGTAAATGGGGCAGGTAAAGATTGTCAAAAGCGGCCACTGAACCACCTTGTCGTCCAAGTGATAACCCAGTCATGGCGGCGCGTTGTGTGGCAAAATTTATTAAATCTGTTTTTTCAAAAATGGCCTCAACAAGTTTGCAGTCTTCCAGGTTATAGGCCGCCAGGGCAGGGCGATCCTCTTTAAACTGTCTTCGTATTTCAGCCACTTTATCCTGACTGCCGCTGATTAATTTCTCTCGACCCAAAAGGACACTCGCTACATTGTTGAGTGAGAAACTATCAAACGACCAGAAAGCGGTGCGCAGATTGTCAATGCCGTCCAGTACGACTCGCCCTGGGATACTGGAAATGCGGGTCTGTCCACTTTGCTGAGGTTGGAGGATTGTAGCGGTTTCACCTCCACGGCCCAAGGTGAAGGGTATACGATGTGATTTGCAGCGTCGCTCCAGATAATCAAGATCAAAGTTGACGACATTCCAACCAAGAATAAGATCCGGATCCAAAGCTGCAATCTGTTGCAGAAACTGTCGCAGGAGATCGGCCTCGTCACGGCACCAATGAATGGGTAAATCACTCGGCCAGTCAGCCTGATCACCGCGCATCAGAATTTTTTCAAATCCCTGTCCACAGAATGCAATAGAGAGAATGTTATCTGCAGTACCGTCGGTCTCTATATCCAGGCTGAGGTATTTCAGATTTGCCTGGTAGTCTGATCTCCTGATTCTGGGGTTGGTCAGTTCGATGTAACCATCTCGCTGAACGGCGGTACCTTTTATCTCCATCGGGGCGGTTATGAAACGCTCCATCAAGTAACGATCAGAAACCTTGATATCAGATTCCATCAACAATGTGCTGCTGCCTGCAACCTGATCACGAAATTGCAGTAACTGTCGCTGCTGTTGAAAGTAAAGCCCGTCAACAGCGTTACCCTGCAGGTCGGTCAGCTTTAACGGTTTTCGCGAGAACTGCGAACGAGTACTGGCTAATGTGCTGTCGTGGGCAATAAAGCAGACGGCCTGCTGACCAGGATAACGCACTCTTAGCGGACCAGCCGTTGAGCTTGCCCAGAACTGCAGTTCGATTCCCTGTGGGGTATCACGCCAATGCCGGGTTAGCAGGAAAGCGTTGTGGGTCTCTTCTTTCATTAACCGTTTTGTAGCATGCGCAGAGGTGGTTTGATACTGAGCGGCCAAGTGGCCAGCATGCCGGCCAAGCCGATGGCAATACCGCTGCCAAGGATGCCAGCAACAATAGTCCAGGGATTGAGATTGTATTGAAAGCCGAAAACTTCTGTCGCAATAAACCAGCCGGTGACATTGGCACAGAGTGTTGCCAGTGTTCCCGCCAGCAGGCCTAGCAAGACAAACTCGATAGCTGCTGCGGTGAGAAGACCGTTACGTTGCATGCCTAATGTACGCAGAACAATAGCCTCTTGGCGGCGATATTCCCGACTTGCCTGAATACCGGCATAGAGCATGAGAATGCCGGCTGCGAGTGTGAACAGAAAAACGTATTCCACTGCCAATGAGCCGCGCTGCATGATCTCCCGTATCTGTTGCATGATGGCACTGACATCAATAATGGTGATGGACGGAAACTGTCGCACCAGGGCAGCCAAGGCAGTCTCTTTTCCAGGGGGGAGATAAAAGCTGGTAATGAAATTGGCCGGATGCTCCTTAAGTAAGGCCGGTGTTCCGATGACAAAAAAGTTGGGTTGGAATGAGTCCCAATGAACACGTCGCAGATTTGAAACGGTCGCTTTGATGGGTACGCCGGCCAGATTGAATGCCAGTTGGTCACCCAAACTGATCCCCAGTGTATTGGCAATATCAACTTCGACAGAGAATAACGCGCGCTGTTGATTGGTGCCTCCCCACCAGGAGCCTGCCACAATCTTATTCTCTGTCTGCATTTGTGCTGACCAGGAGAGATTGAATTCTCTTGAAACCAATCGCTGTGCGCGCTCATCCTGATACTGATCGGGTGAGACAGGCTGATCATTTATATGTGTAAGCCGTGCCCGTAACATCGGGTAGATACCCGCCTGCTCAATAGCCTGCGCCTGGAAAAAAGCCCCGAGATTATCCACATCACTCGGCTGGATATTAATCAGGAAATGATTCGGGGCCTGTTCCGGAATGGTTTTTTGCCAGGCGTCCAACAAGTCTGTTCTTATAATAGTTAGTAACAGCATGGCGAGTATGCCCAGGCCAAAACCGGTCAGTTGCAATGCTGTCATGCTGGGGTTTCGGGCAAGGCCGGATAAGCCCTGTCGCCACAAGGCGCCACCGCGATGTCGTAAGGGGGAGAGCATTCGCACCAGCAGCCAGGCGGTTAAAAGCAACAGCCCGACCGTGGTGAGCGTACCCAGCAGAACCCAGCCAGCCAGCGTACTGTCTCCAGCCTGCAGATACATCAACAGTGCCATTGCACCAATACCGAGCAGCACCAGTAACCAGGTACTGGCAGGTGGCGCATCCAGATCACGGCGTAATACACGCAGGGGCGGGACGGCTCCCAGTCTAAGGGCCGGTGGCAGGGTAAATCCCAGAAGGGTAATGAAACCCGTACCCAGGCCAGTCAGTATCGGCCAGAGAGAGGGTGGCGGTAACGCGCCCCCAAACCAATCACTTAACAGATCCGCCAGGAAATACTGCGCCAGCCAACCCCCCGCAATGCCTAAAAGACTGGCAATCAGGCACAAAAGAGAGAGGCGGATAATCAGTACGTTAAAAATCAACGACTGACTTGCACCCAGGCAGCGCATGATGGCGCTGGTATCAGATTGTCTTTCAACGAACTGTCGCGTTGACAGCGCCACCGTAGCACCCGCCACCAGAACGGCTACCAGCGCCGCCAGGCCAAGAAAGCGACTGCCACGGTCCAGTGCGCCGCGCAGTTCAGGGCGGGCGCTGCTCAGGTGCTCCAGCCGGACCCCCTGAGGCAGTCTGGTTGTAGCCCAGCCCTGGAAAGTTTTGACCTGTTCCTGGTTTCCAGCAATGAGCAATCGATGTCTAACTCGACTGGCCGGCGTAACCAAGCCGGTTTTGGGTATATCTTCCAGGGCGATCAGCACTTCAGGGCCAAGACGGAAGAAGCTGTTCCCCAATGCAAAATCCCGACTGAGGATTTTTTCCAGTAAAAAAACGGATTCGCCGAGAGAAATCTGCGCTCCAGGCTGCAGGTTAAGTGCCGCCATAAGGCGTGCTTCACCCCATAGGTGGCCGGGGGCTGGTGGATGCTTCACAACCTCCTCGTTGGCACTGGCGAATGGCCTGACGCGTAAGTCGCCACGCAACGGGTAGTTTTTGCTAACGGCTTTTACCTCTACCAGTTGGGTCTGGTCCTGGTGCACGATGACACTGGGGAAGGAGAGGGTGTGGGCAACATTCAGATCGAGCATGTCCGCCTGCTGTTCAAAAGAGGCGGGAATCGGATTGTTACTGGAGAGAACCAGATCCGCAGCCAGAACCTGATTGGCCTGCAGGGTCATGGCTTGTTCTACGCGATTGGTGAAGAATCCCACAGCAGATACCGCTGCCACAGCGATGATCAGTGCAAGCACGAGCAAACGTAATTCACCACTACGAAAGTCGCGACGGAAAAAGCGCAAGGCGAGAATGAATTGACTCATGAGGTTTGTTCCAACCGCCCTTGTTCTATCAGTAGTCGGTGATCGCAGCGTGCAGCAAGACGCTCATCATGCGTCACCAGCAGGAGGGCCGCGCCTGTCTGTTCCCGCATCTGAAACAGGAGATCAATAATGCGGCTGCCGGTGGCCTGATCCAGACTACCTGTCGGCTCATCGGCAAACAGCACCTTGGGTTGCGAAGCGAAAGCGCGGGCGATTGCCACCCGTTGCTGTTCTCCCCCGGAGAGTTGCCCCGGGTAGTGATAGAGCCGATCACCCAATTCAACCTGCTCTAATGCTTCGGTGGCTCCGATAGCGGGATTCCTTATGCCCGCCAGTTCCAGGGGTAGCATCACATTTTCCAGGGCGGTCATGCCGGGTAACAACTGAAAGGATTGGAATACGAAACCGACTTTTCCGGCCCGTAATGCAGCGCGGCTATCCTCATTAAGCCCGGCCAGAGATTGACCAAAAAGTTCAATTTCCCCACGGGTGACTTCATCCAGTCCTGCCAACAGGCCCAGCAATGTGGACTTGCCTGATCCAGATGCACCTAGAATGGCGGTCACCTCACCTTCGGCTAACTGCAGTGAGATGCCATCAAGAATGGTCAGTACTCCGTCAGGACCTGGTAACTGTTTTGTTATATTGGAGGCCTTTACGACGGGCTGTTCTGGGTTATCATCTGTGGTCATGAAGAGACTATTCCTGCTACTGTTTGTTTTTATGTCCAACACGCTCGCGGCTGAACCGGTTATCCTTGTCTTCGGCGACAGCCTGAGTGCCGCTTATGGCATTCAGCGCAACCTGGGTTGGGTCGCTCTTCTGGAGAACCGTCTTGCCGAGGAGGGTTTTCCGCATAAAGTGGTCAATGCCAGTATATCGGGTGAGACCACGGCGGGTGGACTCTCCAGGCTACCTGTTGCACTCAACCAGTTTGAACCCGCGATAGTGATCATAGAGCTGGGCGCAAACGATGGCCTGCGAGGTTTGACAAACAGCCAGACCCGACAACATCTCAGCAAGATGATAACACTTGCACAGGAGCTGCCGAGTCAGCCTTTACTTCTGGGCATGATGTTGCCACCCAATTTTGGCAAGGCATTTACCGAGAAGTTCCTGCTGATTTATCAAGATTTGGCTGAGCTGCATTCCGTACCGCTGGTTCCGTTTTTTCTGGAAGGTGTGGCAGATCGTGCTGAGTGGATGCAAGGGGATGGACTGCACCCCAAGGCAGAAGGGCAGCCGCGCATGCTGGCGCATGTCTGGCAAAAGCTGAAACCGCTGCTTGAAAAGAACAAGATGGCGATAAAATGAGTGTCAGGCCTATTTTATGGATCAATGATTCTGAAGTAGATCAGCTGGGTCTGTGCCCAGGGCTTGTTTCCGTCATCACTGACCATAAAAAAATGCATGCCCTGATGGCGGGTTAATCCTTCAATATTTTGTGTAAGCCATCCCTCGCTGCTATCAAAGCGTGCAATCAGCGAGGAGGGTACTGATTTATCGGGGATCAGTTCTTCTGCCTTGATGCGAGTCAGGCTGATCACCCAAGGCGAAAATATTGAGGTATAGGCCCGCTCCAGCAGGATCAAATCACCATCAGGTAAGGCCTCTAATGCAACCAGCGCCCCATTAGGCTCTTTGGGGGTGTAGAACCATTTTTTACCGCTACTGTTGACCAGATAGTGCGGTCGTCCTTTGGGTGGATACTCCGGGCCGGTGATAATCCCCAGTTTCGGGTGCAGCGTGACAGCTTCCAGCCCTTTATTGCCTTTCGGGCGATAGCTCGACTTTTTGAGTAATTTCGGCAGAGGTTCCGATCTTATCCACGTGCCCTCGGGGGTATAGCGATCTATACGGGTGTGGCGTTCAAAGGAGATAATCAGCGAAGTATCACCGGTGAGACCATTCTGGCTGTTCTCCAGGGTTAGCCCCTCAGCATCGCGCCAAGCCCCCTTTAACGGGTTGTTGTGCCTGTCCCGCAGCGGGAAGGTCTTGAGTAATTCAATCTGGGTCAGCCTGCCATCTTTGAACAGCGGCTTCAGATGTAGCAGCCAACCCCGGTCCGAAATGGCAAGCAGTGTTTGCTCATCCTCATCCCAGGAGAGTCCTGACAGTTCGGCCAGGGCAGAACTGCCCTTGAGAGAAAGTGCACCCAACAGCTGAAGACCCATATGGGTGTCGCCGCTTTTGATAAATTCATCAATTTCTATCGGGTGGCCAACTGATTCTGCCAGCAACGGGGCCGGCCAGCTGATGGCTAAAAAAAAGGTGAAGACAAGATATTGAAATAAATACATATTCGTGCACGATATGGGGTGATGGCAGCAACTGTCAAGTGGTTATGCCGGGCTGGTTTCCGGCACTTTTATGACTATCAGATTTGATATTCGTTGCAGATGACATTATCGTTCGCTCTCTTTAGTGATATGTGAGAATTGACTGCTGTGCCACTACCTAAGCCCTCTGAACGAGAACACCTCCATACCCGGAAAATTACCTGTGAAGGCTATCTGAGAAAGGATGGGTTGTGGGATCTTGAAGCCCATCTAACCGACACCAAAACGTTTGGTTTTGACACCCGTCATCGCGGCTACATGGAGCCGGGTGCACCCGTTCACGGCCTCCATCTGCGGGTTACCATGGATCTCGATTTCGTGATTCATGATGTGATTGCGGTTTCAGATGATACGCCTTACCCGGTCTGCAAGAAGACAGCAGAGGCGATGCGGGAGATTATCGGTATAAAAATCGGCCCTGGCTGGATGCAAGAGGTTCGAAGTCGAGTGGAACGAAAATCCAGCTGTACACATTTAATGGAGTTGCTGGGGCCGCTGGCTACAACGGCCTACCAGACAATGCACTCAGCCCTGGAAGAGCGGGCCAGTAAGCAGACGGTAAAGACCCGTCCACGGATACTGGATACCTGCATCGCCCTGGCCAGTGATGGACCTGAAGTAAAGGCACGCTGGCCTGAGTTCTATACCGGGCCTGCTGAATCGGAAGAAAAACCGGAGCGATGATACGCCGGATGGCACAGACTGCTGGCCAATTGGATTGATTTCGAGCAATTACGATCCCGCCGAGTCTGTCTATAATCCGCCTTTCAGTGAATCTGAATCCTC
>JAPHUE010000090.1 GCA_026196795.1 Sedimenticola sp.
CGCCGACAGGGTAATAAAAACTCAGATCTGTTTTGAAATAAGAGTGGCCGGTGTAGCATTTTGCTGTACCGGCCCTTTTATATATGAGCAGTTTGATGATGCTGGTGGTCTGTTATCCAGTCTCGATCAGGCAGGCGTTAGCCAGTTTGATGGGCCTGCTAAGTTCACTTTCCGGACGCATCACCTGGTACACGGGGCGCTGAAAAACAGGGGCGTCTTTCACCCGGTATATGCGCCCCTGATCAAGTGCCTCTGTAACCATCTGCTCTGCCAGATAGGCCGTTCCACCCTGGTCCAATAACAGGTCGTAGGCCATGAGACTTGAACCGGTGCGCATCATCGGGACAGAGGCGTCAGGGAACAGTTCGGCGTACTGAATCGAGAAGCTGTTTCCCCAATCCACCATGATGTAGTTGGATTCAATGGCATCTGCTGCCAAACTGTCATGACAGGATGAGACCATGATAAGTGAGATGTCAGCCACCTTGCTTATGATGAGGTCGGACATCTGGGGCGGTTCAAACATAAAGACCAGGTCCAACAGTCCTGCCGTGAGGCGTTGAATCAGTATCTCCCGCGAAAGAATTTCAACCTGGATCATCATCTCAGGTGCACGGTTTCTGAGTTGCTGAGTGAGTGGTTTAACCTGAATAGGCCAAAGATCATTCTCACAGCCAATGGATATGGCGTCTGAAACCGATGACTCCATCGCGATTTCCTGTCGCGCCCTTGCCCAGCCTTTGACAATGGTCTCAGCGTGTCGCTGTAGGCGGTTGCCGGCTATGGTGAGTTGAATGTCTCCCCGTTTACGGATGAACAGATCAATCCCGAGGGTTGATTCCAGCTGCTTAATGCGAGCACTTACCGCCGACTGGGTTACACAGAGTGTTTCTGCGGCTTTGCCAAAATGCCTCACCTTGGCTACTTCGAGAAATGTTCTAAGAAGTGAGATATCCATGTTTATGTTCGATAAGAATATCATTTTCGTTGAGCATGACAGCTCGGGGCTTTGAATGCAATTGACTGTACTGGTCTTGGTTTTTTCAGCTTTGGGTGAAGCGGCGGCTGTCTTTAGAACAGCCTGACAAACTGACCGGGAGAGAATGGGCTTTTCAATATGCCGGATGAGGGTTTAGTCGGAGACAGTTAAGCGCAGAACGAAGGGGTGTACAGGCTATTGATTAATCGGTCAGCTACTCAGTTTTATACCCAAAAAGATACGTTTTGGTGTATTGATATGGTGGGCTCGCTCTCTGTGTTGGACAGGCTTTTGTTAAAGTACCAAGTCTTCTTCCAAAAGCTGGTTGCTGGTGAGTCGCCAGGAGCGAAGTGTTGAAATACCCTTGGGTGTGATTGAGACCAGAAGATAGGAGTAGTTAGGCCAAGCTGAGTGTCGCTCATCCTGCGAGGGCGTATAAGGCTTGTCAGGGAAGGCGCGCCAAATACCCACAATCTCCAGATCATGTTTTTTTGCCTTGCGAGTTGCATTGTTCAGATCGAGCGGATCCAGCTTGAAATGGCCTTCTGATTGTTCAAGATTGGGGTACGGACTCTCTTCTATTCGATGAACTGAGATATGGCCCTGCACCTGTTTTCCAAGAAGAACACCGCAGGTTTCATTGGGGTAACCCAGGCTGGCCAGGAGCGCCAGCTGGTCACGCAGGTGTTGTGAGAGAAAGAGCTGTGACATGCCTAGATCATAGACTATATTTTTTGACACAGAGTAATAATTTGATAGAACTGACTGATTTGCCTAGTAATTATGGGTTTATTATGTGTGGTAAATAGGCTCAATTGAGGTGATGAAATCATTTGTCCCATCGCTGAGATAGAGCGTTCCCTCTGTTTGGGTGACAGACCAGCTCATTTTTCTGGAGACGCCCTTTACCAGTGCAGTTAAGAAGTCGTTTGGAATTGAGAATAACTGCAAATTGGTGAGTGCGGAAAGTTTTTCCAGGTGCATCTGCTGCCAGCGGTTGAGGTGTTGTCCATAGAGGAAAAAAGTGACACGCTTGGCCCGGCGTGCAGCTTCCTGTATTCGCTCAGGTGTGGGTAAACCCACCTCAACCCAATGTTCGACATGCTGATCAAAATCCCGTAGCCAGATATCCGGTGAGTCACCTTCACAGATGCCTTTGGTAAATTCCAGGGCATCTTCATAGCAGAGAGAGAAAGCGATTATGCGGGCAAGCAGTCTCTCAGTGGTTTCTGATGGGTGGCAGGCAAGCGTGAGTTGCTGCTCGGTATAAACGCCTCGGTCAATATCGGAAAGGTTGATGCTGATGCGGTAGATCGTGCTTTTTTCAGCCATCTGATTTGCCGGTCACGCCCTTAAACATGGCCCCAATCGCCTCTGATAGCTGTGCTGATCTATTTGGGTCGCGTACAGCGCTCAATACGGGTTCACGCATGCCCGGGATGAAAAGCAGGTCCGCCATGCAGAGATTGAATGCTTCCTGTCCAGCGCTATTTTCCGCCAGTCGCTCCAAGAACTGCATACGCAGAGCGTGATCCTGTAACTGTTCCCAGGCTCGCCCTGACAGGGCCGTCAGGATTTCGATATGCTTTCCACTGGGTGCAGAGAGCAGAGTATGGATCAGCTTATGCTGCACGGTTTTTGATTTTGATTGGGCTGTGCCGCGGAGTGTGGCAGCAAGTAGGTTAAGGTCGGGGGAGTCCTGTTGTAGTTCCTGTTCTGTTCTGACAAGCAGTGCCTGGGTCAGCTTAACCGAAACGGTCTCATTTTCAAGGCAGTGACACAGGGCGACCAACGGTTGTCCGGGCATGACGGCAATAGCTGTTACCAGCATTGTTTCAGTGGCCTGCTCACTCTGACGGGCCGCAATATCCGCGATGCCCTGGTATCCTACAAAAGACCACTGATCCCAACCTAGTTCCCCGGAAAAGTAACGCTGTGCATGTTCATAGAACTTTGAAGGGGGCGACTTCATGGTTATGGATATGCGGGCATGAAAAACCGCCATGCGATCTTCATTGGGTTTGAAACTGTAGGGGTTGTCCTGTAGTGCCGCCTCTAACTCTTCACCGCCTTGCTCCGCTTGCATCTTCTCACCGATCCGTTCGATCAGTCGATGCATAAAGTCATCCCGTGCGGCTTGCAGCAACTTCCCCTGCTCATCAAGCGGCATGCGCAGAAACCAGATCAGGGGCTCCTGTTGATTGTTTTTATCTTGGAACAGCAGGGCAAACCAGGCTTGTTGCTGAAGCGGATAAGGGTAGGGGGTCTCATTCTTCTCGAACTTTAGAAACTGCTCGCGAGAGATTTTTGTGACCCGTCGCCCCATATCAAAAAAACGGAGCCTGGCTCCGGTGGTTTCCAGGAATTCAGTGATGGTATTAAGTTGATCCACGTCGGTGCTCTTTAGGTTTGGTGCTTACTTGATCCAGTCGATAATGTGGTGTTCAAGATCATCAGCCAGCTCTTCATTGATGGCACGGCCTCCGATTGAGTGGCCGCTGAAGATTACACTGCTGGGGTCACCACTCATGAGGGGGTGCCATTCTGGTAACGGTTTGCCCTCGGCGAGTAAACGGTAGGCGCAGCTTTCGGGTAACCAGTAGGGGTCTTCCAGTATATCCAGTGTAATGGTGACACAGTCAGGCACGTTGATGGAGCGGTTCGGATAGTCGCTGCAGCTGCAGTCCGATTGATCCAGGTAGCGACAACAGACGTTGGTGAAGTGAATTTCCTGCGTCTCTTCATCTTCAAATCGATGGAGGCAGCACTTGGCGCAACCATCGCAGAGTGATTCCCACTCTTTTGTCGATAACTCTGCGAGCGTTTTGCTGATCCAGAACGGTAAGGCTTGTTGTTGGGGCATGCGTTTATTCTATCAGTACCGGGCCAATCTAGCCCCTTAAAATAGTCGGCTGTGTTTTGTCCACTTCCATTAACTTGTTAGGTCTGTTTCTGCGAAAACAACGCTAAACCTTTGGCTGAAATGGAATTGTTTGCACAGCCCTGTGAGTCCACCCTATGAGCCTGCGTCAGGTGGCTGGGAGTTCTTTGGAAGATCTTGTTGTTATTTATAACTTATTGATTAAGTAGGTTTAATTGTGATTGTATAAAAAACAACCAATCTAATATTGCGGTTTTATGACTGCGCGATTCAACGCTGTTTCCGCAAGTTTTCCACAATGTTATCCACAGCTCTTGTGGATAACCCTGATAGGCTGCTTGAACCTGCCAAAAGTCACTCTTTTAATGGTGCAGTTTTGCTGTTTGATTGCTGGCGTAAAACTTCAGCTTCAATCTCTTTATCGAGCCGACTATTTTCTTCCCGCTGCGTATCAATGAGTCTTTTTAGCGCTTCAAGGCGCTCCTGTTCAGATAGGGCTTCCTTTTGAATAGTTTGAATTTCCTGTTTTAGAGCATTTTGTTGTGCCTGAATCTTTTCCTGCTCGCTGGCGCTTGTGTGAGCGGTGAGAGTCAATAGGCTAATCATTAGTATGCACTTTATATTCATGCTTCTGTTCCGGCTTCTCATAAAGGAGGAGTTCACTGTAAACGCTTCGTTGGGTAGCTATTATGCCATTGAGGTGGCGGTAAAAAAAATCAGAGAGCAGGAAATAGGTCGGCTTTCATGGGATAATGCCTTGTTACCAGTTTGATTTTCAAGGAGTCCCGGATGCTTGCTCCGAGGCGTTCGATATCTCGCGATCATAGTGAATCCCGATCCGTCGGTCAGCATACCCTTTCCTATGAGCAGGGTGTGGATGCCTATGCCCGTCGAGCCTATGGTGAGGCTTATAACTGTTGGTCTGTATTGGCTGAGCAGGGTGATGTGAAAGCTCAGTATGGTCTGGGCGTGTTGTTTGATCGTGGTGAGGGTACGACGCGTGACCTCTCTCAGGCGCTCAACTGGTACCAGCTTGCGGCTAATCAGGGTGTCGCTGATGCTCAGTATAACCTGGCGTTGCTCTATAGTGAGGGGATTGGTGTAAAAGCCAGTCAAGGTCAGGCGGTGCGTTGGTTCCGCAAGGCGGCAGAGCAGGGTGATGCGCAGGCTCAATATCGGTTGGGTCGTTGCTATGACCAGGGTATTGGATTAGCCAGGAATCAGGAGATGGCTGCCGGTTGGTATCAGTGTGCTGCAGAGTTGGGGCATGCCTCGGCCCGAAATTGTCTGGGTGATATGTACCGAACGGGTGATGGTGTTGAGGTCGATTATGCCAAGGCACTTTATTGGCTGACCTTAGCGGCCCGACAAGGACATGGCTATGCGCAGGTGAACCTCGGCTATATGTATGATCAGGGGCAGGGTGTCACAGCCGATTCTGCAGAAGCCCTTAACTGGTATCGTGAATCCGCCCTGCATGGCGATCCAATGGCTCAGTACAATCTGGCTGAAATGTTCAGGGTTGGACGCGGTGGTCCTGTTGATGAGAAGCAGGCGATCCGCTGGTATCGGAAGGCAGCGGCTCAGGGGCATCCTGGTGCCGTCAAACGCCTCAAGCTGATCGGGGTTTGATGGCATCGGGCTATTGCGGATTTAGAATATTCGATTTAATCCATTGAGGGCGGCCACGCGGTAGGCTTCGGCCATGGTGGGGTAGTTGAAGGTCGTCTCGGTAAAATAGAGCAGCGTGTTTGCACTCCCTTTTTGAGACATGATGGCTTGGCCGATATGGATGATCTCGGCAGCTGTCTCTCCGAAGCAGTGAATGCCGAGTATTTCGAATGTCTCCCGGTGGAATAATATCTTCAGCATGCCAACGGTATGGCCGGTTATCTGCGCCCGGGCGATACTCTTGAACATGGCATGACCGACTTCATAGGGTACCTGCTGCTCTGTTAGCTCACGCTCGCTCTTGCCAAGCGAGCTGATCTCTGGATTGGTGTAGATGCCGGTAGGGAACTGTTCAATCAGGCTCCAGTCACATTTGCCTGCGCTAATCTGTGCACCGACAAATCGTCCTTGGTCATAACTGGCACTTGCCAGTCCCGGTGGGCCAGCTACATCGCCCGCGGCAAAAATATGGGGCAGGTCGGTCTGGTATTTTTCGTTTACCTCGATCTGTCCACGGTGATTGACCCGGATGCCGATCTCCTCCAGTCCCATACCGCCTGTATTGCCGGAGCGACCATTGGCCCAGAGTAAGATGTCCGTCTTAAATTTCTTACCTGACTTGCAATGCAGTACCACGCCGTCATCAAGTGGTTCAACCTGGGCGTACTCTTCATTGTTGCGAATCACCACGCCCTGGTTTCGCAGGTGGTAGCTAAGGGCATCGGTTATTTCATCATCCAGGAAAGAGAGTAACCGGTCCCGCGTGTCAACCAGGTTCACTTTAACGTCAAGATTGCAGAAGATGGAGGCATATTCGCAACCAATGACCCCTGCGCCATAGACTGTAAGTGATTTTGGGGTGTGCTTAAGCGACAGGATCGTATCACTGTCATGTACCCGTGGGTGTGAAAAATCTATATCTTCAGGATGGTAGGGAGAGGAGCCGGTTGCGATCACAAAGTGATCGGCCGTTATCTGTTCAGATGACTTGTCCACATGCAGGATGTTGAGCGTGTTGGCGTCAATGAAAGAGGCGATACCATAATGGATATCGACATTATTTCTGGCGTAATAGCGGTAGCGGGTACTCACTTGCTCTTGAATAACGGAGTCAGCCGCTCGCAACATCTTTGGGTAGTCTGCAGTGACCTGCTCAACCGAGTGTTGAAATAGCGGGTTCCGCTTGTAATCAACCA
>JAPHUE010000148.1 GCA_026196795.1 Sedimenticola sp.
CAAGGCAAAATCTAAAGACCGTATTCTAAAGTCAGCCACAGAGTTGTTCTGTCGCTATGGCTTTGACAAGGTGTCTATCAGCCAGATCATGAAGCTGTCAAAGATGACTCCAGGGGCTTTTTATGCCCATTTCGAGTCCAAGGAGGCCCTGTATAACGCTTCGTTCCTTGAAACGCTCAAGGGAAGCCGTGCTGCTCGTCTGGTCAAAGGCCCCCTGTCACTGAAGCATCTTACCGCCCTGGTAACCAATTATTGGAATCTCCAGGAGATGGTGAAGAAGAGCAAGCCGGGGCCCGAGGCGGTTCTGTTTAATGAGATTGGGAATGAGAATGCGGAGGTGAAGAAGTTGTATGAAGCCTCTTATTTCAACCTCAAAAAGATGCTGGAAACCCGCATTATCGCCCTGAGCCGCCTCAAAAAACTGCCTTTTGAACCAGACAGGGAGACCATTGCTGAAAAAGCCCGTGCCATTCTTGCCTCTTTGGTGGGCGCGGTGGCCATTGCTAAAAGTATCCCTCATGAGGAAGAGCAGCGCGGAGTTTTAGAGGCAGCTCAGAAGCAGATCTTAATCATGCTGGGTGTGAATGAGAATGAACTTGAGAGTGTGCTGGGTTCAGTCAGTAATGAGATCTGGTAACCCACTTCAGCAGGCCGCTCGTTAGATACAAAACCCCAGTAGCTGATATTCAGAGGCTTTTTTATTAAAGTAACTGATCAGCGCAAAGGAAGAGAGCTTGACAGTGGAATCTAGTGCTAGTTGTGATTGGTTTTCCAATAGAGCAGATAGTTGCCCGAAATGATCTGTTTAAGCTGAGAAGTATCTCTACGCTAGCGATAAACCCAGGCCGGCTATACAAGGTAATTCATGACGATTTGAATACCACGGATCAGTCATCTTGATGGGTGCTTTTCTTCTTCTTTTTGACCCGGTGAGCATTCTTGGAGTTTTTCACCAGATCTTCAATGATGGGGGTTAATAGCACTTCCATGGCAAAGGACATCTTGGTGCCTGGGATGACCAGGGTATTACGTCTCGAGATAAACGAGTTCTCAATCATGTGTTTCATGTTGACCAGATCGATATCGTATTTTTTTATAATCTTTTTCTTGACCCGGATAACGACCAGACTCTCGTCTGCTGAAGGGACCTCTCTGGAGATGAAGGGGTTGGAAGTATCAACCGTCGGTATGCGTTGAAAGTTGATGTCTGTGAGGGAGAACTGCGGCGTGATGTGCTCCACATAGTCGTCCATGCGTCGCTTGATTGCCTCAACGATTGATTCGGTATCATATCCGCGTGTCTCATTGTCACGCTGAATTTTCTGAATCCATTCCAGATTGATGATGGGTACAACCCCAATCAGCAGATCCACATGCGGGAGCACTTCCGGCATGCCGCCATGCAGCCCTTCGTACAGCAGTAGATCAGTCTCTTCTTTTGTCTCTTCCCACGGAGTGAATGTGCCGGCCTTCAAGCCCCACTGCAGTGCTTCCTCATCGTTGTGCAAGTAATGTCGGGTTTTTCCTTGACCGTGAGCTCTATAATTTCTGAATAGTTCTGCCAACTCATCCAGCAAGTTGGCTTCTGGACTGAAATGACTGAGATTGCGACCTTTCTGCTTGGCCATTTTTGTGGCCTTTTTCATGTCACTGCGGGTATAGCGATGATAGGAGTCCCCTTCAACCAGCAAGGCCTGAATTCCCTCCCGATAGAAGATGTGGCTGAACGCGTCTCGAACAGTGCTGGTGCCAGCGCCAGATGAACCGGTAACGGCGATGATAGGAAAAACTCTCTTGCTCATGATTACTACTCTTTGGGGGAACGGACACGCTAATCGGACAATTCTTGCATATTTTTCGATTGATTGCGCTGCTGCGTTGCGCGGGTTTGCACTTACCGGGTGAGCTGCAGCTGGCTACCTTTGAGAAAGATCACCAGCAGGGCAATACCCATTACCGGAAGCATCAGGAGATTAAGGTTTTGCCAGCCGCTGGTTGCCTCAAGCCAGCCAGAGCCGAGTGCGGACAGGGTGACGACACTGAATACAAGGAATTCATTAGCGGCCTGTGTTTTGGCCTTTTCGGCGGCTGTATAAGCTTGTGTGACCAGCTGGGTAGCACTGATAAACATGAAGTTCCAGCCCACGCCTAACAGTAGAAGGGCGGTCCAGAAGTGCCATTCACTCTGCCCCTGTACATTGATTCCAATACAGAGCAGGATCAAAATTGCCCCCAGCTTTATCATCGGCAGTGCGCCGAAGCGTTGGATCAGACGACCGGTATAGAAGGAGGGGAGGAACATGCCAAGTACATGCCATTTAATCACGCTGGTGGCTGACGCAAAGCTGTAGCCATAGCGTTCCATGGCCAGCGGCGTGGCGGTCATGATGAGGTTCATGACGGCATAACTGGCCATACCAGCAACGACGGCCACAATAAACAGGTCCTGGCGGACAATCTCACCCAGTTGGCGCTCTGGCTTTGGCTCTTGAGTCTTTGCAGGCTGACTGATCTTGACCAGAAACAGCAACAACAGGGCGATCAGATAGAGAACCAGTAGCCCCATGAAACTACCGGCAAAGGGTGTCTCTTCTATCCAGTAGCGGCTGGAGAGTGCCAATGTAGGTCCTAACAGGGCCGCCAGGACACCTCCCGCCATCACCATTGAGATAGCATGACTCTCCTGACCAGGAGCCGCCACCTCAACGGCCGCAAAGCGATAGAGTGTGCCAAAGCCAATACCGATACCCAATAGAAATGTGCCGAGACAAAATAGGGCGAAGGCGCCATCAGGCAGGGCGATAACACAGAGTACGGCGCCGAGAATTCCAAAGCTGGTGCCGAGGTAAAAGCCGTTTTTTCGACCGATACTTTCCATGATCAGCGAGGCGGGGATGGTGGCGGCCATAAGCCCGACAAACTGTAACGCCACGGGCAGCGTAATCAATAACTCGCTGGGTGCAATGGAGCGACCGATGAGTCCGTTGACTGAGACAAGCAGTACATTACCTGTCGTTAGCAGCGCCTGACAGAGTGAGAGCAGGATGACATTTCTGTTCAAGGATAGGGCGCCTTATTGGGATGATAGCAACGGGCAGGGGAGCGAAACTATAACGATCATCCCTCAGATGTGATTCATTATCTGATGGCGCTCTCCCGATTACAAATGTGAAATAACAGGTTTTTATCGGTGTTTAGAGAGCACGGCCTGTCGATGGGTATGTTCAGGCGGCTTGTGTGGATTTTAACCGGCGACCAAAGGGGCAGACCTTGATGCAGATACCACACATAGGAGCACCAATATTCGGTAGATTGGCGAATTCTACGGTGACTTTTTCAGCGCAGCGCTGTAGGTCCAGCGCCTCTTCTCGGTTGGCGTAGTGTGAGTCTGTATTGACGTTATGGATGGCATCAACCGGGCAGGCATCAACGCAGAGCCGACATTTCCCGCAGCGGTTCTCAATCGGGCCATCTACCTCAAGTGGTGCGTCAGTCAGTAGTGTCACCAGGCGCACCCGTGATCCGAACTCAGGGGTAATCAACAGCAGATTTTTGCCCTGCCAGCCCAGGCCGGCCATACGTGCTACGGCCTTATGGCTGATGGCCCCATACCAGTTCTGTCGGTCGAGAATCTGTGCGGCTGGTACAGGTAGGGCGCGATACCCCTGTTTCTGTAACAGATTGGCGGCTTTCAGGGCGATCTCATCCAGTATACGGTTGGAGGCCTGGTAGGCGGTGGCATAGATGGGTGTGGGCTGATCGTCGATGGTTTCAAACACATCGGTTGGGACGCGCAGCGCGATTGCGATTGCCCGTGGGTAGTGTTGGAGCAGGTCAACGGGATCTGTCTTGAGGGCCTGGAGTGGTCCTGTATCAGCAACGCCGACCAGATCAGCGCCCAATTGGGCGATGGCTTGCTTGGTTTGATCTGTGTAACTCATCGGTGCCTGTTGGGTGATCGCTCGGGTATCACCTTTTCAGGAACAGCATGATGGTTGGCAGGGGTGGCTGGGAAGGTGTTCCCAGCCGACAGGTGATCAATGCTCGCCTTTGGTCTTGCGAATACCGGCCAAACGGTTGCCCTGTTTTTGTGGGCCGCCCATGGGAAAGATATCGTGCAGGTAGCGGTTGTTACCGTGTTCACTACCCCAGACCTTCTTAAAGTGCTTGATCATGTCACGTACCTGCGCCTGTACATGATGTTCATGGTAATAGTTTCGGATGAAATGAATCACGTCCCAGTGTTCATCGGTTAATGTCAGGTTCTCTTTTTCAGCCAGGGCAATGGCAAAGCCTTCTGACCATTCATCCATATCCTGGATATAGCCTTCCTGATCAGTGGCGATCTGTTCATCACCTACAGACACGTAGTCTGTGCGTATTGCAAAAGGGTTTGTTTTCATCTGTTAACCTCCGAAAAAAGAGGGGAGCACGAATGCCCCCCTCTTATCTACTACTACTGCTATTCGGTTCCACCTGTATTGGAGCTTGCAGGTGCCAACTCTCTGATGCGTTTCAGCGCACTCTCTTGAGGTGGTAATCGTACCTCAGAACCGAATTATTCCAAACGCTTAGTTCATACCAATCTTTCTGACCCGAACGATCTGATAGGCACGACCCAGATAGCTGAGTGGCACACTCCAGACATGAACCAGACGGGTGAATGGGAACAGCAGGAACACGGTCATACCGAAGAACATGTGCAGCTTGAAGATGAAGTTAACATCCTGGATCAGGCTTGCATCAACGCTCAGGGTAGCCACGCTCTTGACCCATTCGGTCAGGGCGATCATGGTGCTGGCATCGCCGTGTGAGGCATGGTCAATAGAGACCACGGTGGTGCTCAGTCCCAGTGCAACAGTAGCCAACAGCCAGCCGATGATGAAGGTGTCACGTTTACGGCTTACTGCACGTACCCGTGGCTCATTCAGACGACGCAGCAACAACATGATGGAACCGATCAGGCAGAGGCTGCCGAAGATCAGGCCCGCATAGATAGCGATGTACTGGTGAGCGGTATCAGAGATACCGACCGCCAGGAACCAGCTGTGTGGGGTCAACATGCCGACCAGATGGCCGAAGAATACCGCAATGATACCCACATGGAACAGGTTACTTGCAATACGCATGTTTTTGTTGCTGAGCAGTTGGCTGGAATCGGCTTTCCAGGTGTACTGTTCACGATCGAAACGGAGCCAGCTTCCCAACAGGAAGATG
>JAPHUE010000189.1 GCA_026196795.1 Sedimenticola sp.
CGGCTATGCCGCGGGTTATTACAGCTACAAATGGGCTGAGGTGTTATCGGCTGATGCCTTCTCGCTGTTTGAAGAGAACGGTATCTTTGATCGAAAGACCGGCGAATCCTTTCTGCATAATGTGCTGGAGCAAGGCGGCTCAAAAGATGCCATGGAGCTGTTTGTCGCCTTCCGGGGTCGAGAGCCCCAGGTGGATGCGCTGCTTCGTCACTGTGGGATCAACGCATGACCAGCAACTGCATAAAACGCCTCCTAGTAGCACTTGTGTTGGGTCTGTTGATCAGTTCGGCTCAGGCTGCCCGTATCACTGACAAGCTGTTGGCAGGAGTCTATGAAACCCCTGACACCTCCACGACCCCCACCCGTGTGCTACCCAGCGATACACCTCTGGAGCGGCTTGAAAAGCAGGGAGATTTCACCAAAATCAGGCTGGGTGACGGCACGGAGGGCTGGGTCGAGAGCCGCTTCATTACCGACGAAAAGCCCGCCCGCATCATGTTGCTGGAACTGCAGGTTAAAAACAGTGAGCTGCAGCAGAAACTCCGTGAGGCTAATAAAGAACTCAAGGCGCTAGGGCAAACACCCAACACGGCAACGGAGACTCAACCCGATCCGGAAATTTCGGAGCTGAAGCGGCAACTGGCCGACGCCAAGGCCGAAATTACCCTACTGAAAAGGGAGACATCCACACCTCCTGAACCTGATGCAGAGAGTGAGACCGCCCATCTAAAACAGTTGGTCAACGATCTTCAGCAGGCACTTGAAACGGCAAAACGCGAAGCCGCAGAGAAACTGGAAAAGGCAAGGCAGGCAGCCATCAAGTCCACCGGGGTCCCAGAAATCAATCCTGAACTGACGACACTTAAACAAGCCAATCAGCAACTGCAGCAACAGCTGGATCTGATAGCCGGTATTGTTGGTGTTGAGAATGCCCCATCAGCCGAGTCACAACCACTCACTCAACCGACAGGTATTCAGCTCACTGCCTGGCATTTGCCGGTCTTCTTTCTCACCTTATTGTTCAGTTTCATTGGCGGCATCGCCTTCAAAAATTATCGCCTGGCAAAACGCTATGGCGGTTTCCGAATCTAACCCAGCGGCCCTGATAATAAATCTATGAACTATTCGGATCTGCGTGACTTTATTCAGCAACTGGAGGCCCAGGGAGAGCTGAAACGTGTTTCAGTGGAGGTTGACCCCTATCTGGAGATTACTGAGATCTGTGATCGCACCCTACGAGCGGGTGGCCCCGCGCTCCTGTTTGAAAACGTCAAAGGATCTGACTACCCACTGCTGGGCAATTTGTTTGGGACGCCCAGGCGGGTAGCCATGGGTATGGGCGAAGAGTCGGTCGAGGCCCTGCGTGAAGTCGGCAAGCTTCTCGCCATGCTGAAAGAGCCTGAGCCCCCCAAGGGGATGAAGGACGCCTGGGCCAAACTGCCAGTGTTTCGCAAGGTGCTGGATATGGCACCCAAAGAGATCAAGAACCCACCCTGCCAGGCGGTTGTCATCGAGCAGGATCAGGTCGATCTTGCCACTCTGCCTGTCCAGACCTGCTGGCCAGGCGATGCTGGGCCGCTGATCACCTGGGGTTTAGTCGTCACACGGGGGCCGGAGAAGAGCCGACAAAATCTTGGTATCTACCGCATGCAGGTGATCGGTAAAAACCGTGTCATCATGCGTTGGCTCTCCCATCGTGGCGGTGCACTCGATTTTCGTGACTGGCAGCTGCGCCATCCGGGCGAACCTTTCCCCGTCAGCGTAGCACTGGGGGCAGACCCAGCCACCATTCTGGCCGCCGTCACCCCGGTACCTGACACCCTCTCTGAATACGCCTTTGCAGGACTCTTGAGGGGTAGTAGGACAGAAGTGACCCGCTGCCTGACCAATGATCTACAGGTTCCTGCATCAGCCGAATTTGTACTGGAAGGCTATCTCTATCCGGATGATATGGCCCCTGAAGGCCCTTTTGGCGATCACACCGGCTATTACAATGAGGTGGACAGCTTCCCGGTGTTCACGATTGAACGCATAACCCATCGCCGTAAACCGATCTACCACAGTACCTATACCGGTCGACCACCGGATGAGCCCGCCATTCTGGGGGTGGCTCTGAACGAGGTGTTTGTACCGATCCTGCAAAAACAGTTTCCCGAGATTGTCGACTTCTACCTGCCACCCGAAGGGTGCTCCTACCGCATGGCGGTCGTCTCAATGAAAAAACAGTACCCCGGTCACGCCAAGCGAGTGATGTTGGGTATATGGTCTTTCTTGCGGCAGTTCATGTATACCAAATTTGTGATTGTCACCGATGATGATGTGAATGTAAGAGATTGGAATGATGTGATCTGGGCCATGACCACGCGGATGGATCCTGCCAGAGACACCACGATGATCGAGAATACCCCGATCGACTATCTCGATTTCGCTTCCCCGGTTTCAGGGCTTGGCTCCAAGGTCGGTTTTGATGCGACCAACAAATGGCCCGGAGAGACCCTTCGGGAATGGGGGCAACCCATTGCGATGGATGATAAGGTTAAGCAGCGAATCGACGAGATCTGGCAATCCTTGGATATTAAGCTCTCAGGTGATTGAATCGCCCCAGGGGTCTGAGGCTATAATTGCGGTCTACTGAAAAAACAAATCAGGAGGAGTGAAGATGCGGACCATCATGTTGATGAATGCCAAAGGGGGCTGCGGAAAAACCACTATGGCGACCAATATCGCCACCTGGTTTGCCGATGAAGGTGCCACCGTCGCCCTGGCTGATTTTGATCCGCA
>JAPHUE010000013.1 GCA_026196795.1 Sedimenticola sp.
AATTGTAGTGAGTGATCGGATAACAATAGCCTTGGATGCGATGGGAGGCGATATCGGTGCCTCTGTTGTCGTACCGGCTGCGATCGATTTCCTGAAAAAAGATCGTGATGTCGATCTGATTTTGGTTGGCCGCGAAGAAGCCATCAAGGAACATATTGGGCAATACCCACTGGGTAATCGTCTGCGGATTCATACGGCCTCTGAAGAGGTTGCAATGGATGAACTCCCTTCCAAGGCGTTGCGAGGAAAGAAAGACTCCTCCATGCGAGTCTCAATAGACCTGGTTAAAGAAGGTGTAGCAAATGCCTGCGTCAGTGCTGGCAATACGGGCGCGCTAATGGCCACGGCCAGATTTGTACTCAAGATGCTGCCCAATGTCGATCGTCCTGCCATCATCAGTGCCCTGCCATCAATAAACGGGCATACCTGGGTATTGGATCTCGGTGCAAATGTGGAGAGCAGCTCAGATCATCTGTTTCAGTTTGCCGTCATGGGCAGTGAACTGGTTAACTCGGTAGATGAAGAGATTCCCAATCCTCGTATCGGCTTGCTGAATATCGGTCAGGAAGAGATTAAAGGTAACGATCAGGTAAAAAGAGCACATGAACTACTCAGTAACAGCTCCCTCAACTATATAGGCTACGTGGAAGGTGATGATGTTTATTGCGGTGATGTCGATGTGGTCGTCACTGATGGTTTTGTCGGTAATATTGCACTAAAGAGTGCAGAGGGCGTAGCTAAAATGGTCGCCCATAACCTGAAAGCCGGCTTTAAACGAAATATATTCACTAAAATGGCTGGCGTGTTGGCCATGCCGGTTATGATTGGTTTTAAAAAGAAAATAGATCCCCGCCGATACAATGGGGCCAGTCTGTTGGGTCTGCGCGGAATTGTGATCAAAAGCCACGGTGGCGCTGATATTCTTGCATTCAATCATGCTATACATATGGCAAAGAAAGCAGTTCAACACAATGTCCCTGAGCGGATTGCTCATGGCGTTGAAAGTCAACTTGAAAAAAGGGCAAGCGAGTGACTTATTCCCGTATTATCGGAACAGGCAGCTATCTACCAGAAAATGTCCTCACAAATGATGACCTGGCTAAAAAAGTTGATACCTCGGATCAATGGATTAGAGAGCGAACAGGTATCCATAAGCGTCATATAGCAGTAGAAGGCGAAACAACCTGCGACCTGGCTGAGCAGGCCTCGAGGAATGCTATAGAGGCCTCAGGAAAGAAAATGTCAGACATTGATCTGATTGTGGTCGCTACGACCACTGCCGATCAGATATTCCCAAGTACTGCCTGTCTTTTACAAAGTCGCCTGGATATTCATGGTTGTGCGGCCTTTGATGTTCAAGCCGTCTGTACGGGGTTTATTTACGCCCTGAGCGTAGCTGATAACTTCATCCGTGCTGGTAATGCCACCTGTGCACTGGTTGTTGGCGCAGAAACATTCTCTAGAATTCTTAACTGGGAAGACCGGGGCACGTGCATTCTGTTTGGTGATGGTGCAGGTGCTGTCATAATTGAAAAAAGTGAAGAGCCAGGCATTCTCTCGACCCATCTGCACGCTGATGGTGATTACGCCAATCTACTGCATGTACCTGATGGTGTTTCCAAGGGCTATGATGCTGTGAGGCAGAACGCCGCCTTTGTAGAGATGAAAGGCAACGAGGTGTTCAAGATGGCCGTTAACACGCTGGGCAGAATCGTTGACGAGACACTAGAAAAAAATGGTATGCAAAAGTCAGATGTCGACTGGTTGATACCGCATCAAGCCAATATACGCATTATCAAAGCCACTGCACGCAAGCTTGGAATGTCCATGGATCAAGTGGTAGTCACTGTACATGAGCATGGCAATACCTCTGCGGCATCCGTACCATTAGCCCTTGATGTGGCGGTACGTGACGGCAGAATAAAGCGTGGTGAAACCCTGTTGATGGAAGCCTTTGGCGGCGGCTTTACCTGGGGCTCTGTTCTGGCCCGGTTTTAACTGATCTGTAAGACGATTGGAGATTCACATGTTAGAAAACGAAATTGCACTGGTAACTGGCGCAAGCCGCGGTATTGGTGAGGCCATTGCCGCAGGGTTGGGAGAGCAGGGTGCAACAGTCATTGGTACAGCCACTTCTGAAAGTGGTGCCGCTGCTATTTCCAAACGATTTGCAGATACAGGCATAAAAGGTGCCGGGTTGGTACTTAATGTGACTGACCCACAGTCAATTGAAACCGTACTGAAAACTATTTCTGAGCAATACGGCGCACCGACTATCCTGGTCAATAATGCTGGTATTACCCGTGACAATCTCCTCATGCGAATGAAGGATGATGAGTGGGATTCTATCATTAACACCAACCTGACCTCTGTTTACAGATTGGCAAAAGCTTGTCTTCGGTCAATGATGAAGGCACGCAGGGGCCGTATTATCAGCATCGGTTCTGTCGTCGGATCAACAGGAAATGCCGGGCAAACAAACTATGCCGCGGCAAAAGCAGGTATGATTGGATTCACCAAATCCATGGCCCGTGAAGTAGGCTCGCGGGGCATAACAGTTAATGCTGTTGCACCTGGATTTATCGACACAGATATGACCAGAGAGCTACCCGAAGAGCAGCATAAAAAACTGCTTTCAGAGATTCCATTGGCGCGTTTGGGATCGCCAAAAGAGATCGCCAATGCGGTTGTTTTTCTTGCTTCGCCGGCCGCAGATTACATCACTGGTGAGACATTACATGTAAATGGCGGCATGTATATGGGGTAAACCCTAATGCTTTTTGATGTTATATTACATTAATAAGATTACTTAACATACTGTATTAACTAGTATTTATCAGAACAAGAAAAAACAGGCAATTTGCTTTGAACTTTTGAGGTTTGATGAATACAATACCCGTCGGTCGTGCGACAAGCCGGCCATCTTTTTTTACCGGAGGAATTTAAGAACATGAGCTCTGTCGAAGAACGTGTTAGGAAGATAGTTGTTGAACAGCTAGGTGTATCTGAAGACG
>JAPHUE010000184.1 GCA_026196795.1 Sedimenticola sp.
AAACGCGAGATTCTGCCTGATCCAAAGTTTGGAAGTCAGTTGCTTGCAAAGTTCATCAACATGATCATGGTTGATGGTAAGAAATCTGTGGCTGAAAAGATCATCTACGATGCGCTGGATCGTGTAAGCGAGCGCGCAACGGGTGAGCCAATGGATGTGCTTGAAAAAGCGCTTGAGAATGTTCGCCCGATGGTTGAGGTGAAATCTCGACGCGTGGGTGGTGCAACCTACCAGGTGCCTGTTGAGGTACGTGCAAGTCGTCGTAATACATTGGCGATGCGCTGGTTGATTGATGCATCACGCAAACGCAGTGAAAAGTCGATGGCGCACCGCTTGGCGGGTGAATTATCTGATGCCTCTGAGCAGCGCGGTTCAGCTGTTAAGAAGCGTGAAGATACGCATCGCATGGCAGAGGCCAATAAGGCGTTCTCGCACTACCGCTGGTAGAAAACGTTTTACCTGTTCGACCTTTTTTGCTCTTTTACATTGTTGATCGGATTGAATTGTGGCACGAAGCACGCCTATTGATAGGTATCGGAATGTTGGGATTATGGCGCACATTGACGCCGGTAAGACCACCACGACCGAACGCATTCTGTATTACACCGGGGTCTCTCACAAGATCGGTGAAGTGCATGATGGTGCCGCAACAATGGATTGGATGGAGCAGGAGCAGGAGCGCGGCATAACGATTACTTCGGCTGCAACGACCTGTTTCTGGAAAGGAATGGATCAACAATTTCCTGAGCACCGTATCAATATCATTGATACGCCGGGGCACGTCGACTTCACGATCGAAGTGGAGCGATCCCTGCGGGTTCTGGATGGTGCGTGTGCTGTTTTCTGTGCGGTTGGTGGTGTAGAGCCTCAGTCAGAAACCGTTTGGCGACAGGCCGACAAGTATCATGTTCCTCGAATCGCTTTCGTCAATAAAATGGACAGGATGGGAGCTGATTTTCTGCGTGTGGTGGAGCAGGTCCGTAATCGGTTAGGTGCTAACCCTGTCCCTTTGCAGCTTGCTATCGGCGCAGAAGAAGATTTTCGTGGTGTGGTTGACCTTATCAAGATGAAGGCCATCTACTGGGATGAAGAAAACCGCGGAATGACATTTGATGAGCGTGCGATTCCGGAAGAGCTACAGTCTCTGGCGGATGAGTGGCGCGAAAAGATGGTAGAGGCTGCCGCAGAGGCAACCGAAGAATTGATGGAGCGTTACCTGGATGTAGGTACACTCTCTATAGAAGAGATTAAGTCCGGCTTGCGTGCGCGAACGCTTGCTAACGAAATTACACCCATGATGTGTGGCTCTGCCTTTAAGAATAAAGGTGTGCAAGCCCTTCTGGATGCTGTAATCGAGTATATGCCGGCTCCTGTTGATGTGCCTGCAATTAAAGGTATTCTCGACGGCGACGAGGAGAAAGTAGCTGAGCGTCCTTCAAGTGATGATGCGCCATTTGCTGCCTTGGCCTTCAAGATCGCTACAGACCCTTTTGTTGGTAACCTGACATTTTTCCGCGTTTATTCGGGCGTCCTTAAGTCTGGCGATAGTGTCTTCAATCCTGTGAAAGGGAAAAAAGATCGCGTTGGACGGATCTTGCAGATGCACTCGAATTCACGAGAAGAGATCAAAGAAGTTTGCGCCGGAGATATCGCGGCGGCAGTTGGTCTCAAAGATGTAACGACTGGTGATACCTTGTGCGCGCTTGATGCACGTATCACGCTGGAAAAGATGGATTTTCCTGAACCGGTTATTGCGGTAGCAGTAGAGCCCAAGACTAAGGCTGACCAAGAGAAAATGTCGGTTGCCTTGTCCAAGCTGGCACATGAAGATCCGTCGTTTCGGGTGTCGACTGATGAAGAGTCAGGTCAGACTATTATCGCAGGGATGGGTGAGTTGCATCTCGAGATTATTGTTGATCGGATGCGGCGTGAATTTAGTGTCGAGGCGAATGTTGGTGCTCCACAGGTGGCCTACCGGGAAACAATCCGATCCACGGTCGAGCAGGAAAATAAATTCGTTAGGCAGTCAGGTGGTCGCGGACAGTATGGACACGTTTACCTCCGTATAGAGCCGAAAGAAGCAGGTAGTGGCTACGAGTTTGTTAACGAAATCGTAGGGGGAGTGGTTCCAAGGGAGTACATACCGGCTGTTGATAAGGGTGTGCAGGAACAGCTTCAGAATGGCGTTATAGCCGGATATCCCATGGTGGATGTGAAGGTTTCGCTATTTGATGGTTCATACCATGACGTAGATTCCAGCGAGATGGCTTTCAAGATTGCGGGATCTATGTGTTTTAGAGAGGGTGCGGGCAAGGCTAACCCGGTCCTACTCGAACCGGTTATGAAGATAGAAATCATTACGCCTGAAGACTATATGGGTGATGTGATGGGTGATCTGAATAGACGGAGAGGTGTTGTACAGGGTATGGATGACTGCCCTGCTGGAAGACAGATACAAGCAGAGGTTCCTTTGTCCGAAATGTTCGGATATGCAACGGACCTCCGCTCAGCAACGCAAGGCCGTGCTACTTATAGCATGGAGTTTGCCAAATACAGTGAAGTCCCAGCGAATATCGCTGAGGCCGTAAAGAAACAGTAGACTGGAAGGGGTAGAAACCGTGTCCAAGGAAAAATTCGAGCGTACAAAACCCCACGTAAACGTGGGAACCATTGGTCACGTTGACCACGGTAAGACCAC
>JAPHUE010000077.1 GCA_026196795.1 Sedimenticola sp.
ACACTGGCCCATCGGTCTATGTCCCTGACGCCTCCCGTGCTGTGGGCGTGGCCAGCAGCCTGCTCTCTTCAGAGAAGCGAGATGACTATATCAGCAATCTAAAGATTGAATATGCCGCGGCCCGTGATCGACGGGAAGCCCAGCAACAGAGCCGCAACCTGATTTCACTGGCGGAGGCGCAGCAGAACCGAACCACTATCGACTGGGATAACTACCAACCACCCGCACCGCTGAATCCTGGCATACACCTGCTGAGAGATATCAATCTGCAAGAGCTGATCCCGTATATCGACTGGACCTTCTTTTTTCACGCCTGGGAACTCAGGGGGAGCTACCCGAAAATTTTACAGGATGCTGAAAAAGGCATTGAAGCACAGAAATTGTTTGATGATGCCCAGGCCATGCTGAAACAAATCATTGAGCACAACTGGCTCAAGGCATCGGCCGTCATCGGACTACTACCTGCCAACAGCGACGGTGATGATGTCACGGTCTACCAGGATGAAGAACGGGAGCAGATTGCAACCCAGTTTCATTTCCTGCGTAAACAAGGCAAACAACCTACCGGTCGTTACAACGACTGCCTAGCCGACTTCATTGCGCCGAAATCCAGTGGCAAGAAAGACTACATCGGAGGCTTTGCCTGCACCACAGGTATTGGCATTGATGAAAAGGTCGCGGAGTTTGAGGCTAATCACGACGACTACAGCGCCATCATGCTGAAGGCACTGGCTGACCGATTAGCCGAAGCGCTGGCAGAGAAGATTCATCTTCAAGTGCGGAAACAGTTCTGGGGCTACGCCACAGACGAGGCGCTGGACAATCGCGCGCTTATCAAGGAACAGTACCAGGGCATTCGCCCCGCCATTGGTTATCCCGCCTCACCGGACCACACAGAAAAAAGGATTCTTTGGGAACTGTTGGATGTGGAGGCACAAACCGGCATCTGGCTGACCGAGTCTATGGCCATGGTACCCACCGCAGCCGTCAGTGGCCTCTATTTCAGTCACCCAGAAGCACGTTATTTTGCAGTTGGGAAGATAACCAAAGAGCAGATTGCCGATTATGCTGACCGCAAGCAGATGACACTGGAAGATGCCGAACGCTGGCTGGCACCCAATCTGGGCTATGAACCAGATGCAGGCTAACCCGTTCATCCGACTAAAAACAGACACCCGTGCCTAACTCCCTTCAGGCACATTGATTTCCTGCCACAGTCTGGCTCACTTGTCTGGGCCAGACTGTTTCTAGATCACCTACAAACAAGAGGTTGACGCGCCAGCGGAACAGCAATAGATTCAACGCTAAGAAAAGAGAGTGACGGACACCTGAGGAGGAGTCATGCTGAAAGTTGGTGATAAGGCACCAGAGTTTGCCCTGCCCAATGCTGATCTGGAAAAATCAGAACTTGGTGACTATCTGGGTAAAAAAAATCTGGTGCTCTACTTCTACCCCAAAGACAACACCCCGGGCTGCACTATAGAAGCGCTGGAATTCTCTGATCTGATGGATGAGTTTCAGGCCGCCGAAACCGACATACTCGGCGTCAGTAAGGATAACTGCCTGACCCACGGTGACTTCCGGGACACCAACGGACTCACTATAGGCCTGTTGGCGGATATCGATGGCACCCTGTGTCAGGACTATCACGTCTGGCAGGAGAAGGAGGCCCATGGCGAGAAACGTATGGGTATAGTCCGCTCTACCTTTGTTATCGACAAGCAGGGCATCATTCAGCACGCCCTCTATGATGTTAAACCCAAGGGGCATGCCCAGAAGATCCTGGAGCTAGTTCAAACCCTCTGATTCCCACCCAAACCGCGCAAACAGCTGGGTCAGCTCCCCATCGGGTTGAGCATGGAGTGACAACTGTGTACCACTGTAGGGGTGGACAAAACCCAGGTCTGTTGCCATTAGCAGCAACCGATAAACACCATACTCATCCCGAAACAGTTGATTGTGTTTGCCATCGCCATGAGTCGTATCACCGACGATGGGATGAAAGATGTGCTTCATGTGCTTGCGTATCTGATGCATGCGGCCGGTTTCGGGCAGCACCTCCACCAGTGAGTAACGCGCTGTAGCATAACGCCCCACAGGAAAAGGGAGCTCCACTGTAGCCAGCCTGCGGTACTCCGTGACGGCCTGTTGGTGTGCCCGCCCGGTCTCTTCCTGTAACGGATAATCAATGCGTGCCGCCTCATTGATATAGCCGCGAACGACTGCCAAATAACGTTTCGTCACCAAGCGCTGTTCAAACAGGCCGACCAACCGCCGGGCGGCATCAGAATCAAGACCAAACACCAGAACACCGGATGTGGGACGGTCCAGACGATGTACTGGATAGACCCTTCTTCCAACCTGGTCGCGTAGTCGTTGCAATACAAACTGGGTATCTTCCGAGATACGGGTGCGATGAACCAGCATACCTGCGGGCTTATCTACAGCGACGTAATGCTCGTCCTGATAAATTATTTTAAGTTCACCCATCAGTACATGGTACCTGTTTCCAGACTGGCTTTGCGGTTAATATCGCCTTGGGTTACTGTCATAGAGAGATGCGTTCAAGCTGAAGCGATAATGAAACTCCGCACCCAGATACTGCTGTTCTTTTTTGCCTTCGCACTCACACCACTGTTAATTGCCGTGGTGATCAACTTGCCGTTGGTACTGGAACGTATGGATCTGTTCTATCAGAAGGCCCATCTGCAGAACTTGCGAGCTGATTTCCGAGACCTTGATCAACACCTTGCCAGCCGACATGAGATGGTGAAATTGCTGGCCAAGCTGCCTGAACCGGGCGCCGTATTGGGGCAGAAAAGCGATGATGGTAACAGCGAGAACATAGACTTGGCCCGCACACGTTACATTCAGTGGATCAATCAGATTCTCCGTGAGCAGCTGGATATCGTACAGATCGTCTTTCTTGACCAGCAAGGTGAGGAACAGTTCTGGCTGGATCGGGACCAGAATGACCAATCCTGGCATCCCACTATCAAGCGACCTGAAAAGGCCCCCACTGAACTGATCAATGCCGCACTGAAGGTAGATCCAGGTGGCGTGCTGGTAAGCGCCCTGAGACTGGACCCTGAGGCAGGACTTCTTGATCCGCGCCACTTCATGAATCTGCGCCTGGTGACACCCATCTATAGTCCCGAACCAAGCAAACCGATTGGCGCTGTTATGCTGACCATTGATGTGGGTGGTATTGCCCGATTTTATCGCGACACCTTGTGGGTCAATACCGATGGCAGCTTCCTTGAGATTCCAGACCCGAATGCCCCAACAGGCAACGCCTTCAAACGCCATCCTGGGCTTGCTTCACTGTTTGCAGAAGAGAAACCCGCTCTCTGGAAAGGGGCGGATGAGCAGATCATGTGGGTGCCCATGTTTCGCACCGAACAGGATCAGTCACTCTGGGTCGGGCGACTGGTTGACCCTTCACCCATCGCACAGTTTCGCTGGGCACTCACCCTGCGTGTGCTCAGCATTGTCTTTCTGCTAATGCTGGCCACCTGGCTCGCCTCACGCTGGCTGGCAAAGCGGGCAGAGCGCCTCAGTCGAGAGTTGACCGACGGCATCCAGCAGATTCTGGAAAATGAAGCGCACGTCGTTTTCGACTGGAAAGGGCCACAGGAGCTAAAAAGGCTGGGTGCGAATTTATCCCGTCTCTCTGAAGAGCACGGACGGGCAGCACGCGACTTGCGTGCCCACGCCAGAGAACTGGAGGAGTCTAACCGGTACAAATCACAATTTCTGGCCAACATCAGTCACGAATTAAAAACCCCTCTGAATTCCATTCTGCTGCTCTCCAAACTGCTGGCCAACTCCAACAAAGGATTGACTGAAGACCAGATCAAACAAGCTCGTGTGATCCATGAGGCCGGCACCGATCTGCAAGGGCTGATCGACAACATTCTAGACCTCTCTCGCATTGAGGCCCGACGCACCCCAATGCACATAGAAAACATTCAGGTAATCCCCTTACTGAAGAGCCTGGTAGAGCTTATCCAGCCCCAATTCGACGCCAAGGGAGTCACCCTCTCATTACAGCTGGACGAAAAAGCACCGAAGCAGATAACCAGCGACCCGGAAAAGCTGCGCCAGATTATCAAGAACTTTCTCTCCAATGCCGTTAAGTTTACCGAGCAGGGCGAGGTGATCCTGCGGCTTGCGCCAACAGCAGCAGACTCGCCCTATACACTGCAGATCAGCGTTATCGACAGCGGTATCGGCATATCAGAAGAGAAGCACGACGATATATTCGAAGCATTCAAACAGGCCGATGGTTCTACCAATCGCCGATACGGTGGCACGGGGCTTGGCTTGACCATCAGCCGTCAACTTGCACAACTGCTCGGGGGCGAAATCACGCTACACAGCGAGCTTGGTCAGGGCAGTCAATTCAGCCTGCAGTTGCCAGCCGAACTGCCCCGGGCTGAAACAGAGTTAGTGAAAAGCAGTGCAACAGCAAAACCCCTGATTACACCCGCCGATGATCTGCCGGTTACCCCGCAATATCTCGGTAAACACCCCTTGTTAGTGGTCGACTCCAATCTGCAAAACCTCCTGCAACTGACCCCTTTATTAGAACAGTCCGGTCTTTTGGTCACGGCTGCCGAAGATAGCCAAGAGGCTCTTGAGGTGATGGAGGATGAGCAATTTGCCCTTGTATTGATCGACATCACTCTCCCTTGTGACAACTGCTGTGATACGATCAGAGCGATAAAGCAAGCAAAACCGCTGCCTGTAATCGCCATTATTTCAGGTGAAAATAAGGAAGCGGAAGAAAAATGCCTTGCAGCTGGCGCGGACACTTTAATCCAGAGACCCATTGATCCCGGGATTTTGCATGGCCTGTTAATACAATATTTACCTTCAGATGCAGTCGATACTGAATGATGAATCGTTATAGCGGATTTACACTTCTTGCCGTGGATGACCACGAGCACAATCTCTTTACCCTGCGCACCTTGGTGCAGCAGCATATGGACGTCAATATCCTGGAGGCCACCTCTGGACAGCAGGCGCTGGATATTGCGTTAAGCGGCGAACCAATTGACCTGATTATTCTTGATATTCAAATGCCAGAGATGGATGGCTTTCAGACCGCCTCCATGCTGAAAATCCGCAAGAAGACACGCGACATCCCCATTATCTTCCTCACCGCTGCCTTCAAGACCCAAGAGTTCCAGCAAAAGGGTTATGAGGTGGGTGCCGTGGATTATCTACTCAAACCTATTGATGACAACCAGCTCATCAACAAAATCAGCACCTATTTCAGGCTGATTGAAAAAGAGCGATCACTGAATCTGATCCTGGAACAAAAAGTCGCCGAACGGACCGCTGAGCTGGCACTTGCCAAGCAGCATCTGGAAAACATCATCAACTACATGGGTGAGGCGCTGCTGGTTCTGAACCCTGAAGGCAAGATCATGGAGGTCAATCCCGCTCTGCGCCAGATGCTCGGTTATAGCGACGAAGAGCTGTTGGGCATGGGGATTGGCGATATCTTTGAAGAGGATGAAGATGAACAGGCCGGTGCCTTCATGGGAACCTGGCTGGAGGCACTGATTCGTGTTGGCGCACTCAATAAAATTGAAGCCCGCTTTATTACCCGAGAAGGAAAACGCATTCCCATTCTTTTCTCACGTACAGCTGTGAAACAGGCAAGCGGGGAAATCAGCGACATCTTATGTATTGCCAAGGATATGACTGGCTATATACGCCAGGAAGAGGTACCGGCGCTTGATGCCGCAAAGGCTAAAAGCCCCGATAGGATTAAGTAGTAACAGGAGTTAATCATGAGTGACCCAAATGAACCTGAAGTAAACAATGAGAATACCACCCTGACCGCCAATGCCCTGAAAGCCATGGCGCATCCTCTACGCTGGAAAATACTCTGCTCACTGGGTGATGCAGAGCTATCAGTAGGTGAGATCGTGGAACGAACGGGCACATCACAAAGCAATATCTCTCAACACCTTGAACAACTGCGAAACAAGAATATCGTGGTCTCCAGGAAAGAGGCCAATCGTATCTATTATCGCATTCGCAATGGCCAGCTACTTACGCTGATTGGCACGATGCGTACCGTACTCTGCCCCGCTAACCTGGATGAGCGTTACCCAGGAGGGGATGATAGCTGAGTGTTTACACCGTCAAGCTAGGCAAGCATAAGATGATTCCGGTATTCTTGCAGGATGACACCCGAACACTATTACCAACAACAAATTCAACGATCCGAAGTGATTGCCGATCCGGATCAGGCGGCCGCCGTTGCTGAACTTCAGTCTCTCTACGAAAGACTTATCGAGCCGGAACCACCTGTTCCCGAGCCCGCTATTTTCAGTCGCCTGCTCAAACGTAAAAACACCCCGCAACGCACACCCATAAAGGGTGTTTACCTCTGGGGCGGGGTTGGGCGGGGGAAAACCTGGCTGGTGGATCTGTTCTTCAATCAGCTCCCTTTTAACAACAAACTGCGCATCCATTTCCACCACTTCATGCGAGAAACCCACGAAGCACTGGCACGCTATAAAGGGGTAAAAAATCCGCTGGATAAAGTGGCGGAAGAGCTGGCTTCCCGCACGCGTATTCTCTGTCTGGATGAGTTCATCGTGACCGATATTGGCGACGCGATGATTCTTGCCCAGCTGCTTAAATCACTCTTTGAGCGTGGCGTCACACTGGTCACCACATCCAATACCGAACCCGACAACCTGTATAAAAATGGACTCCAGCGCAGCAGCTTCCTCCCCGCCATTGCGTTGATCAACCAACACACCCAGATCATTAAACTGGATGCCGGGACAGACTATCGACTGCGCTACCTGGAACAGGCCACCGTCTACCATACTCCACTTAACCCTGGCGTAACCGATCAACTGAATGAGGAGTTTGAACATCTGGCCCCTGAACCCGGCGAAGAAGGCGGTACCATCAGTCTCTATGGGCGGGATATTCCGGCCAAGCGAAAGGCGGACGATCTGATCTGGTTCGATTTTCTCACCATCTGCGGACCACCTCGCAGCCAGGCAGATTATCTTGAGCTGGCACGCTGCTACCATACGGTGATAATTTCGGATATCCCGTTTCTCGGTGGTGATCTTGATGATGCGGCGAGACGATTCGTCTTCCTGGTCGACGAATTTTATGATCGGGGCGTTAAGCTGATTATCAGTGCGGCAGCCTTGCCTCATCAACTTTACCAGGGGGAACGGCTGGCTTTTGAATTCGAACGCGCCGTGAGCCGACTGCAAGAGATGCAGTCCATTGAATACCTGTCACGGGAACACAAGGCATGAAGGACAAACTTATCGATCTCGAGCATCGCATCGCCTTCCAGGAAGACGCTATTCAAGAGCTCACATTAACGGTTAGCCAGCAGCAGAATCAGATCAACACCCTGAAGCTCGCCATTCAAGAACTGCATAAGCAGATGCGTAACCTGGAACCACCAGACGGCAATCAGGGTGGTAATGAAATCCCGCCCCACTACTAATCCACGTCGCCAGCCCGACTATCCACTCCACAAATAATAGTTGTTTGCCTTGACTTGCGAATGATAATGATTATCATTAGTCTCAAATGGATGAGATGGAGACAAACAACATGCGATGCGTCATTGATGCCTGGCTGGAAAGGCGAGACCCCTGCTTACGCCTGCTTGATGCTGAAACAGGCCAGGAGATCCTGCGCTGTGGTGCCGGCTGGATTATCCCTCTATTGGAGAGCGGTGAGCTCTCGCTAGATGACATTCAGGACGAGGGTCTAAGTTATATCGAGAGACTTGGACTCTCCCTTGAGAGTTCCGCTCCATGTGCGATCTGACCAGGAAGCGCTTTGAACCACCGCAGCAGACAGCCAAACGTCGACTCAAAGTCTGGGAAGTGGATAGAAGCTATCACTGCGCCATCCTTGGAACCTGCCTGACACTGCATGAACTTAAAAAGATCATTCGACAATCAGGCATAATCCTCGACCCAAGGGCGTCGGATTATGATGCACATCGGGCATTGGTCTCGGTTGCCGGGCAGGATGGTCACAGTGCTCGTCTGCTTACCCGACTGCTGGACAAAAAATATCAGCGTACGATTGCCCAGCTGATGCGCTTGTCCGACGAAAAACTACTTGGTGATGCCTGGCAGAAGGCCATTAAGACGGGTGATATTGCAGGCCCATTCTGGACGCTGGTTACACATCCCCATATGAGTGAAGCCCTGCTTGATCAGATCTATGGTGAAGTTCATATGCTGTCCCACCTGGAAGGGGCCTCGAATCGGGCCGACCTGAAACGGCTGGTCAGACTTGAAGCCAGTGTCGCCTCCCTCAAGGCCGACGCCATTAAACAAGCCCATCAGCACCAGAACCAGTTACGCCAGAAGCAGCAGTTCATTCAACAACTGGAACAGCAGATGTTGGTACAGATCAGTCGCAATATCCCTCAGCAAACTCCGGCTGAGATTGAACTGAATGAACAGCTGCTGACGTTAAGACGGGAGCTGGCTGTTGCACTCCGCCAACTGGATAGAACCAAGCGCCGACTCGGCTCCGCCACACAGCGAGCAGAGGACCTAACCAGCGAGTTGGAATCGAGCAAGCAACAGCTGAAAGAAACCGAAGCCGAACAGCGAGCCATTGAGCTTGCCTTGGGTGAGATGCTGTGTGACGCCTCTTCAGTAAACCCAGAACCGACTGGCAGCCTTTGTGGGCGACAGGTTGTCTATGTCGGTGGCCGCACCTCACTCTCCCCCCATTTTCGCGCCCTGGTTGAGAAATTTCAGGGTCAGTTTGAGCACCATGATGGCGGGGTCGAGGAGAGTCGGGCCAATCTTCACTGCCTGTTATCCAAGGCTGACATGGTGTTCTGTCCCATAGACTGCATCAGCCACGATGCCTGCCTGAAGGTAAAGCGGTTCTGCAAACGAAATGCGAAAACCTTTATTCCATTGCGCAGCTCCGGTCTGTCCGCCTTTGCCAAAGAGCTCTCGGACATTACGGCCAATAAACACTGAATAGGGCAATACCCATGATGAAAGCAACTCAAAAAGCTCGGGTAATCTCCAGGTCATCTGGCCATTCGCCCGTCGGCCTTATCCTGGCCACACTGATTACAGCCACTATTTTACTCACTGGCTTATCCAGCGTCTGAGCTAAATAGTCATTTTTTTAAACATTCATTAATTAGTAAATTGTAACAAGGGGAAACCGTGAAAAAGCACACGCTTACACTGTCGCTACTCTCAATATTGAGTATGCCCACTGCCTATGCAGACAATCTTTCTGATGCCTTTAAAAATGGCACCGTGAGTGGCGATCTGAATCTTTTTTATAAAGGAATCGATAACAGGAGCAGCACTGATTCAGCCTATGGAACAGGCTTCCTTGGCCTGAAGTATGAGACCGCCCCACTGAATGGATTTCAAATGGGATTGGCTCTTCGTCATGGCACAGAGGTCGATGAGGATAACCTTGGCGACTCAGACGAAGGTGTTGGCACGCTCATGACAGAGGCCTATATAAGCTACCAGGGTGAACAGTTCGGCGCCACGCTGGGACGACAGGAGATCGACCTGGAGTGGGTGGCTGACTTTCATGAGGCCCTTACCATCACCAGCACAGCACTACCCTATACCGAGCTAACTGCCGGTTACAGCCGCAGTATTGCGGTGGCCAATGAAGATGAGCTCAATCACTCATTCGCCGACATCAGCGACGATGGCGCCTACTTCCTGGACGCCAAGATTACCCCCATGGAAGGCTTGACCCTGAATCCCTACTATATTCATGAAGATGAGATCTTTGATGGGATCGGCCTTAAAGCCGACTATGAACACACTTCAGGTCTTGGTGTCACCGTCCATTATGCAACATCCGATGTCGATGTCGCAGGTGAAAACGATGGCAATATCCTCCACCTCGAGCTGCGGGGAACGCTGGGAGGACTGGCACTCAAGGCCGGCTATATCGACACGGATAAGGACGGTGGCGTAGGCCATTTCACCGATTTGGGTGAAAACATCAACCCACTGGAAGAGGGTAACCAGGTCTATGTAACCGACGCGGAGACCTTATATCTAGGCGCTGAATACGCATTTGGCGCAGCCACCCTGGGTCTGATGGTGGGCCAAACCGATTATACCGGCAATGCAGAGGAGCGTGAGATTGACCTTACCTTGGCCTATGATCTCTCCAATATTGCCGAA
>JAPHUE010000064.1 GCA_026196795.1 Sedimenticola sp.
AATTGTAGCACACAGCTCACACTGTTAATCCAAGGTGAGGTCGCCCTCAATGATTTTCAAGGCCTGCTGCAAGATATCCCCGGCATCTTCATCGAGCCAGTGAACCCCCGGGTACGATCGCAGCCAGGTAAATTGGCGCTTTGCTAGCTGTCGTGTAGCGATTATTCCCCGCTCGATCATCTCTTGTTTACTTAATTCACCCTTAACATACTGAATCATCTGACGATAACCGACAGAGCGCATGGATGGTGTTTGCGGCGAAAGATCCTCCCGTTCCAGCAACTGCCTGACTTCTGCCTCAAATCCCTGCTGTACCATTATCTCAAAACGCTTGGCAATTCGTTCATGCAGCACGGCCCGGTCGTTTGGTGCTCTAGCCAGTTTAATCGGCTGATAGGGTAACTGATAATCCCCAGCCTGCTGCTGTAGCTTTGACATGGGTTGACCTGTGATTCGGTAAACTTCTAACGCGCGCTGTATCCGCTGCGGGTCGTTTTGATGAATTCGAGCCCCCGACTCTGGATCAACCTCGGAAAGTTGTTGATGCATCTGCTCCCATCCGACCTGATTCGCCTCCTGCTCAAGCTGGCTACGGACATCGGGATTAGCCTCTGGGAGGGTTGAAAGACCGAACTCAAGCGCCCTGAAATAGAGCATGGTTCCCCCAACTAACAACGGCAGGCGTCCCGCTGCCGTTATTTCCGCCATCTCCCTAAGGGCATCCTCACTGAATCTGGCTGCTGAATACGCCTCACCCGGATCACAGATATCGATAAGCCGATGGGGTGCTAATGCCAATTCCGCCGCATCAGGTTTGGCCGTACCAATATCCATACCACGATAGACCAAAGCGGAATCAACACTGATAATGTCACAAGGCAATTTTTGCACCAGATCGATGGCTAAAGCTGTCTTTCCAGATGCTGTGGGGCCCATCAGGAAGATTGCTGGCGGCAGCGATTTCATTTCCTGCATCTCAGCCATTACTGCCCCCGCAGGAAAAGCTTGTCCAACGAACTCAAATCAAGTTGGATCCAAGTCGGTCGACCATGATTGCATTGATCACTGCGATCCGTGCGCTCCATATCGCGTAACAATCCATTCATCTCTTCCATGGTCAGACGCCTGTTGGCACGCACTGACCCATGACAAGCCATTGTGGCAAGCACTTCATTGATATCATTCCGAATACGCTCACTGGTTCCATGTACAACAATATCCGACAGCATATCCCGGAGTAATTTTTCAGCATCCGTACCATGCAATAAAACGGGTATTGCTCTGACCACCAGCGTTTCCGAGCCGAGTCGATCAACCTCCATTCCCAGCTCCTCAAATAGCACCTGGTGCTCAATGGCAAGATCGGCCTCTCGCGCACTGACTGCAACTGAAAGTGGGACTAACAGCGGCTGTGAACTTATCCTTCCATGCTCAAACCCCTGTTTAAAGCGTTCGTATGTAATCCGTTCATGGGCAGCGTGCATATCTACCAGAATAAGACCTGCTTCATTCTCTGCCAAAATATAGATGCCTTTTAACTGGGCAAGCGCATAGCCGAGTGGCGGTATTTGCGGTTCTGTGCCCTCCACTAACGCCTCTTTCTCTTCAGTCAACTCAACAGGTCGCTGGATATCAAAGCTGGACTGATAATCAGCCTGTCGCTCCTTTACATGCAGACCCAGCGGACGCTGGTGTGCCATCACTTCAGGCTTTGGTTCTGACGGCAAAGACTCACCTTCAACCAAGCGTATCTCTCCGGTGCTCTTATCAATCTCCTGACCGGGTTTTGTCTCCGCCAACATATGGTGAAGGGTTCGATAAATAAAACCATGCACCATTCGGCTATCCCGGAAACGCACTTCATGTTTAGCGGGATGGACATTAACATCCACAAGCATCGGATCGAGATCCAGATAGAGCACATAGGCTGGATGCCTGCCATGAAACAGTACATCCTGAAAGGCCTGCCGCACGGCATGTGCGACCAGCTTATCGCGAACCATTCGGCCATTAACGTAGAAATATTGCATATCCGCCTGGCTGCGGGAAAACACAGGCCGGGCGATCCAACCACGCAATGAAAGATCCGCTTGCTCCCGCTCAAGGTGAATAACCTGCTCAACAAATGAAGAGCCAAGCAAACCAGACAGTCTGCGCTCCTGCTCCATCGGACGTCCTGCTAACGGTAGCGAAAAGACCTCCTTACGGTTATGTGAGAGGCTGAACGAGACATCAAATCGCCCCAAGGCCAATCGCTTTAACTGTGTTTCAATATGCCCGAACTCCGTCTTCTCAGTACGCATGAATTTTCGACGCGCCGGGGTATTATAGAAAAGGTCTCGCACCTCTATCGTCGTACCCTGAGGGTGTGCATCAGGCACCGGGGGCGTAATCTGATCTCCACCATCTCCGGTTATCGACCAGCCGGCACTCTCACCTGCGGCACGCGTGGCAATAGAGAGCCTGGAAACAGAGGAGATACTCGGCAGCGCTTCGCCTCGAAAACCCATGCTATTTACCCGCTCTAACTCTTCCAGACTGGATATTTTACTGGTGGCATGACGTGACAATGCGAGCGCCAGATCATCCGGATGTATGCCAGAACCGTTATCCCGCACACGAATCAGCTTGCCACCGCCCTGCTCAATATCAACTTCAATACGAGTCGCACCCGCATCCAGACTGTTCTCGACCAACTCCTTGATAACCGATGCGGGGCGTTCAACCACCTCGCCCGCTGCGATCTGATTAATTAATTGGGGAGAAAGTGCTTGTATTCGCATGCCGGACCACACCTGTCAGTAGAGTACCGATGGCTAATCGGATCAATTTACTATTATTCAGCTAGAAGGGTTTCGATTAAAGCTGGGATTATACCCAGTAATCAGGCCAGATGGAGATCGTGTACGGAGGGAAGTGAAATCGCAATCAGGTGCCAGGAATGACCAGAACCTGACCAATCCGGATTATGTCACTCGATATACCATTAGCCGACTTGAGGCTCGCCAGACTGATATCATAGTGGTCAGCTATGCCACCCAAAGTATCACCTCTGGAAATGGTGTGTCTGCGGGATTTCAAACTGGCCATCAAGGTGCCGGGTGGTGGGCTGTTGCGGAAATAGCCACGTAACCCATCCAGGATAGCGCGAGCAACTTTATCCTGATGGCGAGGATTAAGCAGTTTACGCTCCTCTTCAGGATTCGAAATAAAGGCAGTCTCTACCAATATTGATGGAACATCCGGGGATTTTAGTACTGCAAAACCGGCCTGCTGTACGGTCCGTTTATGGGTTCTGCCAACCGTTTTTAGCTTCCCAAGCACTTTATTTGCAACATCATGACTCGCCTGCCGCGTGCCCGTCTGGGAGAGATCAAGCAGTACAGATGCCAGTACATCATCCTTGTCTTCCAGCTTCACACCACCGATCAAATCCGCGCTGTTCTCACTCTCTGCCAACCAGCGCGCAGCCTCACTGGAAGCACCTCGATTTGACAAGGTATAGACAGAAGAACCCCTGGCTCGTGGATCTCGGAAAGAATCTGCATGAATCGAAACAAACAGATCAGCACGATGTGAGCGCGCGAGATCCATCCGTTTACGCAGGCCCAAATAGTAGTCACCATCCCGGATCATGACCGATTTCATACCACGCTCTTTTGCGATCATGGCCGAAAGCTTGCGTGCTATGGAGAGTACAACATGCTTTTCATAGGTACCCCGCCGACCCTTTGCACCAGGATCCTCTCCGCCGTGCCCGGCATCAATAGCAATCACCACATCACGTAACTCACGTTGAGCGGTCTGCCTGACTGTTTTCTGTTTCTTTGTACTGACGCCCTGAACTGCATCTCCATACAAATCAACAACTAATCGATGCCCATACTGGCTGTTGGGTTTCAACACAAAGCTCTTGGGGCTGGTGTGTGTACCTAGATCAAGCACTACACGAAGACTACCGTCTTTGCGCTGGGCACTGCGCAATCGTTTTATTAACGGGTTATTTTCAGCCTCAGGTAGCTTGCCTGTCAGTTTGGCATTCTGAATATCTATGACTAGACGATCAGGCTGTTTCAGAGTGAAAATATTATGGTTTACCGGGCTACTGGTATCAAAAACCAGCCGGGTATGGTCTGGCGCTGCCCAGATACGAAGATTATCAACGACGACTTGCCCTGCAAACAGCTGAGAGCTGAGCAATAGCAAAAGAATTATCGCAAATTTCCTCATATTTCCGTGCCGTTCAGAACAAATTAAGCCGCTTTATGCCAATAAAAGATAGCATGTGATTTTAATAATTTCCAGTAATATCGGCTAGATAGCGGCTTATTTTATCTTTAATCATTAAGATTTTGGCCTAACTCAGACTGCAGCGCTGCCAGCACACTGTTTCCATGAGCTGATTTGGCTTCAATTTTTAACTCACGCCCCTTTTCCTCATAGTGAATTGATACCAGAATGTCCGGTATCGGCAGGGCATCTGCGCCCTGCTCTGGCCACTCAACCAACAGAACCGCCTCTTCCTCCAGCAAGTCTCTGAGCCCCAGATATTCCAGTTCATCGGGATCAGCCAAGCGGTAGAGATCCAGGTGATAGTAGCGTTTACCTGCAATTTCATAGGGTTCAATCAGCGTATAGGTCGGGCTTTTGACGGCCCCGGTATGACCCATTCCTCGGAGAAACCCCCTTGCCAAAGTTGTCTTTCCTGCCCCTAAATCACCTTTAAGATAAACCAGACAGTTTTTTGTGCAGGCCCGGGCCAGCGCCCGTCCAATAGCTTCCTGCGCCGCCTCGTTTTCTGGATGCAACATCATCATGAACGGCACTCCGGATTTATTAGTTGCCGCAGATAGGGCAAGAGATCGAGTGGCAACATCCCCCTTTCCCCCATACAGGCCGCCAGATCACCCGCTTTGCCATGCAAACAAGGCCCCATACGGGCTGCACGCTGAACCGTTTCACCCTGGACGATAAGCGATCCAATAATGCCAGCCAGGATGTCACCCATTCCACCCACCGCCATTCCCGGATTACCTTCATCACAGAGATCCACAATGCCAGCTTGTCCGTCACAAATTAATGTCCCCGCACCCTTTAGAACGACTACGCCCCCATAGCGCTGCTGTAGTGTCGTCACGCTATGAAAACGGTCATTTTGCACTGTGGCTGTATCCTCTTCCAGCAACCTTGCGGCCTCACCGGGATGAGGCGTCAGCACCCAGTTATCTCGTGCTTGAGGCTCCATCGACAGCAAGTTGAGGGCATCCGCATCCATGACCAACGGCAAGGGGGACTCCAGGACTTTACGCAGCATCTCCAATCCCCATTTCGACTGCCCCAAACCGGGACCAATCACCACCGCATCCGCACGCGCCAACAGGTGTGACAGAGCCTCTGGCGTTTCCACGCCGTGGCACATCAACTCCGGCCTACTACTGGCAATTAACGCGGCATGTGCCGCCCTTGTAGCAATGGTGACAAGACCGGCCCCGGTGCGTGCAGCAGACTGGCCAGCCATACTGATTGCTCCCAGCATCCCCAGATCACCACCTACCAGCAGCAGATGTCCTGACTGACCTTTGTGTTGGGTGCGCGAACGAGGTTTGAGTTGCTTTGCATAGGCACTCCACTGCAACCGCCGGGTATGACTTAAAACAGCGTCATAGACTGCATAAGGGACAGCCAGACTATCGAAGGCGATATCACCGCAGCATGCGGGCCCCTCTCCCGTAAACATACCGCGTTTAAGACCGATAAACGTCATTGTCATATCAGCCATAATGGCACAGCCCATTATTTGCCCGGTGTCGGAATTGAGACCTGACGGGATATCCAAAGAAAATACCGGGGCCTTATGGCGATTGGCTGCATCCAGTGCTTCAGCCCAAGCGCCGGTTACCTCACGCTCAAGACCTGTTCCCAACACAGCATCAATGATCAAATCGACATCGTTATCAAGTTGAACAAAAGGCGTAATCAGGCCACCCACTTTCAAATAACCAGTGGCCTGAACCTCAGCATCGCCGGATAGTCTCTCTTGAGAGCCCAGCAGTATGAGCTGTACATCCAAACCGGCTTCAAGCGCCAATCGGGCAACAACAAAACCATCACCGCCATTATTTCCTGTACCACAGAGCAACAGAATTTTTTGTACATCAGGCCAACGCTGTCGCATTAGGTTGAATGCAGCGCCCCCGGCACGTTCCATCAAGGTAGAACCCGGTATATGGAAATCATCTATAGCAATCTTGTCCAGGAGCCGAACCTGCTCCGCAAGATAAAGGCTATCAGGTAGAAACGAACGTTCAGTCATCATCATTCCAACTCGGGTTTCGGATCATTTTTGCCCATCATTGTAGGGCAATTCAGCGGGTTTTGTCCCATTAAGGCGCTGCTATTCTACAGGGGTTTAATGCTAACATCGCTGCCATCATGACCCTTAAGACTGCTACAGATTATCAAGCACTGGCCAGACAGATCAGGCAATGGGGAACCGAGCTTGGTTTTCAGCAAGTAGGTATCGCTGATACTGACCTGACCCTTGCCGAACAACATCTGCATCAATGGCTTGATCAAGGCATGCACGGCAACATGAATTACATGTCCCAACATGGCTTAAAAAGGTCACGACCGGAAGAGTTGGTTCCAGGTACCTTGCGCATTATTTCTGTACGCATGGATTATCTGCCACCCGATGATCAGCCAGAAGAGATATTAAGGAATTCCGATCTTGCGTTCATTTCCCGGTATGCACTGGGGCGTGATTACCACAAATTGATGCGAAATCGTTTACAGAAACTCGCCAAGCAAATTGAAGCGGAAGTAGGCACATTTGGCTATCGTGCCTTTGTTGATTCTGCCCCCGTACTTGAGCGGGCCCTGGCCGAAAAAGCCGGGTTAGGCTGGACTGGTAAGCACAGCAATATTGTCAATCGGAAAGCGGGTTCGTGGTTTTTTCTGGGCGAACTCTATACAACCCTTCCCTTACCCATCGACCAGGCAGAGTCTGATCATTGTGGCCGGTGTACTGACTGTATCGATATCTGCCCGACTCAGGCCATCATTGCCCCCTATAAGGTGGATGCCCGTCGCTGTATCTCCTACCTGACCATAGAACTGGACGGCTCGATCCCTGAACCACTTCGACCATTAATGGGAAACCGCATTTTCGGTTGTGATGACTGCCTCATGGCCTGCCCCTGGAACCGATTTGCAACACCCGCTGCGGGCGAAGAGTTTTTACCCCGGCATGGGCTCGACAGTGCCAGCCTCTGCGAGCTGTTTGCCTGGGACGAAGCCACCTTCCTGAAACGGTTTGAGGGCTCACCTATCAGACGCATGGGTCATGAACGCTGGTTGCGCAATATTGCGATTGCCCTCGGCAACGCCTGCCATTCTGACGCCACTATTACAGCACTCAAAAGTCGCCAACAACACAGCTCAGAGGTTGTACGCGAGCATGTGAACTGGGCCTTAGCCAAACTTGAATCGTCTTGACAAATCACTTTTAACCCCACTTGTTTAGTGTGAATTATGAACTACTATTAGGATATACATGAAGCCATCACTGATTAATGGAGGGGAAGGAGTGTCATAATGGAAGTTAGTTTTTCCAGTGCAGCCTATACGCCTCTGGCCCAACCTGCAGAAACAGCCAAGCAGGAAAAGACAAAGGAAGAGAGCACACGCCCTGCAGTGACTGCCACTGAAAAAAAAGAAGCCCTGAAGGACAACAACAGCAAGGAGTCCCAGGAGCTCAGGTCTCTACAGGCAAGAGACAGGGAGGTGCGTGCCCACGAGCAGGCCCATCTCTCGGTAGCAGGACGATACGCCACCAGCGGGGTCAATCTGGAATACCAGCGCGGCCCGGACGGTCAGCTCTATGCAGTCGGTGGAGATGTCAAGATTGATACCAGCGTTGTGCCAGGTGATCCCAAGGCAACTGAAGAGAAAGCGGAGACTATTCGACGCGCCGCACTCGCCCCTGCGAACCCGTCTTCACAAGACAGAAAAGTGGCTGCACAGGCCAGCAGCATAGCTCAGGAAGCCCGTGCTGAACTGTTCGAACAAAACATGGAGCTAAAAAGGGCACAATTGGAAGAACGCAGCCAATCAGGCGACGACGGTCGCAGTCAACTCAATGAGCGCTTAGAACGGAGTGGCGCCACACCCAGCCCTGCACCAGTCGAGCAGATTGATACCTATATTTAACCGTTATCAATCTTCATTACTGACCGGAACTTCCGGAATTCTTAAAAAGTGTGTTCTGTAATATTGAAGCTCAATAATTGAGTCTTTAATATCATCCATCGCCAAGTGTTTACCCTGCTTGACCAGTCCACCTGCCAGTGAAGGCGCCCAGCGATTCATCAACTCCTTGAGCGTGCTGACATCAAGATTACGATAGTGGAAATAGTCTTCCAGCTCGGGCATCGAACGGGCCAGAAACCGCCTATCCTGACAGATACTGTTACCACAAATGGGCGATGCCCCTTTAGGAACATACTTGGAGAGAAAATCCAGTGTTTGCCGTTCCGCATCGGCTTCACTGAACTTACTGATTCGTACGCGCTCAGTCAGTCCCGATTTTGCATGTTGGTTGGTATTCCACTCATCCATTGCGCTCATTACTTCATCCGACTGGTGTATTGCGATAACCGGTCCTTCCGCAAGGATATTCAGATGTACATCTGTAACAATAGTGGCAATCTCGATAATACGGTCATTCTGGGTATCCAACCCGGTCATCTCAAGGTCTATCCAGATCAAATTGGTTGAATCCTGCACCGTCTCTACTCCCGTTCCAGTTACTTGCCCAGTTAAACGCTAAGCGCACTGCATTCTAGCAGAAGCGATCCTATGTCTGTATCCTTACGCCATGCATCTATTTACTGAAATATTCTTGCTCACCCTGACATTGGGCGTTATCACACAGTTCTGGCTGATGTGGCGACAGCAGCAGCATGTCGCGAATAATCGCCAGACCGTCCCCAGCGCATTCGCAGACAAGGTTACAATTGACGAACACAAAAAAGCAGCCGATTACACCTTGGCCAAGCTCTCAATTGGACGAATAGACCTGGTCATCGGCACCACTCTGCTGCTCTTGTGGACGCTTGGGGGAGGCATTGAGCTTCTCCAACATCAGTGGCAGCAATTTGATCTCCCCCCTGTCTGGGAAGGTATTGGCCTGATCTACAGTATGTCGCTGATCTCAGGAGTGATTGGGCTGCCCCTTGCCATCTGGAGTACCTTTGTACTTGAAGAGCGGTTTGGCTTTAATAGAACGACACCCGGACAATACGTTAAAGATATGCTTTTACAGCTATTGCTCGGGGTCATTATCGGGACACCCCTGCTGTGGGTGATTCTGTGGCTAATGGAGCAGGCAGGTGAAAATTGGTGGCTCTATGCCTGGGCAGTCTGGATGGGCTTTATGCTTCTGATGATGTGGATCTACCCTACCCTGATTGCTCCACTCTTTAACAAGTTCACGCCGCTTGAAGAAGGCGCGCTGAAAGAACGTATACAGGGTCTGCTTGAGCGCTGTGGATTTGCCAGCAAAGGCATATTTATCATGGATGGATCAAAACGCTCTGGCCACGGTAACGCCTATTTCACCGGCTTTGGCAAAAATAAACGCATTGTCTTCTATGACACACTAGCTGAAAGCCTTGATGGAGATGAGATGGAAGCCGTCCTGGCCCATGAACTGGGACACTTTAAAAGACGGCATATTCTTAAACACCTTCTTCTGTCGACGTTCATGACCTTGGTAGGTTTTGCACTGCTGGGCTGGCTAACCGGTCAGGCCTGGTTTTACCAGGCGTTAGGCGTAACCGGGCAGACAAATGCACTGGCATTGCTACTCTTCATGTTGGCACTTCCGGTCTTTACCCAATTTCTTCAGCCATTAATGGCCATCATGTCCCGTAAGCACGAATTTGAAGCCGACGATTTTGCCGTACAGCAGGCCGGCGCTGAACCGATGATCACCGCGTTGGTCAAACTCTATAGAGAAAATGCCAATACCCTGACACCGGACCCGCTCTACTCGGCTTTTCATGATAGCCACCCGCCTGCGCCTGTACGTGTTGCGCATCTTTCCACTAAAATTGGAACTGTATCCACCCAGGGAGAAGCTACTGCATGAAACTATTCTATCTGAAGCCCGTCTTTTTCAGCTTGGTAATGCTTACGGCAACCCAGGCAAATGCCTTTGACATCGAAGCAGGCAAACAGCAACACGCCGATAATTGCACTTCGTGTCACGGCAGTGAGGTCTACAGCCGAAGCGACCGCAGAGTAACCAGCCGTAAAGGTTTATCCACCCAGGTACAACGTTGTCAGTTGGCTCTTAACTTGAACTGGTTCGACGAAGATGTCGAAAACACCGCTGAACACCTAAACATTGAGTTCTACAAGTTCAAGTAATCGAAGAGCAGTATATACCGCATGGCTAAACGCAGACTGACCGAACGACAACGTGAACGTATCAGCGCGATACAGGATCGACGCAGAAATAAACTCGATCAGCAGGCGGACCAGGCCCTCTCGGAAGCGAGTGAACACACGCCCCGTGAAGGCCGGGTCATCACCCGCCATGGTCAGAACCTGGTTATTACCGACGGTTCAGAACACTACACCCATTGCCTTTCAAGACAAAACATTGGCCAGGTTGTGTGCGGTGATCGCGTGGTCTGGCAATCTACTGCTGATGGGCAGGGTGTCGTCACGGCGGTCATGCCCCGTGACACGGCGCTGATACGGCCCAACTTCAGCGGCGAAGCGCGCGCCCTGGCCGCGAATATTTCCCAGATTGTGGTTGTGCTGGCACCTGAGCCACTGCCCAGTCAGTATTTGGTGGATCAGTATCTGGTTGCCGCCGAACAGATCGGTGTCACCACGATTATTGCATTGAACAAACGGGATCTAATGGATACCGCTGCCCTCAAGGCATTCGAGCAGCAGTTTGGTCATTACGAGAAAATCGGTTATCCCGTGATCGAAATCAGTGCCAAATTTGAACATGGGTTAGACCCATTGATCGAGCGACTGAATCATCAGACCAGTATCCTGGTGGGACAATCAGGCGTCGGCAAGTCTTCGCTGATAATGGCACTGTTACCCGATATTGAAATACAGATTGGCCGCCTGTCTGAAGCATCCGGACTGGGTTGTCACACCACGTCTGCCACGACACTTTATGATCTACCCTCCGGTGGGCATCTGATTGATTCCCCCGGCGTAAGAAGTTTCCGGTTGGGCGCCTTAACGCCAGACTCGGTGGCCCAGGGTTTCATCGAGTTTGGGGCCTACCTGGGGCACTGTAAGTTCAGTAACTGTAGTCATCAGAAGGAACCGGGATGTGCGTTGAAGGAAGCCGTTGAGGAGGGAAAGATCCACCCCCAACGACTTACCAACTTCCTGCACATGGTCCAGGGGCTCAGCTCGACCCATTAATTTTTAATAGTAGCCGCTAGCGCATCGTTACCAGCTCTTCCGAACCGGTAGGATGAATCGCAATAGTGTCATCGAAATCCTTTTTCGTTGCCCCCATGCGAATGGCAACAGCAAATCCCTGCAGCATCTCATCCGCACCAAAACCGATGATATGACAACCCACGATTTTCTCTTGCGCTCCGACACAAACCAGCTTCATCGCCACCTTGGTCTGATGTTCTGTAAAGGCGTGGTACATGGGCGTGAAGCGTGACTGATAGACTTTAACCGCCTCCCCATGGCTCTCTCGGGCCTCGTCTTCGGTCAACCCCACGGTTGCAATCGGCGGATGAGAAAAGACCACACTGGGAACCAGACTATAGTCGAGTCGTCTATCCAGCATGCCGCCAAACAGACGATCGGAAAGACGACGGGCAGCGGCGATGGCAACCGGCGTCAACTGCGGTGCATCCGTCACATCGCCCAGGGCATAAACACCGGACACAGAGGTGTTCTGAAACTCGTCTACCTTGATATAACCCTGCGCATCCATGGAAATCGCTGTGCGATCGAGCCCAAGATCGGCGGACAGTGGCTGTCTCCCTATGGCCCAGATCAATTGATCAAAACCGGTTTGTATCTGCCCACCGGCACAGGTCAGTGTGAGCGTGCCATCATCCGCCCGTTCAATGCGTTCTATCTGCGAGGATGAGATGATATTGACGCCATCACTCAACATCTCTTCCATCAGGCTCTCACGCAACATGGGATCAAATTTACGCAACAGGTGCTCACCACGCAGGAACATGGTCACATCAGTACCCACCGCATTGAGCATACCGGCAAGCTCCACCGCGATGTATCCACTCCCAACCACTGCGACACGTCTGGGCTGCTCATTCAATGCAAAAAAACCGTCTGAGGTAATACCCAGTGCAGCGCCCTCTATTTCAGGAACGACAGGATAGGAGCCAGGCGCTATGACGATATGGTTCGCCTTATACTGTTCACCATTCACCTCCAAGGTGTGATCATCAACAAACCGGGCATAGCCCTGAATCTCATCGATATTGGAATCACGCAAATAGGTGTGATACCAATCATTAATATTGGTGACATACTGATTACGCTGCGTTATCAGCTTCCCCCAGTCAAAACCTTCCTGTTTCACACTAAAGCCATAGGCCGGTGCATCATTCAACATGTGGGCAACTGATGCCCCATACCACATGATTTTTTTTGGCACACAACCAAGATTGACACAGGTGCCACCCAGTTTTCCGGCCTCAATGACGGCACTTCTAGCGCCGTATTTTGCAGCCCTCTCAGCAGCTGACAGCCCACCGCTTCCCCCGCCAATGGCTATCAAATCATACTCTTTGGTCATAACAACGCTCCTTCAAATATGGGATACTCTGCTTGGATTTAGGCCTATTGTCCCAATATGACAGGCTATGGGACAACTTTTTATTAGGGAACTATAACAAGTGAACAATTATCTGACTGCCTTGGGCTCAAAGCTAACTCGCCTTTTCAGAGAGTTAGTACGACTCTATCACCCGCAGACCATCCGTGAAAAAGGTTGGATCTGGGCAAGTGGTCTCCTGTTGTTCACACTGATCGTGGTCATGTATGGCTTTAGTGTCTACTGGAGCCAGGAGCCCGATCCGTTTGATATCAAGACAAATACCGAGCAACAACTCGCAGGTTCGAAGATGGTAGTGGGAACCCACACCACCGCATCATTGATTCGTGTCATGGAGACACTGCTGGAGAAACCCGGGGGCTACCTCAGCAATGACGTTATGCCGCCCAGCCTTTTTCTGGATAACATTCCCAACTGGGAATTCGGCGCACTGGTACAGTCCCGTGACTTGGCCCGCGCACTTCGAAATGACATCAGTCGATCCCAGTCACAGTCAACTGAAAATAAAAATCTGGCTACTACCGAGCCTCAATTCAATTTCAGTAATGACTCCTGGTTATTGCCATCTACGGAAGGTGAATATCGTGTAGGGCTCAAGGCTCTGCGTACTTACCTGCATGACCTGACCCAAAGCAGTGATCAAAATACCCAGTTTTATGCCCGCGCAGACAATCTGAAGGTCTGGCTGGCCATTGTTGAAAAACGCCTTGGCAGTCTGTCACAACGACTGAGTGCCAGTGTTGGACAGGAGCGCATCAATACAGATCTCTCCGGCGACCCGGAAGCCGCACAATCCACCAATGCTGCCGCCCAGGTTGAAGTACACACGCCCTGGCTGGAGATTGATGATGTCTTTTACGAGGCCAGAGGTTCAACTTGGGCGCTGATCCACTTCCTGCAGGCCGTTGAAATAGATTTCCGAGATATACTGGTAAAGAAAAATGCCCTGATCAGCCTGCGCCAGATCGTTCGTGAACTGGAAGCGACTCAACAGAGCGTAATGAGTCCCATGGTTCTCAATGGCGGTGGTTTCGGTATTGTGACCAACTACTCTCTGGTTATGGCATCGTACATATCACGGGCCAATGCCGCAGTTATCGACTTGCGTAATCTGTTAAGTGAAGGGTAATTAACTCTCATTATTTTTTACAGACAATACAATTAAGTTAAACACCCTGTCAGGTAGTTGTCACCCTGCTGTCGTGGCCTGTATGACGGGATCACGAAATACTGCGCACTGTAGCGAAGGTAGCCTCAATGTCAGATCAAGAAAACGAAAACTGGTTAAAGCAGAAACGATTGGAGCGGGCATGGTCACAGGAGCAATTGGCCGATATCAGCGGCTTAAGCACCCGAACCATACAACGGGTGGAGCAAGGGGGAACAGCCTCCCTGGAGACACTCAAGTCCATCGCCTCAGCTTTTGATACTGACGTTTCACTACTGCAGAGCCGTGCAGAGAATGCCGCACCGCTTGTAGAGGCCACATCAACCCTAGCAGTGGAGCAAGAATCTATGTCAGCCTCAGATAACCGAGAAAACAGAATTGCAAAATTTCATCGCCACCTGATTATCTATCTTGTCGTCAATCCCGGTCTGTTTTTGATCGATATTATGACCAGTAGCGACTCACTCTGGTTCTACTATCCCCTATTTTTCTGGGGTATAGCCATTGCTATAAAAGGTTTTCTGGCCTATGGCTTACCCGACCGAGGGAAAAAAGGGTTGGTACATTAACCGAAGGCTTTAACTATTCCTGACGTGAAACCATCTAAACACTGAGAGGCGTTTAGATGGTTCTTTTTATCAGTCTGTTAATTGTGTACGGCTGATGAGAGATCCCACATCGGTAGAAATACCCCAAGGGCCAATACCAGTACCATTCCACCAATAATCACGATTATGATGGGCTCAATGGCGTCTGAGAGTCGTGCCAGGTCATACCTCACTTCGCGTTCATAATGCTCGGCCGTCTCCAGCAACAGATCATCAACTGCGCCGGTCTCTTCACCAATGGCAATCATCTGCAGTACCATCGAGGTAAACATCCCGGTTGCCGCCGCTGTTCGAGCAATTGAATCACCACTCTCAATGCCATCCCGCATACTCAGTACACGTTCACTCACAAAGGCATTATTGACTACACCAGAGATGACTGTAAGCGCCTGAACCAGGGGAACACCGGAACGCATGGCCAGTGCTAATGACCGGGCAAACCTTCCCAGGATAGCCTTTTTCAGAATCTTCCCTATCAGGGGTATCTGCAGAATCATGCGGGACCAGATATAACCACCACCCTCACTCATAATCCAGAATCGTAATCCAAGTAATCCGCCGAGTATTCCAGATAACAGGTAAGGCCACCAATTCAGGGTAAAACTGGAGAGACCCAAAAGAATCTGCGTAGCCATCGGCAGCTCAGCATCAAATCGGGCGAAGGCATCGGCAAACGCCGGAATGACGAAGATATTAATAATCACCAGCGCCACAACAATGGCAAGAATAACCGTCAGGGGATAACGTGTGGCACTTTTTATGCGATTCCGGGTCTCTTTCTCCAGCTCAAGATAGCCGGCCAACTGCAGGAAGGTCTCATCCAGTCTACCGGTACTCTCTCCAACCTTGATCAGACTGATAAAGAGTGGCGAGAAGATATTCGGGTAACGCGCCAGTGCCATGTGCAGTTCACGGCCTGATTGAATATCGTCCGACACCCCTTTTAACGCGGAGGCCAGTGTCGGATTCGACGTGGTATCAATCAGGCTTCCCAAACTGCGTAGAATAGGCACACCGGCCTTCTGCAAGGTATAGAGCTGACGACAAAGTAACACCAGCTCATCCAAATTGACACCAGGCTTAAACCAACCGAGCTTAATCTCTTTGCTGGCACCACGACGTTCAACCGGGACAATATCGATTGGCGTCAGGTTGGATCTAAATAACTGCTCGGCAATGGATTCTGCCGTTTCACCCTCAAGGGTGCCCGTCATGGACTCGCCACGACGATTTCGCGCTTTATATTCAAAGGCACGCATTAGATTACCTCAGCCGTCAATCCTGAACTCATCAGGAGACCTCCACATCACCCGCAATTCGAATCGCCTCACTCAGTGAAGTCGTACCTTCAGCGGCATAACGCAGGCCCGATTTCCACAGGGGCACGAAATACCGGCTTGCCAGTGCAAGTTCACCAAACGATTCATGATCATCCTTTCGAAGTGCGGCAGCCATTTCACCGTTCAATTCAAGCATCTCATAAATACCGACCCGCCCCCGATAACCGGATTGTCCACAGCGATTACACCCTTTACCGATACGCAGGCCACTCAAATCAAAACCATGATCTATGCCATCCAGCCAGGCTTGCTGTATCTCATCCGGCGTGTGCGGTTCTGCACAGTGACTGCAGATACGACGTACCAGGCGCTGGGCCACAATAGCCGATAATGATGAGGCCATCAGATAACCAGGCGCACCCATATCCAGCAGCCGACTGACGGTTGCGATGGCACTGTTGGTATGCAAGGTAGAGAGTACAAAGTGACCAGTAATGGCGGCTCGCAAACCAATCTGTGCCGTCTCCAGGTCACGCATCTCTCCCACCAGCAATATATCCGGATCTTGACGCATGGCGGTTCGCAGAACCCGTGAAAAACTCAGGCCAATCTGATCATGCACCTGTACCTGATTGACCCGAGGTAAACGATACTCTACCGGATCCTCTACGGTGATAATCTTCTTTTCTGCGACATTCAGTTCACTCAGTGCAGAATAGAGCGTGGTAGTTTTACCACTGCCTGTTGGGCCCGTGACCAACACCATGCCATGGGGCTTGGCTATCAGCATACGCAGACGCTTCAGCATCTCATCTTCTATTCCCAGATCACCAAGACTCAGAATTCCGGAACTCTGATCCAGCAGACGCATAACGACAGCCTCACCATGCTGGACCGGCATAGTTGAAAGACGAACATCAATGGTGTGGTTTTTTACCTTGATCTGGAAACGACCATCTTGAGGCAGGCGTTTTTCTGAAATATCCAGACTGGAAAGCAGCTTCAAGCGCTGCACCAGCGCCGGTGCAATGCGCCGCTCATTCATCACCTGCTCATGTAACACGCCATCTATACGCTGCCTGATCCGCAGCACTTCTTCATCTGGCTCTATATGGATATCGGAGGCCTTAGCCTGCAGCGCATCTTCAAACAGGGTCTGTAAAAGCCGGATTACCGGGGCATCTCCGGCCTCAACGGTCTGCATCAACTGCCCCAGATCGAAGTCACCCTGAGTCAGATCCTCATGCAGCTCACCCGCCAGTGAAGTCAGCTCTTCAGAACGGCGATACATCCTGTCCAAAGCGTCCAGAAGATCACTCTCTCGTACAACCGCCTGTCGAATCCGCTTTTTAAGCGCACGCCCCAGCTCATCATAGGCAAAAATATCGGTTGGATCGGCCATACCGACAAGAACATCTTTCTCCCTGACTTCTAGTACAATCACACGATAGCGGCGCGCAATGGTTTCCGATAACGCTTTGACAATATCAGGCTTTAGCGGAAAGCTGGTGAGATCGATATATGGAATTTGTAACTGTTGTGAAAGAAAGTCCAACAGTCGCTGCTCATCAATAAAGCCGAGTTCAATCAGCGTATGACCTAGCTTATGACCTGAGCGTTTCTGTTCGGTTAATGCGGCCTGTAGCTGTCCTTCCGAGATAACCCGGTTTTCAACCAGTAGATCACCAATCCTTATCCTTTTGCGGCTTTTAGTAGACTCATTACCACCCGTGCCTGATATTTCAACCATACCCTTATCGCTCCGCCGATAATGACATCACCCGCTGACGGGCATATTCTGTGACTTCATCAGGCAACGCATTCAAATTCAGTGCCTGCCTGTACAATTTTAACGCCTCTTCCTGTTCGCCATTTGCATCCAGTGATATGGCCAGACCAGCTATAGCGCGGGCATTATTCGACTGCTGAGCAACAAGCCGACGATAAATCTGAACAGCAGCAGAGAACCGACCGGCCTGCTGATAGAGCGAGCCCAGCATGGCCAGTAAATCCACATCACTACCGGATATAGGCAGCTGTTGCTCAAGTAAGCCGATTGCCTTGTTCTGCTCTCCACTCTCAATAAACGCTCGACTGAGCAATAAAGCAAAAGGCACATATCCCGGTGCGATTTGCATACCTTCTGTAAGCAGCGAGAAAAAACGCTCTCGCTCACCGGTATTCAATGACAGCATAGCTAATAATCGACGTGCCTCATGATTATCTCTATCCAGCGACAAGACGTGTAGTAAAGACGCTTCTGCGTCAGCGAGTCGTCCCTCATTGAGATGTAATAAAGCAGCCTCATACATCTCGTCTGCTGATGCCTTTACCTGTGCCGCCGGTACCTTTTTAAACTGAATCTGCGGCTTCATGGGAGGTGATTCAATCACAGATCGTGTTTTCTGGGTAACGGGTACAGCGACAACTTGTTCAGGTTCAGGCTTAACCCATGGAGATGTGATTGCTACTTTTTTATCTTCAGCCGAGTCTCTTTTTTTGTATTCAAGGGAGGATAGATCACCCAGTGATTTAGCTAACAACTGTTCTGCCGGCTGATCTCTGTCAGTCAGTTGCGTGCTGTCTTTAATGGGAGCGGCTGGTAAACGCTGTTCCAGAAGCGGTTTTGACTCAGGTTCATCAGTTACCTGCACGGTCTCAGTTTGTTGCTTTACCTGCTCTGCCTGCTCAACCATCACAACAGCTTTGTCCTCAGTAGTTTGCTTCTGAATAGTCACCGGCTTAGCCGGGTCTGCTGGGATCGTGTTTGTGATCTCCTGTTCGGGTAATGTCGTTTGCATTGGCGTGGCTTCAAAACCAACACTTGAAGTCGGCGTATCTGCTGGAACAGGGGCAGAAACCGGATCAAGTAACGAAGAGAAAAAGGGAGCCATCTGTGGTTGCAGATAAATTAGTGGCACTATGAGCACAACAATCAAAACCATCCAGACAATTACGCGACTGTGCTTTTTTCCCTTTGCACGCCCGGGTACTGGTTGCGGTGTTTTGATGACCCGCGGCGTCTCGTCAGCCCCTTCTCGCTGATCCAGGTCACGCAGCATCTGATTTATAAGACTCATGAACCACCCCGCAGTACGGTTGTGGTATCACGCCTAAATAGGGTATGCCAGATTCGGGCAAATCTACCGGGACGCACAAAAGCATCTTCTGTGTCGTCGATGGCTCGCTTGAGATGGCTTTTGTCTATGCTTGGTTTTCCTTCACCATAAGCGGCCAACATCGCCTTGTGGGCCAGTATATTGATCAACCGGGGTATGCCACGGCTACCACGACACAGCCAATCCAGTGCTTTTTCTTCAAACAGGTTTTCTCCCGGGTAACCGGCCACGCGCAGCCGATGATAGAGGTAACCCTCGCAACCTTCCCGTGTGAGGGGATGGATCGTATGTGAAAAAGTGATGCGCTGTTTCAACTGTCTAACTGAAGGACGGTTCAAATGATCATCCAGTTCCGGCTGACCAAACAGCACCACTTGCAGAAGTTTACTTTTTTCCGTTTCCAGATTGGTGAGCAGGCGAATGGCCTCAAGCGTCTCTTCGGGCAGGGCTTGTGCCTCATCCAGCAAAAGAATCACCTGTCGCCCCGAAGCCTTCAGTGCAATCAGCTTCTTATTGATCAATTGCAAGGCCCGATGCCCGCCAATATTCATGGGATAATCCACACCCAACTCTTCTGCCAGACAGTAGCGGAGTGCAGAGGGCGTGAGATAGGGATTAGGGATATAGGCCGTCACCATTCCTTCATCAGAAAGAAGGTTCAGCAGCTTACGACAAATTAGAGTTTTACCTGTTCCTACTTCACCGGTTATTTTTAAAAAGCCCTCCCCCATGCGCAAGGCCACCAGGAGCACATTCAGTGCTTCCTGGTGATCAGCATATGAGAAGAAGTAATCCGTATCTGGTGTCAGACTAAAGGGGGGTTCTCTGAGTCCGAAGTGGGATTCGTACATAGCTCACTCAGTTTTTTCACCGAGATTACCAAATACGTCAGGCTGGCTGCCGTAGTGGAAACCCTTGTCTAGCCTTTGGATACGCGATGCTGTATCCGAGACTCTGGAACGCCAAGTCTCAGCACTTTCCACAACGGTGGGTCTCAACACGATAACAAGCTCGCTCTTTTTCGCGGACTGGCGAGTATGACGGAAGAGTGAGCCGACAAACGGCAGATCACCCAATAGCGGTGTAGAAGCAACCTCCTCACCCCGGGTATCCTGCATTAAGCCACCAATGACGACCAGCTGCCCACTCTGGGCATACACCAGACTATCAGACTCTCTCACCGTACTTTTTGCCAACGGAAGATTCTGCGTCTCATTACCCACCTGGATTACCTTCTGTTGGTCCGTCACCTGACTTACCGAAGGATGAATATGCAGGGTCACGCGACCAAATCGATCAATCTGTGGAGTGACATCCAGAGCAATACCAGAGAAAAACGGTGTCAGCGTAATATCGGGGGTTGTTGTGGTTGAGGTGCCAGTAGTAGTGGTACTGGAGACATCGGTGACAAAGAACTCATCACTGCCCACCTTGATAACTGCTTTCTGATTATTAAGTGTTGAGATACGTGGGCTGGAGAGTACCTGAACATTACCCTGGGATTCCAACAGCTCAATGAAGGCCATAAAACTACCGGTATTCAGCGCAGCACCAAACAACCCGCCAAAGGCGGAAAAACTGGTGAAACTGACAGGCGAGGTCTCTGTTGGTGAACTGATCCCACCATCAAGTAATTCAACACCGGCTGATCCAGGATTCTTGAACATGGTGGAACCGGAGCCGGTCTGTCCCATGCTGAAACTGTTGCCATCAACGGTCATCATCTTGGCCCAGTTGATGCCTGCCTGGAAGCCATCATTCAGTTCAACCTCGATCACCTTGGCTTCAAGAATCACCTGACGATGCATCGCCTCATCCGTGGTCTCCAGAAAGGCCTCTACCTCTCGTAACTCATGAGGCATCGCACGTACCACTACAATGCCGGATTGTGGAGATACCACGACCGAGCGATCCGTTCCAGTACCGACAATTGACTGTAGGGCCGTAGAGAGTTCAGTCCAGAAATCTGCGTCTGAGGTGGTATTTATCTCACTTCCGGATGTGACGCCAGAGGCATCGCCACTATCATCACTGCTCTCTTCGCTATCGCCAGAACTGGAGACCTGGCCTGAACTGACCCGTGTCTGAGAACTGCCCGAGCGCTTCATGTTGAGGTAGTTGACCTGAAATATACGCGACTGAAGTCTTGCAGGTAATACATGAAAGCCGTTTCTGACGCTCTGATATTCATAGCCATAGACGTCACGTAATACATCCATCACATCTGGAATCGTGACCTGTTTCAAGCTCAGCGATAGCGCTCCCTCGACTTGTGGGTGTACCACCATATTATAGGGGGTACCTTCTACCAGACCCATCAAGAAGGCTCTAACGGGCACTTCGTTAACATTCACATCAAAACGGACAACCGTTGTGCGCTTGCTGGCTCTTGGCAGTTGCATATTTGCCGGTGGCAATAAGGCCGCACTCACAGCGGGGGGTGGAGTAGCCCTGGTTTTTTCAGTTTGCTTCGGTGGTGTTTTAAGCTGTTCCTGAATAGTAGCCATGGTGCCACCATCTTTTGGCGCCATACTCTGACAGCCGACCAGCAGTATCAGCGTCAGTGATGCCAAAGACGATCGAATCACACAACGAGTCAGGTTCATTTTCCCCCTCCGGATAAAGCCTTTGCCGGTGCTTTTACGGATATCGGCAATAATTCAATTTTAATACGATCCCCTTGTAGTTCGAATTCCACTGCATGAGGTTCAATTGTGACTAGCTGAGCACCGTCAATCTGCTCACCGACATAGACACGACGATTATTAATCACCGCGCTATTCCCTCCGGGCCCGACAAATATACCTGAAAGCCGCAAGGTATTCCCGTCCAATGCATTACCCATTGTTTCTTCAAGCTGACCATTGATCGCCGATAGATAACCATAAGGCTCCATTGGGTCCCTTAACTCACCAGCCTGGGCTGATATAGAGAGCAAAAAAAGCGGTAGAAAACATTTACTGGAGAGCCTAAACACCTATCCATCCCTCCGATAAACTCAAGGTATGCAACTGCAGTCTGACCCGGGTAACGGGATACTCCTTTACACTGACATCGATGCCATCCCAGAAAAACTGCCAGGGTAACGCCTCCAGTGACTGCAGATAACGTAGAACTGAGAGATAGTCGCCTTCGAATTCAACAACAAAACCATGGCGGAAGATGTTCTGCTTTTCTGTTTCCGCAACCTTATCTTCAACCCCTTCTCTAGCGTTGGCATCGATCTTTTTGGTCTGCGCCAACGGCTCAGTTTTTAATGTTTTTAGTTGGATGAGATGTAAATTATCCGAACTCAGTAGAATCTGTTCCAGCAGCCTTGCCATCTCTTGCGGCTCAATCAATGCATCAGCGGTATCCTTGATGTGCCCCTCCATCTGGGCGATCACCTGTTTGATCTGCTCAATCTCCTTCCGTATAGAGACATTCGGGTCACTCTCCGCCACACTGACCAGATTCTTCAGTTTTGTATTCAGTTCACTATTTTGCTCGGTGAGTTGATCAAGATCCCCTCTGATTCGCACCTGAAGTGCAGACTCCTTATCCCATAGAAGGTTAAGCCAACCACCACCGATCAGCGACAACAGCAACACCAGAATCATCAGGCGTTCTCTCAGGCTTAGCGCCTCAAAACGACCCGCAATCAAAGCATACTTCTCTTCCAGGAGATTCATTGCTCTTTGCTCCTGACGGCTGTCATCAGACTGAACGCCAACTGGCTTTCATTATCTTCCTGACGTACTAAATCAACTACCTGAAAATGCTTGCCAGTAAAAGCAGGGGCATCCTGAAGATTCTTAAGCAACAGAGGTACCCATTCGGGTTTCAGTGTTTTTCCCTTGAGCGTTAAATGGGCACCCGCTTCAGAGATGGTAATTTGTGTAAACCAGAGTTCAGTCAGAGATTGGCGCGCCAATCCATCAAAGTACCCGGAGAATCCCTGTTTGTTGGCAGCAATACGCGTCTGGAGGGTATTCAACATTGCAAAACCGGTCTTACGCTTCTCGACCAGTTGATTCAATTCACTTTCGAGCAGTTTATTGACTTGAGGTACAGGCAATTTTTCAGCCATGCTGGAAACATCCATCTCCAGAGATTCATACCGAGCCTGAGCATTCAGGTAATCCTGTTTGAGTTTTTCTGTATTCCACTTACTGAATCCATAAGTGGCAGCCATCCCTAAAACAGTGACTCCCAAGATAATCAGCAAGACATTAAAAGAGAATGCCGTCGTCTGCTTCTTGAAGATGGGTTGAAAAAGATTTATCTGCTGTTTGCGCATACCCTAGTCACTCCTCAGGGCAGCGCCAATGGCAGGAAGACAGCGATAGAGTGTCAAGGGGTCTATCGATTCTACCCCATGAAGTATTCCGTTAAGGTCTAACAGGTTTACTTTCGCCATCAAATTTTCATCGGCATACTCTCTCAGACGCTCTCTTCTAGATTCCGGGGCAATAATAGAGATACTGGGGACCGCTCCCATGCCAAACTGACTTTCGTGGTAATCAAGCGAGCGCTGTAACTCCAGAACCAGGGAATCAAGCTGCTCGTCGAGCCCGAAACCACCCTGCTCCTCCAGATCACTTCCGCTGAACTCTATGCGACGATTGAGAAACAGGGTATCACCCTGAACAATCTCAATCATGCCATAACGGGGGGGCAGAAAAAGCAGGGCCTGAAATTGGCTCGGGTCGCCCGATAAGGCAAGCACATTACGTAGCGTTAACTCGGTAATATCGATCGCATCAATCTCTAGACCCATATCCTCCATCTGATCGACATACTGTTGAATCAAGCTCTGCTTGACTACCACCACGTACATCATACGCGGCCCGGTTTTACGCTGGGATTGAGGTAGATCGAAAATATCAAGAACGGCATCATCAATATGAAAATCCAACAGATCCTTGATACGCCAGCGTATGGCACTTTTCAGCTCTTCGTGTTCCACCTCGGGTTTTTCAACCTGAAACAGTGAATAAGAACCTGGTGCCAACACCGCAACAGCAGGAATACCACGCATTCCCTTGGATTTAACGGCATCACTCAGCAAATCCACAAGATCGGCAGAGGATTCACCTTCAAAAAAAGCGCAGGAATCAATGCGGTACTGATTATCCGCACAATCAATTGAGACCAAAGAGAGCCCGTCAGCATGGAAACCCAGACCAACTCGTAGACTGCTTTGCACCCGCTTTTTCAGCTTATACATTAAAACGTTCTTCCCAACTTCAGAGCCAGCTCTGAAGAAACTCTTATTTTAGTATGCGTACAATCCGATATAACGACTGAAAAATCAATGACTTTAGGATTTATTTTATAATTTTAGATCAACTTTGACAGCGTGCATCTATTACTTCATCGAGATCGAGATCAGTGCCCCCCCTAAAGCCGACTCGCCAATTTCCAACTTCCCACCATATAGTTGAACAATATCATTGGCTACCGAGAGTCCGATGCCCTGTCCAGGCAGCTGCTGATCTGCCCGCTCTCCCCTTTGCAAAACACGCCTTCTGACCAAGTGATCAACACCAGGTCCATCATCAGCAATGCAGAGCGAAAAGCCAGTCCCCCTGTCACCCAAATCATCGACCGAAATCAGATAGACCTGAATCTCGGCTGAAGCATATTTATAGGCGTTCTCAAGGATGTTCCCTACACACTCCATCAGATCTCCCGGGTCACCTGAGAATAGTGCGTCCGCTTCTACTGAACAGGTACAACTTAGCCCTTTATCTCTGTAGACCTTGTTCAGCGTATTGATCAGCCGGTCAATTATCGGACGTATAGGCGTGGATTGTGCGAAGGTTGATCGTCCTGCTGCGGCGGCTGATTTTAGTTGATACTGGATAATCTCATTCATTCTCGGTACCTGCTCCCCGATTGCCTCCTGCAACATGGAGATATCATCCCCTTCTGCGGCACCCTGCAGTACCGCCAAGGGTGTCTTCAGGCTGTGGGCCAGATCACCCAGACTGTGTCGATAACGATCCCGACTGGCATTATTGTGGTTAATCAATGAGTTAATCCCTTGCGTCAACTTCCTTAACTCTTTTGGGTACTGCCCACTAAGACACTCCTGTTCACCGGTTTCAATCATACCAAGGTCATCCGCCACTTCACGCAAGGGCTTCATACCCCAGCGCAATACCGCGCCTTGAACAAGCAATAGAATGATCGCTGCACCACCTAACCAGAGCAGGATAGTCTGCCTGAATACGGCAATCCTCTTGTGATGTGCCAAGGCACTTTCTGACACCGAGAAAAGATAGGCGATCTCCTGCCCTGCATCGTCTTCCCAGATCAATGAATAGCGCAGCATAAAGAAAGGCGGGGCTGACCCGAGGTACTCAAACAGTGGCACACCAGCTACCGGCTGTGCCGCTCCAGGGGCCGGTAATGCGCGTCCAATACTGGAGGGGGATTGCCATAGATAGCGCCCCTTCTCCCCAACCACCTGAACGTAGAGTCCTGAATCGGGACTGGCCAACCGGGGGTCTGGCAAGTTTTCCGGCAACCGCATTCGGCCCTGAGAATCGGTTTTCGCGGCACCTAGCAAGGCATAGACCTGCCCCATTAATTGGGTTTCAAGGGTACTCTCCGCAGAATCACGAAAAGCCTTGTCCAGCGCAATCGCGCCCAACCCGAGGAACAGAACCAGCACAATGGATACCGCAAATAATAGTCGACGTTGTATTGATAGCATCAGGCAGGAGGCTGTTGCTGGCTAAAGCGATAGCCGCGACCGCGTAGTGTTTCGATCGGTTTAAGTTCACCTTCGGGATCAAATTTACGCCTGAGACGACGAACAAAGACCTCAAGCACATTCGAATCCCGATCAAAATCCTGATCATAGATATGTTCAGTCAGTTCACTCTTAGAGATGACCTTTCCTGCGTGCAGCATCAAGTACTCAAGCACCTTATACTCATAGGCCGTTAATTGAACCTCCTGGCCTTTCAGCGTCGCCTCCTGCCGGGCTGTATTGATGGCAATCGGTCCCCAGGATATTTGGGGTGAAGCAAAACCGGCCGAACGCCTTAATAGTGCATTCAGGCGTGCCAGTAACTCCTCCATATTGAAGGGCTTGACCAGATAGTCATCCCCACCGACCTCCAATCCTTCCACCTTATCCTGCCAGTTATCCCGTGCCGTCAGAATCAAAATGGGGAAAGTGACCTGCTTCAACCGAAGTGCTTTGATCAGTTCAATACCTGAAAGCTTTGGCAAGCCAAGATCAATCACGGCCACATCAAAAGGGTACTCCTCTCCCAGATAGAGCCCCTCTTCTCCATCAGCGGCCATATCAACCGAATACCCCTCACTCACCAGACGCTGTTTCAGCTGGCTCCGGAGGCTGGGTTCATCTTCTACCACCAAGACACGCATGATGACTCCCTATCAACGTCTACGTTTGGATGGCAGTTCCTGACCAGAACCGGGATCTATTCTGTAACGTCGAACCTTGCCTTTGTCCGTAATGATCCTGACACGATGTTCCTGAGCCCCTTCGTTCTCCCATGTTTCAGCGTGTAACACGCGGCCACCGGTCTGTTTGCGGATTCGTTCGACGGTACTATCAAGATCGACGCCAGAAGGTGAATTACGCCCATTCTGATTATATGACTGACCCTCTTGAGAACGGTACTTTTGGGCAACTGCTGGCAAGCTGAAAAACAACCCACACAGCAGCAGCACCGTAATAATCCGTTGCAGCATATTCAAAGCCATATAATCTTTCTCCTGGGGCCTTGGTGTAACCCACCCTTAGTCATACTCCCGGTAGTCATAACCGGAACCACCTGTTGGAGCTACAGAGACCCGGACATTAATGTATTTACCTGGGTCATGACTCGTTTTGGTATGAAAAACCTGTCCGTTATATTTATATTTTACACGATAACCTACCAGCTCTTCATGTTCTCTGAAGTTATCCACGGATTCGCAGCGTCGCTCAGAGGTCACATAACTCCGACTTGGTTTCTTTCCGAGATCATTACCAACCGATGCACCCAGCAAGACGCCTGCCACAGTCATGGCATCTTTGCCTTTTCCCTTGCCAAACTGGTTACCCACTACACCACCTACAATGGCACCAGCGATAGAGGGTGTATAAGATTCACTTCGGGATTCACCACGATGGCGTACCCGCTCATTCCAGCAACGCTCTTCAGGCTGGTTAATCCGAACTGTTTCATATAACGGTTTGCTATGAATAACACGCGCCTTGTCATAAAAGCTGTTATCTGCCATTGATACAGCAGAGGTCGCGCTCAATGTGGCGGCTAATAACAGAGTGCTCTTTTTCATGATTGTTTCCTTTTTATCAGCGGGTTAGGAGACTATTCCCCTACCGTTGGCTATAGATTAGCGCCCCTTTCCTTAACCAAAGCTGAACAAAGAATTGAGTTGACATTATTTAGAGTGCAGCATAAGTTGTCACGACAACTATTTTCAGTGATTACTTATGGCCTATACCCTTAGAGATGGTCCGGGTTTTTACCTGTTACGTACCGCTGCACAGTTCAAACACTGCTTTGCCAAAACCTTACTGCCATACCAGATTACGCCGGTTCAATTTGCCGTATTGGGACTTCTCTGGGAAAGCGATGGACTGACACAGCATGCAATAGCCGAGCGGCTCGGAAAGGACCGTCCCAATGTCACACGCATTCTTGAAAAAATTGAAGCCAAGGCACTAATCACCCGCCAACGAGCCCCGAATGATCGCAGGGCAACACAAGTGTTTTTATCAAAACGTGGTAAAGCGTTAAGGCCCGAATTGGAAAACCTGGCTGTTACGTTTCGCATGAGTGCATACGAAGGTTTAACTGAAGATGAACAGACACAATTAAGCCAGCTCCTGACAAAGCTAATGGAAAACCTGCAATGAAACAGATAACAGCCATACTCTGCCTGGCACTCTCAGGTTACGGGGTAGGTTTCGGCCAGCCACTCTTCGCAGCAGAACAACCACCCGCCCGCGTGGTAGTCGAAGCGGTCTCAGAGAAAGTAATCGCGACCCGTAGTAATCTGACCGGGGTAGTTGACTTCGACCGAATATCAGCCGTCTCAGGCGAGACGTCTGGACGTGTCATTGAACAACATGCCGTAGAGGGGGCTTTAATCAAATCAGGCCAGACCTTACTCGTGCTGAACAGTGACCTGATACTCAAAGATATGGATATCAAGCAGAAACAGCGCGCCCAGGTATCAGCCGATATCGAAAAACTGAACCGCACGCTGAAACGCCTTGAAAGCCTGCTCGCGACGAACTCAGCCAGCCGCCAAGCCTATGATGATGCGCGGTTTGATCATCGGTCATTACAAAAGAAACGTGAAGTCCTTGATGAAGAGATGGCCAGATTACAGCTGCAGCTCAATATGAGTACTGTGACAGCACCCTTTGATGGGGTAGTACTGGAAAAACTAAAAGAGCGCGGTGAGTGGATTGACCCCGGTTCCGCTATCTGCAAACTGGCCTCTACCAATGATCTGGTTATCAGGGTTTCAATTTCGGAAAACCTGGCACGCTATCAAACTGTAGATTTAGCGGTTCCTGTCACTATACCGGCACTTGATTTGAAGCTTACCGGCAAAATCCTGGGTTTAATGCCGGTAGCTAATCTGCGTAGTAAAAGTCTCACACTGAAGATCAGCATCCCCTACCAGACCGGCATGGCACAGAACATGTCTGCCACCGTTGAGATCCCTACCAGCACCCCAACAACATTGCGCATGCTCCCCCGGGATGCCCTGGTAAATTTCAAAGGTAAGGATTTTGTTTATACCGTCAAGGATGGAAAGGCAAAAATGCTTCCCATATCTATCGTAGTACGCCGTGGTGACATGCTAGGCGTTCAAGACCCATCCATTGCGGCCGGCATGCGCGTTGTGACCGATGGCAATGACCGTCTCCGTCCCGACCAAGCTGTACAGATTATAGAGAAATAACGGACTACTGATGGATATCGTAAAACAGTCGATCGACCAGCCCGTCTCCACCTTTGCCGTGGTGATACTCGTAATCCTGTTTGGTCTGATTGGTCTTAATCGCCTTCCCGTTCAGCTCACACCTGATGTAGAAGCACCCAAAATCAGTGTCCGAACGACCTGGCCCGGTGCAAGCCCCTATGAGATTGAAAAAGAGATTATTGAGAAGCAGGAAGAGGTCCTCAAGAGTGCGCCCGGGCTGGCCATTCTTGAGAGTTCCAGCTTTAACGACTATGGAACAATTAGCCTGACATTCAAGGTGGGTAGCAACCTGAATGATGCCATGGTACAGGTTTCCAACAAACTTAATGAGGTTACAGAGTACCCGGAGAACGCATTAAAACCGGTTGCCAGTACATCAAGTGAGGAGAACTCACCGGTTATCTGGATGATGTTAAAAACCAAATCAGGTGACCCGTCTCGCATCACTACATTCAAAACATTTTTTGATAATGAAGTCAGGCATCTACTGGAGCGAGTACCAGGAGTTGGCTCGCTGTTTCTCTTTGGCGGCAGTAACAAACGTCTGGAGATCAATGTAGACCCTCAACGTTTAGCGGCACACCAAATCACACTTGGACAAGTGATTAATCGTGTTCAGAGTGCCAATAGCAACACATCGGCTGGGGTACTTGGCTTATCGAAACGTAATTACCGTATTCGTACAACCAGTCAATTTCAAACGCCTGATGAAGTTGGTGAAACACTGTTGATCGATGACGGCCTTAATCGGGTCAAGCTCCAGGAGTTGGCAGAGACACGTTTTGGTTATGCCGCCAATCCGCCTGCGGTACTCCATAATGGACAGCCCATGATTGTAGTGGGTGTCAGGAAAGAGGCAGGAGCCAATGTCCTCGAGCTCACTAAACAGATGCGTCTGGTGGTTGATGAGCTGAATGAAACCCTGCTGGATGAAAATGGTCTGTTTTTCGATTGGGTCTATGATCAGGCCCCCTATATCAACACGGCCATCGATACGGTAAAGACCAATCTCATGATTGGCGGTGTGTTGGCAATTGTGGTGTTGCTGCTATTTCTTCGCTCAACAAGCGCCACACTCACTGTAGCAATCGCTATTCCAATTTCCGTTATGGGTACCTTCTTTTTCATGTACCTGTTCGATCGAAATATCAACGTAATGAGTCTGGCTGGCATCACATTCGCAGTGGGCATGCTGGTGGATAATTCGATTGTTGTACTGGAAAATATTGATCGCCATCGGCGTATGGGAAAAAGTGCCTTCCAGGCTTCCTATGATGGCACACAAGAGGTCTGGGGAGCCGTGCTGGCATCAACCCTGACAACCGTTGCTGTCTTCTTGCCCGTCCTGTTTATTGAAGAGGAAGCGGGACAGCTCTTCCGTGATATCGCCATTGCTATCACTGCCTCAATCACCATCAGTCTTTTTGTCTCAATATCGGTTATTCCTGCCGTCACGAATAAGTTTTACGGTATGACAAAGCGCCCGGTAGATGAACAGATCGCAACAAGGGATAACGGAAACCTATTTGTTCGAAGCTTGATGTTTCTATCAAGTCTCACACTAAAAAACAGCTTCTCCCGACTACTGACGGTAGCCCTGTTCACCACGCTCTCATTATTTGCTGTGATCGCCCTGATCCCCAAGGCGGAGTATCTACCGCAGGGCAATCGCAACCTGATCTTGAATATTCTGGTGCCTCCACCCGGTTACTCTGAACAGAAACGCGAGGAGATTGGTGAATATATTCACTCAGAACTCGCACCCTATCTGGCTGAAGATGGCAAAGACGGCATTCCCCAGATCAGCAACATCTTTTATGTGGCATCAGACGCTGTGACGCTTTTCGGTGGGACCAGTGTGCATGTCGAGAGAGCACGGGAGATGATGCCCCTGTTCACCCGCGTCATGAATGCCATACCCGGGATGTTTGGTGTCAGCATACAGCGCGGCATCTTTGAGACCGGTATTGGCCAGGGTCGTAGCGTGGATGTGAATGTCTCTGGCATTGAGACTGAACAGATAGTCGCCGCCGCCCGGTCACTTTTTGGCGCTATAAAACAGGCCATTCCTGACGCCCAGGTACGACCGGTGCCTTCACTGGAGATCAGTTATCCCGAGGCTAATATCATCCCCGACCGATCCAGTGTACTGGCCAATGGACTAACGGAACGAGAACTTGGCATCTATATCGACATACTGATGGATGGAAGAAAAATCGGTGAGTACAAACCCGATGGTAAAAAAGTGATGGATCTCGTGGTAAAAAGTGGACAAGGCACTGAAAACACGCCAGAAGATCTGCTGCAAAGGACTATAGCCAATCGCTTTGGTGAGTTGGTCAGAATCGGCGACATGGCCTCTATCAGCTATGCACAGGGGATGACCCAGGTGGATCACCTGGAACGCAAGCGAAATATTCGCCTGCAAGTTACTCCACCTGACACCATGCCGCTGCAGCTGGCCATGGAGACCATCTCTGACCAGTTAGTACCCAAGCTGCAGCAAGATAAAAAACTGTCAGGGGTAAAAGTCTCTGTAGGTGGAAATGCAGACAAACTCACTGAGACCCGCATTGCGTTGCAGTGGAATCTTCTGATGGCCGTTGTGATCACTTACCTGTTGATGTCAGCCCTGTTTGGTCACTATCTCTACCCGCTGATTATTCTCTTTTCCGTACCCCTGGCTGCAGCCGGTGGCTTTATCGGCCTTAAACTGGTTGACACCTTTATTGCGCCACAACCGTTCGATATTCTGGTCATGCTGGGTTTCATTATCCTGGTCGGCACAGTGGTCAATAATGCAATCTTAATTGTTCACCAAACCCTTAATAATCTTCGCAATGAGGGCCAGGAAGGACTGGATGCCATCACTCACGCCGTACGTACCCGAATCCGTCCCATCTTCATGAGTACCACCACCAGCCTGTTTGGTCTCTTGCCACTGGTATTGGCTCAGGGCTCTGGAACAGAACTCTATCGAGGCCTTGGCAGTGTAATTTTAGGTGGACTGGCACTCTCTACACTCCTCACACTGTTTGTAATTCCCGCGCTTCTGGCCTTTCTGATCAAAATCAGGGTCAATCAGCCCGATCAAGCATAACAACCGCCTCCACGATTAAATTATAATTATTTAGTCCATTAATTCTCTTTTATTGCTCAATTAGGTCTTTTAACCCACCCGGAATAGTAAAATAAGTCTCATTTAATACCAACCTTGCCATCCTCAGGGAATGCAGGTAAAGATGGACATTGAAAGTCATCACTAAAGCACTCAAATAACTGGCCGATAACCATAACTAGACCAGCGGCCAGTAAACAAAAGAGTCAAGGAAGCAGCATATGGAAGAGTTGTCCACTAAAACAACGGCCACTCAGCCTCAAAAGAAAAACACGAAACTCCTGAGCGAATGCAAGGATATGGTGCTGGTTTATCTCACCACCCAGCTCAATGAGTTGTTTGAGCAGGTCGAACCCGTTTTTCTGGATTTTGCCAAGAAAGCAGAAACCAACGCCTCTCAAGTCAAATTTTTCGACTCAATCAACCATATCCTCTCTCTTCGCGACGTGATTGAGCATGATTTCAGAGAAGGTATCGAAAAAGGTTTTGATGAGTTTAATCAGGGTAAGCATATCACCTACCCGAACACACCCATGGATGATGCCGGGGAAGTGGAACTCGAGATGGTGGATAACGATGAGCTTGAAGAGCACCTCGCTATTCAGAGCATGATCTCGAAAGTCCAAAATAACTGCTACCAGGAGCTGTTTGCACTAGGCAAACGCATGGCCGTCCTGCGTGGTGGAAAAAAACTGGCCGAGGATGATATACCGGCTTGCCCTGCACACACCGCGATTTCCTTTCAAAAAGCGGCAGAAGCACTGGATGTCGACAAACAGATACTGTTGATATTCTACTTTCTGTTTGGAAAATTCGTACTGGGTGACGCAGCGACCATTTACAAGAGCCTTAATGACAGACTCATTGAAGAAGGCATCTTTCCCAACCTGAAGCTAAGCTCCATCAGGCCGCCCAGTAACGCAGACAACCCAGCCGTACCAAATAATCCTCTTGAGGATTCACTAGACGGCACCACCGAAGGGCAAGGGCAGCCTCAGCACTATCAACAAAGTGCTCCACAACAGAGTGCCAGAGCCCCTGGTCAAAGCGGAGCAGCGTCCAGACAAGGCACCATGGCCCTTGGTGAAGAGTTGTTTAACTCCATTCATGACCTGTTGACAGCTCGCCGAGCAGCAGACCCCAACTACAGTAATCATCCCGAATTTGCCCCTGGGGGTAACACAACGCAGCTTAAGAGCGCACCCGCCATTGTCCAGGTGATTGATCATATACAGCCGCAAGTCCAGGCTGATTATCTGCCCGACCCTGACAGTGACGAGGGTATACCCCAGTCAATCGAGCTGGATACCAACCTGATTCAGAATGTTCGTCGAACACTTGAGTCGGAACGTACAAAACTGCTGGGAGAGTTGGATAAAGACACCGTACCGGCTGCTGACCTGGATACCATTGAACTGGTTGGCATGTTATTCGAACAGGTTTTGAATGAAGAGGGTCTAGCCAACATAGCTAAGGCATTGATCAGCCATCTGCATACCCCTTATCTTAAAGTGGCAATCCTGGATCGTCGCTTCATGACCGATGAAGAACATATTGCACGACGACTGTTAAACCTGATGGTCGACTCAGGGAAGCGCTGGATCGATGAAGAGGATTTGCGCCGCGGTTCCTACTACCCGACGCAAGAGATTGTTAAGGCGATCTTGTCAGAGTTTAAGAATGAACTCTCAATATTTGATGAGATGTTCTATAAACTTAAAGAACAGATTGACGAACTTGAGAGCCGCGCAAAAATCCTGGAAGAGCGAAATCAGGAAGCAGCCAAGGGTCGTGAGCGACTTGAAACAGCCAGACAGACTGCAAAGGATCTTATAAAAGAGCGCACAAAAGGTCGGAGCCTGCATCCAGTCCTTGATCGCTTCCTCTACCATGCCTGGCAAGACCGCATGATTTTGATGCTGCTGCGAGATCCTGATGTTGAAAAGAGCAAGGAGTGGAGCTCAGCACTGGCTGTTATTGACAGTCTGGCGCGAGTAATGGAAGCAAAACGCAATCCCAAGATAAAAGAGTGGTTGACCAACAACCATAAAAACCTGACTCAGCACATCAAGGCAGGGCTGACCTCACTCGGAAACTATCACCACCCAGATAGTCATGCCCTTTTCAAACTATTGGATACCGTATTAAAAGAGCAACCCGTTGAGCCATTGGAAAGCGAACAGAAACAAACACCCATCGAAGTATCTGAACCTATTATCAAGCCCGTGGCCACTTCCGAAAAAAGTGCAGAACCAGTAAAACCTGAAATATCAGATGAAGAACTGGAGATGCAGCAGGTACTTCGTAAAGTAAAATTTGGCACCTGGTTTGAACTTACAGATGAAAACAACAAATTACGACGCTTAAAACTCTCCTGGTTCAGCCCAATTACACACAAATATATGTTTGTGGATCGATTTGGCATCCAGGCATACATCACACCATCTGAAGAGCTTGCGAAGCAGATATGTGAAGGCAAGGCCAGTATCATCAAGCCAAGCGGCATTCCATTTGTCAGCAAGGCGCTTAAAACTATACATACTATCTTACAGAAAACAGTGGGTATGCATCCTGCTACCTAGTACACCAAGGAACAACGTAATGTCTGATAAAAGATCCCAACCACGTAAAATCTGCGATGCACGCATTGATATCATAAACGCAGATACCGATCAGGTAATTGGCAGTTTAGTCAATATCTCCAACAGTGGTTTCATGATGATCACCAACCAGTCATTACCAGAGAATTATGTCTTTCAGTTCAAGATAGCATTTGAAATAGAGAAAGATGATACACAGGTTGTTCAAGTGGGCGCAGAAAGTCTCTGGATTCAGGAAGTAGAGGGCTCAGAGCAATGCTGGATAGGATTCCATATAATCGATATTTCAGATTCAGACCAAAAACTTATCGATTCATTAATTGGAAACTGGAAAGAGTAACAACCTTTGAGAAAAGGCTAACCTTTAATTAAGCGATGCATAACGCCCTGCCGCCTCATGCTCCTTAAAGAATGCGAGCACACGAGTCACATAGGCCTGTGTTTCAGGATAAGGCGGTATCGTGTTCCCATATTTCTTAACGGCATTTTCACCCGCATTATAGGCTGCCAATGCCAATCTCAGATCATTCTTGAACATCGCCAATAGATCACGCAGATAGGTGGCCCCACCCGCCAAATTGGATTTTGGATCCCAGCTATCATAGACCCCGTAACGTTCAGCCGTACCCGGCATCAGTTGCATCAAACCTCTGGCACCCGTGCGTGAGCGCGCACGGGGATCATAGGCGGATTCCGCTTCAACAACCGCATGTAATAGCGCAGGTTTTAGACGTACTTTGCGCGCTATTTCACTAATGAGTGGCGTATAACGAAGTCGGTTGCGTTTCAACGATGAGGTATCAATTCTGGATCCGGAGGCACGCTGCTGGATAGGACCTGAACGCCAGAGCAGATGATATCCGCTCCCTTTCATGGGACGATCAGTAAAATGAAGCTTGCCTTGCCGATCTTCATACTTATAAATTTCGGCATTGGCAGAAGAAGCCCCCATCAAGAGCATTCCACCAAGCACTAATAGACTGCATGTCGACTTAATCACGCGCAACAGCTCTTCCTCAAACACCGGCCTAACGACAGGTAAAATTGCAATAATAACTGTAACATTAATAAGTTATAACCAATCATAGCGTGCTTTTTACCGGCAGGACAATATTCCCGCTGATTCTCATACGAAAAAACAACCGGATTCTCTGACTGATACACTCTTATCAATTTTACCGTGCAGAATCCACAGAAATTAGCAATTGTCATGAGACCGGATCATAAACCCTATTTTTTGTGATCATCAACACAACCCCTGTTGGCACTCTCATCCACTATGGATCTCGATGGTTGATGACAACGGCCACCCTCCCGCAAGATTCCTACCCGGGCCGTTGTCATTAATCCATCCCTACAACCCGGTTTGCTTTTCTCAGGTGAAGCATCGGCCGTCTTTCACAGAACTTGAATCCCTCCCCCTGGTAAATTTTTGATTCCGCCCTTCTAATCTATAATACTTAACTACAATAAAATCCAAACCACCAAGATATGAGACGACGATGCCCAAGGAGAGATTCACAATTACGACCGTAGAGTGGGAAACACATAAACCCGCACTCAGGGAGATTAGAGAGTCTGTTTTTATAGTTGAGCAGCAAGTCCCAAAGCAACTCGAGTGGGATGACAAGGACGAGACATCACTTCATGTCATCGCAACGGACACGACTGGCAAGGGCATTGGTACAGGACGTATCACCAGTGAAGGGCAGATAGGACGCATGGCTGTAGTGTGTGAATGGCGGAACACAGGGGTGGGTAGCGCACTACTTCAGAGGCTTATTGAACTAGCGAGTCAACAAAAAATACGGCCCTTATTCCTGAACGCACAAAAAAAGGCCATCCCATTTTACCAACAACATGGCTTTGACTGTATTGGCGACGAATTTATGGAAGCCGGTATACCTCACCACCGCATGGAGCAGAAAAGCTAGCCGTGCTACTTTTCGACTACTCAAATGAAAGATAATCTCAACATTATGCTGACTGAACAACACCTCGGAGAAGAGAGCGAGAGACTGATCCTTGAAGGGCGTAAAGCGTTTCAACAAGCCAGTGAACTAATGGCAAAGCAGGCAACACAACGCATCGATATATTCACCTATGACCTTGATAAGCCGCTGTATGATCAAATAACGTTTATCGAGGCCATTAAATCACTCGCATTACACCAGCGTGGTATCAGCATCAGGATATTGCTGCAAAATAATCAGCGGGTGCAAAACGAAGGTCATCGGCTGCTTGAACTGGCGCGGCGATTAACCAGCAAAATTGCGATTAAGCGACCACATGAAGATTACATTGATCATGCTGAAAATTTCATGATTGTTGACAATACAGGCTATATCAGAAGAAAAGCAGCCGATCGCTATGAGGGTGAAGCGAACTTCTGCGATCGGCTTGGCTCTAAGTTATTATCCGAATTTTTCACTGACGTATGGGAACGAAGTGAACCTGAAAGCACACTTCGCAGACTCTATATTTAGTCTTAAAGAGGTACTTTAATGCCCCGGCTCCCACTTGCTCTATTTTTACTGCTATGCTGCAGCACGCTATATGCTGATTACCCTCTGGAGATAATACAACTCAAGAGTCGGGCTACTGATGAGATCATCCCCATAATCAAGCCATTTATTGACAAAGATGGCTCCATTGCCGGCATGAATGATCAGCTGATTATTCGTACTTCCCCAACCAATCTGGCAGAAATAAAAAAAGTCCTGCAACAACTGGATCATCCACCCAGAAGCCTGATGATATTGGTTCGTCAATCAGCCGGAGGAGGAACCGCGCAACGCAGATCACAAGCAGACATTAATCTCATGATAGGCAAACACGCCAAGGTAGGTGTGGGCAATCCTACTAATAACAGCAGTATCCAATACAGAATCAGAGATGCGAGAACCAGCAGTGACCTGGATGCCACCCATCGTATCCAGGTATTAGAAGGCTACCCTGCCTTCATAACTACCGGTCAATCTGTACCTGTCCCAGAACAGACAACCATAGTTAATAACAATACCGTTCACCAACAGATTACAACGCGTTATAAAAATGTAACCAGTGGATTCTATGTTGTGCCACGACTAAATGGTGATCGAGTCACACTCGAAATCAGCCCCCGGCTAAATCGGCCAGGTTCTCAGCAAGGCCGCTACGATATTCAGCAGGCTGATACTATGGTCGCGGGCAGGCTGGGTGAATGGATCCGCATAGGGGGCGTTAATCAGCAGCAGCGGCTAGATACAAATGGCCTGTTGCGTGAATCCAGAACCTCCAATCGTGATAACCGTACGATTGAACTACTGGTTCAGGAAGTGAAGCATTAGGTCGAATCGACGAGCACGGCCGAAGAGAAACAGCACCAAGATTCATATCAAATAGTGAACATCACTTCATACCAAAGATATTTATTCCCTATTATTTCAACTACCCCCTCTTTTGCTCCCTAATCGAGAAGTTATTCACAATTTTTTTCTTGCATAAAATATTTTCTATATTATAATTTTATAATATTGCAGTTTAGGATATCCCTGGTAGTGAAGAAGTTTAGTCGTACCCTGCTCATAGTTGCCCTATTTTCCATCCCTTTTATTGCCCATGCCGCCTCGCTCGGTTTTCCGGTAGTTAATGATTGGTCATTAGAAGCGACCTCCGCCATGGAAGCACAAAAACCTATTATGGTGGTATTCAGTTCAGATAGTTGCCAATACTGTGACAATCTCACCGAGCAGGTTCTTCGACCACTCATAAACAACGGTAATTTAAACCACCGGGTACATCTGCGTGAATATAAGACAAATCGTGGTGGAAAAGTCCGCGATTTCGATGGTGAACCAATACGTAGCCGAATATTTGTCACCCGTTATCAGATTTTCGCTACACCCACGGTTCTCTTTCTCGCCCCTAATGGAGAGATCATAGGAAAGCCTATTGTTGGGTTTAACAGTGCGGAGAGTTACCGCCCGCTACTGGATGAAGCGATCAGTAAAGCTGCCGCATATCACTCCTATCGCTCTCCAGCAATTGTTACTCGAGTGCAATGAAGAACGATTGGACATACCCAGAGCATAAAACTTCAATCAAGGGCCTGATTAGACTAAAATGGCAGCTTAATTTAACTAAAGTTGATCCCATGAAAAAAGCCTGCCGTAAATATATTCTTATCGCCGTTCTAGCAACGCTGTTCTCTGCCCCGTTACTAGCGGATCTTGAAGCCGGCTTGACTGCCTATGCACAAGGCAACCATGCCGAGGCATTTAAGCAATATCAACTCGCTGCAAATTCTGGCAACCCGGACGCCTTTGGAAAACTGGGCGGCATGTACCTCTATGGACTTGGCACAGAAAAAAACTACCCTGATGCCTATTACTGGTTCGGAATGGCGCAACAGTCCGGGGATAAATATGCAGAAAAGTTCAAACTCACAGCTTCATCCATGATGAGTATGGAGCAGGTAAAGCAGGTTGAAGAGAGACTTGCAGCAGATAAATAGCACCTTGCCGGGATAACTGAATTATCCCAAAGAACGGTACGAGATCAGGAATAAAATGGGCGGCCAAGTGGCCGCCCATTTTTTTAGCGTGAGGCGTCCAGCGCCTGCTGAAGATCAGCAATAATATCGTCAATATGCTCAATACCAATCGACAACCTGACCAGGTCCTCACTAACACCAGCCCGCACCATCTCTTCTGGATTAAGCTGACGATGGGTAGTCGTTGCGGGATGGCAAGCCAGGGTTTTGGCATCGCCTATATTCACCAGCCTTACAGCCAGCTTCAACGCATCAATAAAGCGTGCACCCGCATCTTTACCACCTGTGATACCAAATGAGAGGATACTTGATGCCCTCCCCCCCATGTACTTATCAACCAGTGGCTTGTCGGGACTGCCTTCAAGACCGGCATAGCGCACCCACTCCACCTGGGGATGCGACTGCAGATAATTTGCTACGGCAATCGCATTCTCACAATGCCGATCCATCCTGACTGGCAGCGTCTCCAGCCCCTGTAAAACAAGGAAACTGTTAAAAGGTGAGATCGCCGCACCCATATTACGTAGAGGCACCACCCGTGCACGGCCGATAAAGGCCGCCGGACCTAATGCCTCGGTATATACCACACCATGATAAGAGACATCCGGTGTATTCAAACGAACAAACCGCTCGGCATGATCGGCCCAGGGGAATTTCCCTGAATCGACAATAATACCGCCAATAGTTGTGCCATGACCGCCCATGTATTTGGTCAAGGCATGCACCACAATATCGGCGCCATGTTCAAACGGACGACAGAGATAAGGGGAAGGAACCGTGTTATCAACAACCAGCGGTACACCATGGGCATGAGCCACATCTGCCAGTGCGCCAATATCCACGACATTACCGGCAGGATTACCGATCGACTCACAGAATACCATCTTGGTTCGATCGTCGATCAGGGCCGCCATCCCTTCCGGGTCTTTCGGATCAGCGAAACGCGCTGTGATCCCTAATTGCGGCAGGGTGTGGGCAAACAGATTATACGTTCCACCGTACAAGGTGGTCGTGGTAACAATGTTATCCCCGGCCTCACAGAGGGTAAAAACCGTATTGGTAATTGCCGACATGCCTGAAGCCAGTGCCAGGGCACCGATACCACCTTCCATAGCTGCCACACGCTTTTCAAGCACGTCAGTTGTCGGGTTCATAATCCGGGTATAGATATTACCCTGGACTTTCAGATCAAACAGATCCGCACCATGCTGGGTGTCATCAAAGGCATACGAGGTGGTCTGATAAATAGGTACAGCAACCGCTTTAGTAGTCGGGTCCGGCTCGTAGCCGCCATGTATTGCCACTGTTTCGATCTTCATTAATGAACTCCTCCGGATTATTATTCGGCATCCCAAACGGGAAAACGATAAGCATCTTACCTGCTTATGTAATGATCTGTCGAATACCGATAAGTCCTACCTGCACCTTCAGATTATCGCGAAAAATCAGTAAAAATGACTCCGTATTTGCATTACATGGAGAGAGAAATCGCCAGAAGTTCGCACAACAAAAGGCCGGCTGACTAACGGAATGAAGAACTAATTTGGACGGATGGTAAATAAACGGAGTAGATCTATTGCGGGAAGCAGAGAGAGAACCCCTCTGATGCAACTGCATCAGAGGGGTTTACCCAATCAGTTAAGTGATTGGTAATAGGCCATCAGAATCTCGGCCACTTCAGGACGTGAGAACTCTGGAGGCGGTGCCATACCCTGACCCAGCATTTCACGTACTTTAGTACCAGAAAGCAGTACAAAGTCCTCTTTGCTGTGATCCGGTGCATCACGCATCATGACCACCCGATTCAACTTCTTAGAGTAGGCGGTATGGTCGGCTTTGAAGATCTCGATGGCCAAGGCATCCATAGGTACCTCGTCAAAAATAGTCTGGGCATCAAACGCACCGTAATAATCACCCACACCAGCGTGATCACGACCAATGATGAAGTGGGTCGCACCCATGTTCTGACGGAAGTAAGCATGCAGTACCGCTTCACGTGGACCGGCATAGAGCATGTCAAAACCATACCCGGTGATGCTAACCGTATTGGGTGGGAAATAGAGCTCAGCCATCTTGCGAATGGCGGCATCACGAACAGGGGCTGGAATGTCGCCTGGCTTCAGTTTACCCAACAGCATGTGGATAACCACGCCGTCGGCTTTAACCGCATCCATTGCCATCTTACACAGCTCTTCATGGGCACGGTGCATTGGATTTCTGGTCTGGAAGGCGACGATAGTTTTCCATCCACGCTCCTGAATCTCATTCCGAATCTCTACCGCAGTACGGAAAGTATCAGGGAAATCACTCTGGAAATAGCTGAAGTTCAGTACCTGAATCGGACCTGAAATGGCGGTACGGCCCTGGCTATTGAAGGCCGCCACACCGGGATGCTCAGGATCATCAGTGCCATAGACCTTACTGGTCATAACAGCCATCTGCTCATCCGTTACCTGTTCAGTAGCAGTGATATCCATAACCGCCAACACAGGATTACCTTCTACGTTGGGATCACGTAAGGCAACACGTTTTGCCCCTTGAAGAGCATCAACACTTTCCAGCAGACAGAGCACAGGCACAGGGAAGAAGCTGCCGTCAGACATCTTCATGTTTTCAGCACAGCCCATGGCATCCCCAACGGTCATAAAACCTTTAAGAGGATTGAAATAACCAGCGCCCAGCATGACCGCATTACCTGCGGCCTGAGAACTGATGATGACAGAAGGTAATGATTCAGCCTCATGCATCAGCGCATGATGTTTATCAGTGTCATAGACAAAAAGAGGCTGAAGGGTATCGGATCCGACAGGCTTGATCAT
>JAPHUE010000027.1 GCA_026196795.1 Sedimenticola sp.
TTGAACCTTATTAACGGCTACTGGTTAGAGAACTAAATCAATGTCTGAAGACCAGACGATAACAATCGAGATAGACGGTAAAGCGATACAGGCAGCGCCTGGTCAGATGCTGATCGAGGTGACGGATGCTGTTGGGATTGATATTCCACGCTTCTGTTACCACAAAAAACTGTCTGTATCCGCAAACTGCAGAATGTGTCTGGTTGAGGTGGAGCGTGCCCCGAAACCACTGCTTGCGTGTGCCACGCCAGTTAATGACGGGATGAAGGTCTTTACTAAATCCCCCATTGCCTTGGCTGCACAGAAAGGCACTATGGAGTTTCTGCTGATCAATCATCCGCTGGATTGCCCAATCTGCGATCAGGGTGGTGAGTGCGAACTGCAGGATATCTCCATGGGATACGGCAGTGATATCTCGCGTTTCGTCGAAGGCAAACGAATCGTAAAAGATAAAGATATTGGTCCTCTTATAACCACCGATCTGACGCGCTGTATTCACTGTACGCGTTGTGTGCGATTCGGTGCTGAGATTGCGGGTATTCGTGAATTGGGCGCTACCGGTCGTGGCGAACATATGACCATTGGTACCTATATAGAGAAGAGTGTTGATTCTGAACTTTCGGGTAACATTATCGATGTTTGTCCTGTTGGTTCATTGACATCCAAACCTTCTCAGTTCAAAGCCCGTGCCTGGGAAATGATGCAGCGTGACACGATAGCACCTCATGATTCCGTAGGATCCAATATCCATGTGCATGTACGTCGGAATGAACTGATTCGTGTACATCCCAAAGACAATGAAGCAATTAACGAATGCTGGATTTCTGATCGCGATCGGTTTAGCTATGAAGGTGTCACCAGCCCTGAGCGATTGACTTCTCCTATGGTTAAACGCGACGGTCAGTGGGCTGAGGCGAGCTGGGAAGATGCGCTGTCAGCTGTTGCAAGTGGCTTGAAGAATGCAGGTTCTGATGTGGGTGCGTTGGTTTCACCAAATGCCACACTGGAAGAGCTTTACTTGGCGCAGAAACTTATTAAAGGATTGGGTAGCGAGGCGATCGACAGCCGATTACGTCAAGGTGATTTCCGTGGTGAAAACGGTTCTACCCCTTGGTTAGGGCAGCCTATTGAAGCGTTGGAAAAAGTAGATGCCGCACTTGTAGTGGGTAGCAGCATACGCAAAGAACAACCCATGTTGGCACATCGCCTACGCAAGGCCGCTCTTGAAGGTGCACAGATCAGCTTCGTTAATCCACTGGAGTTGGATCTGAACTATGCGGCTGAGCAGCTTGTTGTTACACCGGCTGAATTGGTCAATGCCCTCGCTGGGATTGCTAAGGCCGCTGGTGCTAAGGGTGATCTAATAGATCAGGCTGAAGCCACTGAAGCTCAGCAGCTGCTGGCTGGAAAACTCAAATCGGCTACAAACGGTACCTTGCTACTTGGTAACCTGGCGACTGCCCACCCGGATTTTTCCATCATCCGTTACCTTGCATCTGCAATAGCTTCTGCCTGTGATCTGACCTTGGGTTATCTTCCTGAGGCGGCCAATACAGTCGGTGCTCATCTGGTAGGTGCTGTCGCATCGGCTGGAAATGACGCACAGGCTATGCTGGATCAACCGCGCAAGGGTTATCTCTTGATGGGGATTGAGCCGGGCTTTGATTTATGGAATCCGGCACAGGCTGCGGCTGCTTTTGAACAGGCAGAATTCACCGTTGCTTTGAGTGCTTATAAAAGTGCCTCGCTGGAAGCAACGGCTGATGTCATTTTACCCATGGCTTTGTTTGTCGAAACCTCCGGCAGTTTTATTAATGCTGAAGGTACCCTGCAATCATTTGCTGGCGTTGTAACCCCAAGCGGAAATACGCGTCCAGCCTGGAAGATTCTTCGTGTACTAGGCAATTTGCTGGAAGCCCCTGGTTTTGATTATGTTGATTCTGCAGAAGTGTTGGCTGAAATCAATCAGACTTTGGCTGATCAAAAACTCGCTAGCAATGCAGTGAGTGCGCTCACTTCTTCTGCGCAGAACGTTTCCACCAATGGTCTGCAGCGGATTGGTGATGTGCCAATCTATGCACTGGATCCACTGGTGCGACATGCACAGTCGCTGCAGAAAACTCACGATGCAATACCTGCTGGTATTTATGTCAATGTCGATGAAGCAAGTCGATTGGGTCTTGCAGAGGGTGCTAATGCAACTGTGGTTCAGGGCGAAAGCCGGACTCAGTTGCCTGTCTTTATTGATCCGTATGTGCCGAATGGCTGCGTCAGGATTCCTGCTGCGTTGGCAGGTGTTGAATATCTTGGTGCACAGTTTGGCGAAGTGACCCTGGAGAAGGTTTAAACGATGGACTCATTGATTGCTCTCTGGGAATGGCTAGGTACTAATCTGATCGTTCTTCAGATCCTGATTAAAATCGTCGTCATTGTCGCGCCGTTGATGCTCTGTGTGGCCTATTTTACTTATGCTGAGCGTAAGTTGATCGGCTATATGCAGGTGCGTATCGGGCCAAACCGTGTTGGACCGAAGGGCTGGTTGCAACCCATTGCCGACGCCGTGAAATTAATGTTTAAAGAGATTGTGATTCCGACCAAGGCGAATAAAACCTTGTTCCTGATTGCCCCTCTCTTGACACTTGGACCCGCGCTGGCCGCTTGGGCCGTATTCCCGTTTTCCGATGGTCTGGTTCTGGCTGACTTGAATGCTGGTCTTCTCTACGTTCTGGCTTTGACCTCTATCGGTGTTTACGGTGTGATCATTGCTGGTTGGGCGTCCAACTCAAAATATGCTTTCCTCGGAGCAATGCGCTCAGCGGCACAGATTGTTGCTTATGAAATTGCCATGGGTTTTGCGCTAGTCGGTGTACTGGTTGCTGCAGGTAGTTTGAATCTGGGTGAGATTGTTAGGGCACAACAAAGTGATGCAGGTATTTTTGGTTGGTTCTGGTTGCCGCTTTTCCCACTCTTTATTATTTACTTTATTTCCGGTGTGGCAGAGACCAATCGCGCACCCTTTGACGTAGCTGAGGGTGAATCAGAGATCGTTGCTGGTTTCCATGTTGAGTATTCAGGTATGCCTTTTGCCGTGTTCTTCCTGGGAGAATACGCCAACATGATCCTGATAGCGGCCCTGACTGCACTGCTGTTCATGGGTGGTTGGCTGTCACCACTTCCAGCTAGCTGGGTTGATGGCGTATTCCTTTTGGGTGATGGTATCCACTGGTTATTTTTGAAAACGGCCTTTGCCGGTTTCTTCTTCCTCTGGTTCCGTGCCACATTCCCAAGATATCGCTATGACCAGATTATGCGTCTGGGGTGGAAAGTCTTCATCCCGATCACTATTGTCTGGATTCTTGTGGTGGGTTTGATGGTTGTCTACAAATTTGCCTGGTTTAGCTGAGGTTGGATTAAAGATGAAAATGCTAAGCGATTACATCAAAAGTCTGGCCATGCTGGAACTCCTCAA
>JAPHUE010000104.1 GCA_026196795.1 Sedimenticola sp.
ATACCAATGATGTGGCTGAAGGCCTGGCATTTGATCTTTATGGTGACGTGGTTTGCCGGAATATTCTATCTCCCCCGGCTGTTTGTCTATCACGCCATGACAGATGACCAGCCGGGCAAAGATCGATTTAAAATAATGGAGCGTAAACTCTATTACTTCACCACACCCTGGATGATACTCACCCTGTTTTTTGGCTTCTGGATGCTCTATGAATACGCTTGGGCAGCCTTTGGCACGATGCTATGGCTCCACATCAAACTTGTACTGCTCGCCATACTGGTGATCTATCATTTCTACTGCGGCCATCTGATGCGAACCTTTGCTGAAGATAGAAACATACGTAGTCATGTCTGGTATCGCTGGTTTAACGAAGTACCCGTTGTCATTTTATTTGCTGTCGTACTGCTTGCAACCTTAAAGCCTTTCTAGCCATAAAAAGGCAAACCAAAAAAAACGCGGCACCAAGGCCGCGTTTATTAATAGCTTAAGGCTTTATCAGGAACAACCGCCACCTTGGGCAGCACTAGAGCTACAAGTACCACAGCCACTGGCGGCTTCTGCAGGCTTCAGGTTGTTAAATACAAAACTGGCATTACCATTGCCTTGATCGACAAAATCGATCTGAACACCTTCCAGATGACGCATTGTGTCACCATCAATGATAACGTCAAAGCCTGCAGAATTCAGGATGTAATCATTATCATTAAGCTGATCGGTAAAGGTCATACCGAAGCTGATGCCGCTGCAACCACCTGGGGTGGCATACACACGAATCCCCTTCACCTCTTCTTCGACCTGCCCAACCAGCTCAGCCATCTTTCCCTGAGCGGCTTCGGTCAGACTGAGTTCTTCCTCTCTCAGCAGGTTTGTGGTTGCTTCACTCATCGACAATTCTCCAAACTAAAACAGTAATTCATCCACATACTATATCAATAACAGACTGCATTAACCATTGATTATTTAGTGAAATCCAGCGCTTACAATCTTCCAGGCTACAGCTGGTTGCGGTTTGATAGCTCGTAAAGGTGTCGCTCAGCATCCAGAAGATGCTGGCCCCAGTGCTCCTGGTAACCGCAGCACCAGTCGTCAAAAGCCCGCTCAGGAGCCCGCTCTTCTTCAATCAACTGCAAGCCATGTTTCAACTCACAATAGATATCCGTTAGATCATCTGCGAGACTACCCGACATGCCCTGCTCATCCGGCGCCACATCAAACTCCATCCAATAGGCATCCCGTTCACCCAGAAGCCGCCGCAGCGTGGCAAAGCGTTCAAAACGGGCATCCAGGTCAGGATTGAAGAAATTGGCACTCCTGGGAGGGGCTCCCAGCGCCGTAACAGCAGCATGCAACCGCGGAAGCAGGGAGGAGAGTTGACGCAGCCAGGCGATGTCACTCTCGTCAGCTGATTCAATTAATCCACAATAATCTTTTGCTAGTCGTGACAACTCGTTCATTCGTTTATCCATATCGTCACCAATTGGATAGCCCGCTGAAGGATTAGCAACCCATCACCGGCATTCCATTCCCAAGACCGTGTCACCACATCGGTCTCAGGCTAGAGGTATTCAGAGAATGCTGGTTTAATTGTAGACGATGAATTGCGCTTTTTTGAATTTATGCCTTTTTTAGTTACCAACGAAACAGATGCCAACCACCAACAACCCTATAGTATTATGCATTTCTGGACACGACCCTTCGGGCGGCGCGGGCATACAGGCTGATATCGAAACCCTTGCAGCGCTGGATTGCCACGCTGCCACGGCCATTAGCTGCCTGACCATACAAGACAGCTGTAACGTGTATGAACTGATCCCGCTGGCGCCAGAACATATCTCGCGGCAGGTGGAGGTTCTTTTACACGACTATAAAGTACAGGCCGTTAAGATTGGCTTGATTGGTAGTGCTGAGGCGGCCGCGGCAATCGGCAACCTTTTAGCACGTCATTCCAACTTACCTGTGGTTTTAGATCCCATTCTTGCAGCGGGGGGCGGTACCGTTCTGGCCAGTGAGCAACTGATCCAAACGATTGTTCAGAAAATCATTCCGCACACCACTCTCATCACCCCCAATTCACAGGAAGCCCGAAAACTGACCAAAGAGGATGCCCTACCAGAGTGTGCGGCACACCTCATGAATATGGGCGCGAAGGCTGTTCTGATTACCGGCACCCACGAGACGTCATCAGAAGTAATCAATACACTCTATCGCCCAAACCATGAACCGCTAAGTAAGACATGGCCCAGACTCAGCGAGTCCTACCATGGTTCCGGCTGCACCATCGCCTCTGCCATCGCCGCTGGGCTGGCAAAGGGGCTGAACCTGGAGCATGCTGTTACTACAGCACAGGTATTTACCTGGCAAAGTCTCGCTGCCGGATGGCAGCCGGGCAGAGGACAGCACATTCCCAACCGCCAATACCGCAATCAGAGTGAGTAAACACTATTGTCACAAAAAGCCATTCTAGAGGGTCTTTATGCGATCACCCAAGCGCATCCAGCAGGTTTTGACTACACGCTAAAACAGGTGGAAGCCGCCTTGAGTGGAGGCGTTCGGATTCTTCAGTACCGCGATAAACAGCCCGGCGAACAGCGCCGTATTACCGAAGCCGAAAACCTGCGCACACTGTGCCATCAAAACGGCGCCCTGTTGATCATCAATGACGATGTTGATCTGGCGAAACGCAGCCATGCAGACGGCGTGCATGTTGGCCGAGAGGACAGTGACATAGCAAACGCCAGGAACAAACTGGGAAAGCAAGCCATTATCGGCATCTCTTGCTATAACCAACTACCTCTGGCCAGGGACGCTGAAAAGGCCGGAGCTGATTATGTCGCCTTTGGTCGATTTTTCCCCTCAAGAACTAAGCCTGAAGCAGTACAGGCGAAACCGGAACTGCTTGAAGAAGCTAAGCGCCAACTACGAATTCCAATAGTTGCCATTGGCGGCATAACCCCGGAAAATGGTGCCACCCTAATTCAATCAGGCGCTGATATGTTGGCCGTCATCCATGCCATTTTTGGCACCGATGACATAGCTGCCAGCTGCCAGCGCTTCAATCAGCTATTCGACAGATCGGAGAGAGTATCCTCATGACCGCTTCCCATGACCGTTTTATTCAGGCCCAGCAGCATATTCCTGGTGGAGTGAACTCACCTGTAAGGGCATTCAAAGGCGTGGGTGGCGACCCGATCTTTATCGACCGTGCCAACGGTCCCTATATCTACGACCCGGACGGCAATCAATACATTGATTACGTTGGCTCCTGGGGACCGATGATCCTGGGACATGCCCATCCAGCGGTATTGGATGCCGTGTCCGGCGTCATTAAAAAAGGACTCTCCTTTGGTGCACCCACCACCATTGAAACGGAGATGGCCAATCGGGTTTGCGAGCTGGTGCCTTCGATCGAACTGGTACGTATGGTCAGTTCTGGAACAGAGGCCACAATGAGCGCCATTCGGCTTGCCCGTGGCTATACAGGCCGGGACAAGATTGTGAAATTTGAAGGCTGCTACCACGGCCACTCCGACTCCTTGCTGGTCAAGGCGGGCTCCGGCATGTTGACACTGGGTGAGCCCAGTTCGCCAGGCGTTCCGGCCGCTTTAGCCGAGCATACCATCACACTGAACTACAACGACATTGAGCAGGTGCAGACCACCTTTGCTGAAATCGGCGATCAAATCGCCTGCATCATTGTTGAGCCGGTCGCCGGCAATATGAACTGCATCCCTCCCGTACCCGGATTCCTGGAATGTCTGCGTGAAGTCTGTACTCAATCAGGTGCTGTGCTGATCTTTGATGAAGTGATGACCGGATTCAGGGTTGCACTGGGCGGCGTGCAAGGGCTCTACAATGTAACACCCGACCTCACCACACTCGGGAAGGTTATCGGCGGCGGCATGCCTGTAGGTGCCTTTGGTGGTAAACGGGCGATCATGGAAAAGATATCCCCTCTCGGCCCGGTCTACCAGGCCGGTACACTATCAGGCAATCCGGTTGCCATGACAGCTGGACTCAAAACCCTGGAGCTGATCTCAGCACCTGGTTTCTTCGAGGCACTGACTGACAAAACAACCCAACTGGTCTCCGGTATCGAGGCTGAAGCCGACAAGGCAGGCATTGCCCTGACCACCAATCAGGTCGGCGGCATGTTTGGCCTGTTCTTCACTGATACCGACAAGGTCACCAATTTCGCCCAGTCCATGGCCTGCCAGCAAGAACAGTTCAAGAGCTTCTTTCATGCCATGCTGGAACAAGGCATCTATCTGGCCCCTTCTGCCTTCGAAGCCGGATTTGTTTCAGCCGCTCATACAGAAGAAAATATCCAGGCAACAATCGCCGCAGCGGCGACTGTTTTTAAACAGATGGCGTCATAAGCCGCCAAACCGCATCACAAAAAAAAGCCGGTGATCAGATGATCCACCGGCTTTTTTTCGAACGAACAGGCGATTAATGCATCTTGTGTTTCATGTCGTGCTTCATACCTGCATCCTGCATCTTCAGTTGTAACTTGACCACGGGGACCTTCAGGTCCAACTTGCTGCCATCAGAAAAAACCAGCGCCATCTCAATCTGCTCACCGGGGATCAGTTTCTGCTGTAATCCGATCACCATCACATGGAGTCCGCCTGGCTGAAGTGACACCACATCACCTGCAGGCAGATCAATCGTCTTGACCTGACGCATACGCATCATGCCATCTTTCATCGTGTGGGTATGCAACTCAAGGGCCTTGGCTACGGAGCTCTCTGCACCAACCAGCGCCAGGTTTTCAGATGAGTGGTTTTTCAATACCATAAAGCTGGCACTGTTAGGCTGGCCTGGCGGCACAGCACGCACATAGGCATCGGAGACCATCACATTTTCTGCAGCAGTTCCAGCATACAACCACCCGGAAAAACACAGCAGCGCCATAAAAAAGACCATTTTGCGCATTTTATTACTCCTACCTTTTGCTTAATTTTTTAAGTTTATTAATCCACGTAACAAAGCCAGAATTTCACTCGGCGGTGTGCCATGACGAACAATGTTACTTAGTTTACCCTGCTTATCTACAATATAAAGATCGGCGGAGTGATCAACCACATAGTCCGTTGCGGCCTCATCTTTTACCAAGCGATACGCGGCGCCATACTGATCGGCCACACGCCGGAGCTGCTCATGGCTACCTGTCACTCCCCATATCTTTGAGTGAAAATACTCACCGTAACTTTTCAGGTGCTCCAGTGAGTCCCGCTCGGGGTCAACGCTGATAAAGATACCCTGAACCAACTGCAGCTCCTCTTCGGACAACTCATCCAATGCCGCACTCAGAAACCCCAAGCTTGTTGGACAGATATCAGGACACCAGGTATAGCCAAAATAGATCACCACCACCTGTCCACGCAGGGACTTCAGGTCAACAGCCCCCTGGTAGGCGTTGAGTATAAAGTCACCTCCCTTGGGTGCCTCTGCTATTGCCAGGCCGGGCATCGTTTCTGATTTTTTCGGCGCGCCAGATGGCTGCCAGAAAAACAGCATCCAGATCAGTGCGCCAGCAAAAAAGAGTATCACTCCAGAGAGTAGCGTCTTATTCATTCACCTCTCCCTGGCACTGCCGCTCCGGCTTTGACTGTTATGAAACGAAAAGGGGCGGCAATTAAGCCCTCATCTGTAGTAACAAGCACTCGCGCTTCCCACTCCATGGCTACCCGAATACAGACGGGCAACATACCTGTACCTGTATAGCGACCATCCCCGCGGGCTTGAAGCTGCGGACGATTAAAACCCATCTCCATTCCTAAACCAATGAAGTCGATCTCTACCTTGCTCGCCTCTATTCCATCTAACACCACTTCCAAATCGAGTGGTTTGACCAATGGAATACCTTTGGTTTTGATGGCGAAACTGATCTGCCCACTTGAGACTTTTGAAACACAGGGCCCCGCACGCAAGTCACAGTTTTGATCCAGCGGGGCAACAGCACCAACCTCCGGATTCAGGATCGGCAATACCTTGTAGGCCGCCACGCCAGCAAGCGCAATAAACAGCAGCCCGGCCAGGCTCCAAAGAAGAGTTGTTGTTCTTGCCACTAAACACCTCACATGTGAACAGGAGAGTATCGTAGAGGGGAAGGCATGCCCCAGCAATTGATGACCATCAACCCGATTCGACAGGCGACCCTGCAATGCTGATTAATCCAAACATCCAGGTCATATCGCGTGGCAGTGCGTTATATGGCCTATTTATCTGCATCCGCCTAGATCAGGGGAGATCGCTACGCCTAAAGAGGAAAAAGCCTGTTGCCGCGCACGCGGTACCAACAAAAATCGGATAGAACAGGGCATAGACGATATAACCAGACTGTCCAAAAGTATCCAGAATCACATACGCCGAGGGCCCCAACAAAACCAATTGTGGATCAAACAACATCATAGTGGCCGTACGAAACACTTGCATCGGGTTGAGCAACGAAATCGCCACCGCGGTTTCAGCCGGCAGATGCTCCTGTATCAGAATACCCAGCAAAATCAGATCCAGGAACAGCAACAGCGTCAACCAGACAACAAAAGCCGCGCCCTGTGCCACATCTGAACTGCGTGCCATGGTAGAAATCAGCATGCCAATACCCAGGAAGCACCAGGCCAGCGCCATTAGCAAGCCGGTATAGTAAACAAACAGATCCCAGGGCACATCGACACCTTTGATCATTCCCCAGACCACGGCACCGACCATGGCAAGAAGAACAGGGGCAAACACCACCAGGAACCGACCAAAGATTTTTCCCCAGAACCAGGCCGCCAGACTGATCGGCAACGACAACAGATATTCAAACACACCCGCCTCGCGATCACCCGCCACGGAACGGACTGTAGTGATCAACACAAACACCGGAAGAATCGCCATGGAGAGCTGAATATAAGTCAGTAACAGACGCGACAATCCCGTGAACCCCATAATGCGGGACTCAGCCAACCCATAGGCAAACAGCACTACGACCAAGCCACCAAAGACCAGCGTATAAACCATAAACCAGCGGGCGCGAAGTGATTCAACAATATCCGCGTATGCAGTTAACCAGAGATGTTTCATTAGTGGCTCTCACCCGCCGTATGCTTATGGAGTTGATCAGATTCAGACGCCGAGTTCTGTTGTCGCTCTTCAAGACGCTTCAGCAGATCGTCGCCATGCAGATTAAAACGTTTTTCAACATCGAATATATGTGCCTTTGCCTGGGCAAAGTTGAGACCGCCCTGAACCGCTTCAGCTTGAGCACCAAGACCATACTCCATGGGTGTCATATCACCTTTTAGGTAGGTTGCTGAACGCGCATCCAGCCAGCCATGTCCTGCTCGATCGGTCACCCAGATCTCTGTTTTAGGGTCATTCCGCCATTGCTGTCCATCGCCTTCAAGCCAGATAACGGCACAACCAATGTCATCAAAATGCAACAGCTTGGAACGTTTTTTCTCAGCAGGAAATATTCGAATCTGGGCGGCATGCTGTCGATCACTCAAGACCATACGGCAGCGTTCGCAGGCATTCCTATCCCACTTAACCTCTCCCGGCCCGGTCTCGGGCGCTCCGCCGCAACCTGCCAGCAGTACTAAAAGTGAGAGCGCGAGGAAATAAACTTTACCCATTTATTGCCGCCTCACGGCTTCGGGTCTCCTCAGACTCGCGCATATCGATACTGGCGAGCAGTGCTGCATAACGTGAAAGCACGCCCAGAAAACGCAGTCGGTCAGGTCCTGCTACATAGCCGCGCCACTCTTTGCCGTCAGCTGACCCGGTAAAACCCCACTCAGCGATCGCTTTTGCGAATGGAGCTTCAGGACGGACAAGACTGACACAACAACTGAGACGACTGGAGAGCTCCACCAGGTCAGCCACCCGGTCATCCAGCACTACTTGCCCCTGATCCATCTCAATGACACGATTCACAAGGGAGGCCACTTCATCCAGTCGATGACTGGATATGATCATGGCCGCTTCATCTTTTTTCTCCGCCAGCAAGCCAAAGAAAATATGCCGAGCTTCGGGATCAAGGTTAGCCGCCGGCTCATCCATCACCAGCAACTCACTGTCGCGACCTAAAGCAATAGATATCAACAGTTTCTGCTTCTGGCCACCGGAGAGTTTAACGAAAGGCTGATTTTTAAAGCGCTCAGTATCCAATCCCAGACGAGTCGCCACATCAGTCATACGCTGCGGATTGGAATCACATACACTGGCCGCAAACTTGATCAACTGTCCGACCGGCATTTTTAGAGGTGGAGGCAGCTGCGGTACAAAGCCCACTTTGGATAACACCTCACGACGATGCTCACGAGGGACGAGTGAGTCCACCAGGACCTGCCCCTCACAGGTGTATTCACCAAGAAGACAGCGAATCAGTGTGGTTTTTCCCGCACCATTGGAACCCACCAGCGCTACGCGATGGCCACGCTCAATGGTGAGGTTAACGCCTTTTAAAACTTCATGGCGGCGAAATCGTTTTATGACGTTCTGAAACTGAATCATTCAGGAACCTAAAGGCTGTTACCA
>JAPHUE010000082.1 GCA_026196795.1 Sedimenticola sp.
TGATGTCCCAGCCGCTTCGAATCGCCACAAGAAAATCCCCACTTGCCATGTGGCAGGCTGAGCATGTTGCCAGCCTATTGCGCAAGGCCCACCCAGGCCTTGAGATCGAGCTGGTGGGGATGAGTACCCAGGGCGATAAAATTCTCGATACGCCACTCGCAAAAATTGGTGGAAAAGGATTGTTTGTCAAGGAGTTAGAGCAGGGCATGCTGGAAGACAAGGCAGATATTGCCGTCCACTCAATGAAGGATGTACCGGTTGAATTACCAGAAGGCCTGCATTTGGCGGTTATCATGGAGAGAGAAGACCCGAGGGATGCCTTTGTCTCGAATACCTACAAAAGCTTGCAAGAGCTGCCCGAAGGGGCCGTGGTAGGGACCTCCAGTCTCCGACGCCAGAGCCAATTGGCAGATAGTCGTCCGGATCTGAAAATTGCCCCTCTCCGTGGTAACGTGAACACCCGCCTACGCAAACTTGATGAGGGTGAGTTTGATGCCATCATTCTGGCCGCTGCCGGGTTAAAAAGGCTGGGGTTTCAAAATCGCATAACCGCATTTTTGGAGACTGAGCAGAGTCTGCCCGCTATTGGTCAGGGCGCAATTGGAATTGAGTGTCGCACGGATGATGAACGGGTGAATACCCTGATCCAGCCTCTTCATGATGCGGAGACGGCCTGTTGTGTCACCGCTGAGCGGGCCATGAATAACCGTTTAATGGGCGGATGCCAGGTACCCATCGCCGGATTCGCCATACTCAACCACGATAAACTGTTTATGCGTGGGTTGGTGGGGGAGCCAGATGGCAGCCGTGTGATGCGGGCTGAGGTTAGTGGCCCTGCCGCTGATGCTGAGTCGTTGGGTATCGCCTTGGCGGAAGATCTGCTCGGCCAAGGCGCAGACCAAGTGCTTAAACATCTCTACGAAAGCTGAGTTTTTACCTTATGTCTTTTCTTGAACCCAATGCTGAGTGCAGCCTGGCGGACGTTGGGGTGCTGGTCACCCGTGCGGCACATCAGGCGACTACGCTCTGTAAGCTTATCGCCAACAGGGATGGGTTGCCGTTGCGCTTCCCAACAGTGGAGATATTGGATCCACCTGAGCCTGCGCTGGTGACACAGCAGTTACAGCAGCTCTCCAGTTATGATATGGCCATCTTTATCAGTCCCAACGCGGTCCTCTGGGGCATTAAGCTGGCACCGAATCAGGAGCTACCTGAAGGCGTGGCCCTGGCTGCTGTTGGAAAGCGTACCGCCCAGACCTTGGCGGAGTCTGGCTACCCAGTGGATATTGTGCCGGAAGTCTCATTTGATAGCGAAGGCCTGCTGGAGACACCGGAATTCAAAGAGGTACAGGGTAAGCGTATCTTGATACTGCGGGGAAATGGTGGGCGTGAGTTGTTGGGTGAAGAGCTCTCCAAACGTGGCGCGATAGTGGATCATGCCGAGGTCTATCAACGTGCCTGCCCATCAACTGATCCGGATAACCTGATCTATCGCTGGGATGATGATGTAGACGTGGTCACGGTTACCAGCAATATCCTATTGGACAATCTGTTTACCCTGCTGGGTGAAGCGGGAAAGCCGCTGTTGCAGGCAACACCCATGATCGTGGTCAGTGACCGTATGCGAAAGCATGCCCGTGAGCTGGGTTGCACCCAGGTCTATCTGGCGCAGGGGGCCGACGAACAAGACCTGTTGAAAGCGATCTGCCTATGGGCGAGTAATCGTAATTAACGGATACCAACTATGGGATTACGAATCAGGTGTCTGAACAGTACTGATGGTATAGTCACCAAGAAAAAGCGATTTAGTGGGATAGGGACCTCGTGTCGCTATCACGCTTTGCTAGACTAGATAAGGGTGAGAGCAACTGCTAACAGCTGAGGCCAGATACTCGTTGTGTAGTAGTCATGGGTAGTTAATGCGCGCATCCATAGCCAATCTTTATCAATCGGTTAAGCCGGTTGCAACATAAGCAAGACGGAAGAGTGAATGAGCAACAAAGAGACGAAGAATCCAGGAAAGGAAGAAACGGCAGAAATGGAAACGGAAGCGCAGATCGAAGATGCTGAGATCATCGAGTCGACACCTCTGCAGGAACCAGCGGCCAAACAGCCGTCTAATAATACGTCAAAACTTCCACTTATCCTGGCAGTGGTAGCCATCATTCTTGTCTTTGGGACCTTGGGATATGGATACCAGTACTGGGTCAACCTACAGGCTTCACTGCAGGAGATGAATAACTCCCTGGGTAAAGCAGGTGAGCAGCAACAATCGCTGCAGAGTCAGTTAGCCGTTGTTCAAAAGGCATTTGATGAGCAGAAAGGCGCCATTGCCAAGCAACAGACCGCGCTGGCTGCCCAGGATGAAAAGCTGACGACTGAGCGTGATCGTTTGAGTCAGCAAGCCAGTGAAATGAAGCAATCACTGGAATCGGTTTACAGTAAAGTCGGGCGCACCAGCAATGCCTGGATGGCTGCAGAAGCCGAGTATCTGATGCGTGTTGCCAATCACCGCTTGAGGTTGGAGGGTGATGTCATGACGGCCATTGCCGCATTGGAGACGGCCGATGGCCGATTACGTGATAGTGGTGACCCAGGCATGATCGATGTGCGTGAAGTGCTGGCGAAAGAGATAGCAACGCTGAAGTCGGTTGGACAGCTCGACCGGGTAGGGCTCTCATCCAAGATCACCGGACTGATCGGGCAGGTCAAGGCACTTAAGATGGTGGGCCTTGAATATACCCCATCAGAGCCAGAGCAGACCAAACAAGCGGCACCCGAAGGGGAGCGCAGTGTTGAGACACTGCTTAAAGACGGTTGGGAGGGGTTCAAATCGGTCATGGTGATTCGCCATCGCGACAAACCAGTGAGTGCCATGCTGCCACCGGAGCAGCAGTTTTTTGTGTATAAAAATCTGGAGTTGCAACTGGAAGCGGCCCGTCTGGCCCTTCTGAAGGGTGATCCCGTACTCTATGCTTCCAGTCTGAAGCAGGCGACAGTCTGGATCGGTGATTTCTTTGATGCCGAAGCAACCTCTACACAGGCCATACAAAAAGCGCTAGCTGATCTCACGGCGGTCAATGTCAGGCCCTCATTGCCAGATATCTCCAGCTCATTGTCAGCACTGCAGGCACGCATGAAGGCGGCTGGAGAAGAGGGTGCCCAATGAAGATACTGATCCTGGCGATACTTGGGCTGGCCGCCTCGGTCCTCCTTGCCCTGGCGGTGAAAGAGGACAACGGTTATATCCTCCTCGGTTATGGTGAGTGGACGGTAGAGGGAAGTCTGGCCTTCTTTCTGCTGATGAATCTGGTGATGTTTGGTGTGCTCTACATGGCACTGCGCATTCTCTCCCGCATTGGTGCAACTCCGAAAAAGATCCATGACTGGCGCGAACAGCGTGGTGCCAAGCGCGCTCGCAAGGCACTCACCCTGGGGCTGGTTGAGTTATCGGAAGGAAACTGGAAGCGGGCCGAGAAAGATCTGGTCAGATTTGCCGGACGCTCAGAAACACCCCTGCTGAATTATCTGGCCGCCGCGCGTTCCGCCCAGCAGCAGGACGCCCATGATCGGCGCGATCACTACCTGCAGCTAGCTCATGAAAGCATGCCTGAAGCGGATGTGGCGGTTGGGCTTACCCAGGCGGAGTTACAACTGGATCACGCCCAGTTGGAGCAGGCTCTGGCCACCCTGAAACACCTTAAAGAGATCGCCCCGCGTCATACCCATGTTCTCAAGCTATTGAAAGAGCTCTATCAGCGGCTGGATGACTGGCAGGAGATGGGGCAGTTATTACCGGAATTGAAGAAGCGCAAGGTGGTTGAGCCAGATGAACTGCTGGCATTGGAGCTGCGGGTTTTTCAGAGCCAGTTAACGATGGCTGCACAGGATGAGAATCTGACTCAACTGCAGGCCACCTGGAACCGTATACCCTCTGCGATACGCGCTAAAGAGGCGATGATTACCACCTATGTAAATCATCTGATGAACCGGGATGAGCACACCCAGGTAGAGCGTCTGCTACGCGATGCGATCAATCGACACTGGAGTGATGATCTGGTTGAGCTGTATGGTCGTGTGCCGGCAGATGATTCTGCCCGGCAGTTATCAGTGGCGGAAGGGTGGTTGAAAGACCGCTCCAGGAATCCACTTCTGCTGTTAACTTTGGGGCGGCTCTGTTTACGTAACAAGCTCTGGGGCAAGGCAAGAACCTATCTGGAAGCGAGTATAGGTATAGAGCCGAGCACAGCGGCCTATCGGGCGCTGGGTGCGCTGTTGGAAAAGATGGATGAGAAGGAGAAGGCACTGACCTGTTTCAAGGCCGGGCTTGAACTCAACAGCGAACATCAAGGTATGCTGGAGTTGCCCGCTTCATTGAAACTGCCTGCTGGAAAGCAGGAAGAGGCTGAATCCCAAGCGGAGAAACCCAAGCTCGAAGTCGTGAGCAAGCAGCAAAGCTGACAGAGGCTAAACTTAGAGTAAAGCAGGGGCCAGTCGGCCCCTGTTTTGTCTCTGGCGATTATTTATTTGGATTGTCCTGGGCCCATTCAAAGACATCAGAATACATTCGATTGGCATCCAGACCGGCTTCGACAAAGGCATCACGGGCTGAGAAGATCATGACGGGAGGCCCGCTCATGTAGAGATCAAATGGACTCATGTCAGGATGATCCTGCAGTACGGTTTCGTGGACAAATCCCCGCGCACCCTGCCAATCTTCATCGGGTTCAGAGAGTACGGCTTTAAAAGTGACATGGGCATGAGCTCTGGCCCAGGCTTCTGCCATCTGACCCAGATAGAGATCCTGTTTGCTGCGAACACCCCAGTAGATATGGATGGGGCGGCGGTCGCCAATATGAAAGCAGTGTTCAATCACCGCTTTTAGTGGTGCAAAGCCCGTACCCCCTGCCATGAAGACCATAGGGCGTTTTGAATCTTCCCGCAGATAGAAGCCGCCCATGGGGGCAGCAATCTTTTGCTCATTACCCACCTGCATTTCATCGAACACATAGTCGGTAAACTCGCCCCCTGGAACGTGCCGAATATGCAGTTCGATCAGCTCATCATCATGGGGCGCGTTGGCTATCGAGAAGGCACGTCGACGGCCGTCTTCCAGAATAAAATCGAGATATTGGCCCGCAAGGTATTTCAGCCGCTCGTTTTCCGGCAGGCGCAGATAGACCCGCATCACGTCATGGGAGAGTTTGTCCATCTGGTAAACGGAACAGACCAGGTTTCGAATCTCCTCATCTTCAGCATCTTCTATTTCATGGGCTCGAATCGTAATATCGCTGCTGGGTATGGCCTGGCAGGTGAGGCAGTAGTCGTCTGGCTTGTCACTCACAAGCTCCTCATCACCGTCAGGATAGATGACGCTTCCGGAAACCAGGATACTGGCACAGCTGCCACAGGCGCCGTTACGGCAGCCATAAGGGAGAGAGATGCCCTGACGATCAGCGGCCTCAAGAATGCTTTCACCCTTTTCTGTGGTAAATGTATGGCCACTGGGTTCCACTGTCACA
>JAPHUE010000172.1 GCA_026196795.1 Sedimenticola sp.
CCCTGAAACGCCCGGATGATTTTTACAACGCCCTGGTAGATATGCACCGGGACCTGAGCGAAGAGCAGAGCCAACTGGCCAATGCCAAATTGATCCTGCTGCTCGCCAATCATATTGGTGATGAGGCCACCCTTGCAGAGGCGCTGAAGATAGCCGCCGAAGGCCTCAACTAACCCGCAACAGTATTTTAAACTTTAGCTTTAACAGGAGCACAACCTGTGGACATTAAACAGATCCATCACGTTGCATACCGCTGTAAAGATGCCAAGGAGACCGTAGATTTTTATACCAAAAATCTCAACATGGATTTTCTTCTGGCCATCTCGGAAGACAGAGTGCCTTCCACTAAAGAGCCAGACCCCTATATGCATCTGTTTCTGGATGCCGGCATGGGCAATATTCTGGCCTTCTTTGAGATCCCCAATTCGCCCCCCATGGGCAAGGATCCCAACACGCCTGACTGGGTACAGCACATCTCTTTCCGTCTGGAAGATGAAGCCGCCTTGTTAGAGGCAAAGGCGCAACTGGAAGCTAATGGTATTGATGTGATAGGCCCCACCAATCATGAAATCATCAAGTCCATCTACTTCTTTGATCCCAATGGCCATCGCCTGGAATTGACAACGGTTACCGCCACTCAAGAGATGCTGGATAAGCTGCATGACATTGCACCCACCATGCTTGAAGAGTGGACCAAAACCAAAAAGACCCTGCCCCATGCGGCCTGGCTGCATGAGAAAGAGTTCAAGTGATCAATCGTACACCGATGTGATAAAGGATAGTTACTGATGAAACTGGCTTCACTAAAACAGGGGCGTGATGGCGCACTCATTCTCGTCTCCCGAGATCTGGCCCGTGCCGTATCTGCAACTGATATAGCGGCAACACTGCAGGCCGCGCTGGATGACTGGGATCGCACGCAACCGAAACTGCAGGCCCGCTACGAGCAGCTCAATGCAGGAACCGCAGAAGGCGCTTTTGATCTGGAGATGGACAAGCTGGCCTCACCACTACCCCGCGCCTACCAGTGGGTGGATGGCAGCGCCTATGTGAATCATGTTGAACTGGTTCGCAAGGCACGGGGAGCAGAGATACCCGAGAGCTTCTGGCATGACCCTCTGATGTACCAGGGGGGCTCCGACAGCTTCCTGGGACCACGGGAACCGATCAAGATGGCGGATACGGCATGGGGCATCGATTTCGAGGGTGAGGTCGCAGTCATTACCGATGATGTCCCTATGGGCTGTTCAACCGAACAGGCCGCCGACAGTATTCGCCTGCTGATGCTGGTGAATGATGTCTCACTGCGTGGGTTGATACCTGCGGAGCTGGCGAAAGGTTTTGGTTTTTTCCAATCCAAACCCTCCAGCGCATTCTCTCCCGTTGCTGTCACCCCGGATGAACTGGATGACAACTGGCAGGAGGGGCGGGTCAAACTCCCCTTGCTGGTGGATTACAACACCAAGCCTTTCGGCAAGGCCAATGCCGGTGTGGACATGACTTTTAACTTTCCCCAGTTGATCGCCCACGCAGCCAAGTCCCGGCCACTCGGTGCTGGAGCGATCATCGGCTCCGGTACGGTATCCAACAAACAGAATACCGAATGGGGCTCAGCCATCGCTGATGGTGGTGTGGGTTACTCCTGCATCGCTGAAGTGCGCATGATTGAAACCATCAATACCGGCAAGCCTGAAACGCCCTTCATGGGCTTTGGTGACACCATACGAATTCGCATGGAAGACAGTGAAGGCAACAACATCTTTGGTGATATTGATCAGGTAGTGGAGCCCTACGAGGCAGGCTAATGAAACTGTTCGATTACTTTCGCTCTTCTGCTGCCTATCGAGTACGTATCGTACTTAATCTGAAAGGCATTGCGTATAAGCACGCAGGCATTAATCTGCTAAAGGGAGAGGATGGCGACCGAGATTATCACGCGATCAATCCACAGGGGCTTGTCCCTTCTTTACAGGATGGGTCACACACACTCATACAGTCACTGGCGATCTGTGAATATCTTGATGAAACCCATCCAATACCCACGCTGCTCCCGGGCACGGCACTGGAACGCGCCCGCATTAGGGCCCTGGCACAGATGGTCGCCTGTGATATTCATCCGGTCAACAACCTGCGCATTCTGAAATACCTGACTATTGAATTGGGTGTGACAGAAGAACAGAAATTAACCTGGTACAGACATTGGATCGACGAGGGTTTCACTGCACTGGAAGCCCTCCTCTCATCCTCAGCTGAAACGGGCCAATACTGTCATGGTGACAGCATAACCCTGGCAGATGTCTGCCTGATTCCACAAGTCTATAACGCACGCCGTTTTAAGCTGGATCTCACCCCCTTCCCAACCATTAAGCGCATTGAACAACAGTGCCTGAAACAGAATGCGTTTGAGCAAGCCATACCAGAAAACCAACCGGATGCCGTTTGAACTTACCCGTGCAAGCCGGCATCCAATAAGAGTAACCACAGGCAGTGATCCTGCCTGATGAACTGAGCGGCCACCCGCCAGGAGGAGAAAAGATGGGACAACTCTGGGACAACCCCATGGGAACCGATGGCTTTGAATTTGTGGAGTACACCTCCCCGGAACCCGAAGCACTGGGCCAGCTGTTTGAGCAGATGGGTTTTGTGGCGATTGCCCGTCACCGTTCAAAAGATGTCACGCTCTATAGACAGGGTGATGTGAACTTCATTATCAATGCCGAAAAGACCGGCTTCCCCCGCTCTTTTTCACAACAGCACGGCCCCAGTGCCTGC
>JAPHUE010000084.1 GCA_026196795.1 Sedimenticola sp.
AGATACGACTGATTTTCTTACAACGAAACGAAAGATTTGGAGGTTAACCATGGCTGATTTTGATGACGAGTTGGATGCAAGCGGTCTGAACTGCCCACTACCCATTCTGCGCGCCAAGAAGAGCTTGACTGCAATGGAATCTGGCAAGGTTCTACATATCATCGCAACAGATCCAGGCTCTGTTAAAGACTTTGAAGCGTTTTCAAAGCAGACAGGTAACGAACTGATGGAATCTCGCGAAGAGGGCGGCAAATTCCATTTTCTGATTAAGAAGTCTTAATTCAGACGAATCAGGAATCCATTCTTATCCACTGGAGGATATTCAGATGGAAACAAAGAAATTAGCCATTATTGCCACTAAAGGATCATTGGACTGGGCTTATCCCCCTTTCATCCTTTCATCTACTGCTGCAGCCTTGGGCTATGAAGTAGAGATTTTCTTCACATTCTATGGGTTGCAGCTGCTTCGTAAGAAGCTTGACCTGCAGGTCACGCCGCTAGGCAATCCTGGAATGCCTATGCCGCTTGGCATGGACAAATGGTTCCCTGTATTGGGCACGGCACTGCCAGGGATGCAGTCCATGATGACTATGATGATGAAGAAGAAGATGGCCGACAAGGGTGTGGCCGGTCTTGAAGAGCTGCGGGAGCTTTGCCAGGAAGCAGAAGTTAAGCTGATCGCCTGCCAGATGACTGTGGATCTGTTTGATATGGATACTGCGGAATTCATTGATGGAATCGAATATGCGGGTGCGGCCCGTTTCTTCGAGTTCGCTGGTGAAAGCGATATTTGTCTCTACATCTAAGTAGATACTACCTATCGCAATGAAAAAGCCGCGCCTCTATCAGAGGCGCGGCTTTTTTATAACGGTTTTTTCAACAACTTGCCAAAGCTGTATCCAACGAGATGTCTGTTAGAACTTATACTCAAGTCCAACAGTAAGCAGATAGGCCGCAGCGTCTTCAAATACGGCACCTGCGGGGAATGTAGCATTACCATCTGCTGCTGAGATCGTTAATTTATCCTTCTGGTCGTAGAGGAAGGCTGCGCCGATGGTTAGATTTTCAGATGACTTGTATTTTGCACCAAATGAGTAGATTTTGGCGTCTGAATCAGGCAACTCGTAACCAATATATTTTTTAGGTGCAGGCGTTTCATCATAAGCAAAGCCGGCCATCAATGTCCATTTGCTATTGAGATTGTGGGTTAAGCCAATACGGTAGGTATTACTGTCACTCCAATCCTTGATGCCAGGGACGGCAAAGGACGATGCTGCCAGGGCGGGATGTAAAGTACTTGCGTAGTCAAAATCCAACACGTCGTAGGCTGACCAATAAGTACGTTCATAGACAAACTCAACAGTTGATCTATCTGATATATCATAAGCGGCCGCCAGACTGAGTGCGGCAGGAATGGGTATAGATACGGTAGCGGGCCCGGAATAGGTGATTGCTCCACCAGCAGCTGAGAGTGTGGCGTCACCCTTTTCGGTCAAGTCGATTTTTGACCGATAAGTCAGTGCCAGGGATAGTTCATCAGTTGGTCGATAATTAAAGGCGAGATTATACCCAAAATCGAAAGAGTCGCCTTCTAGATCTCTAGAAGTACCTGCGCCATTATTACTCTTTACAACGCCTTTGCTGTAGATGACACGGGCGCCACCACCCACGGAAAATTTGTCATTGAGTTTGTAGGCAATGGTCGGATTAATCTCGACTGTTTTTAATGTGAACTCTTCAGCCGCCGCTTTTGCGGCGCCATTCCATCTCTTCGTTAATCCACCTGGTGTTACAACTGAGAGTCCATAGCGCCAGTTACCCATGTCAGGACTTATGTAATGGAATGTTGGGACCGGGATGTTCTCTTCCTTTGTATCATCAATCTTGGTCCCGAGCTGGAAATTCGAAATACTAGTGAGATGAATCAAGGTTAAATCAGCTTCAAGTGCTGCGCGACTGTCCGAATCAAAAACCATGGCCGCAGGATTATAATAAGAGGCATCTGCACCATGTGCATTTGCAACATAGGCGGCTGATAGGGCTGTAGCGTTAATGGATGATTCAGGTAGCTTGTAGGCAGCAGCCATTGCCTGGCCTGTGGCAGCCAGCGAAATTGCAGAGAAGAGTGCAAGTTTTTTCATCTAGGGATTCCCCGTTAAAAGTTTATGCCAGCCAATGGCGGCTAGTCGTAATAGTTTGAGGTCAACAATGACCTTTTGGTCGGAGTAAGGGGCGTTACCCAACCATTTATATAATTATTCGGCCGAATCTAGCATCTTGTTTTTCTTAGCACAACTGTTTGAAACAGGCTTGTAATCCTTCCTTATAACGAAAAATGACATTGATCAGTTTGATCTTCCGCACAAAACAGGCTATCTCTAGGCTTAGAATGCAGTAAATGATCGTTTTCATTCTCGCTGCAGTACATCATAGCGATAAGTTTTCCACGGAACACAGTATAGGGAATGGATCTCCAAATGATTTTCCGCAAAATAATCTTCACTACTCTTATATTGATTACTGTCGCGGTTGAGGTCTGGGCAGATGCCCCTCTCCTGCGTCCTTATGTTCTTTCTTCGAATGTGCAGGCGGATAGGGTAAAGACCCTTATTGAGGTAAGGGAGGCACTGATTAGTGCGGGGTTTGAGACAGTTGGTGAATATGCCCCGGATGATGAACGTTATGTTCTGGTGGTTACACATGCGCATTTAAAAAAATTGGCTAAAAAGGATCTTGGGGCTATTTTTACCGTTCCGTTGCGAATTACCTTTACCCTTGTTGAGGGCCGATTGCAGGTTGCTTATAACAATTTGCATTTTTTACAGTATGCCTATCACGTCAATGGTGATTTAAGTTTCGTGAGTAATCTGCTGCGAGAGGTTTTAGGTGCTCAGACGCTATTTGGAGCAAATGGCATTAGCCAGTCAAATCTGTCGAACTATCGATACTCTTATGGTATGGAGGCGTTTGCTGATTTTCTGGAGCTGAAGCAGTTTAGAGATCATGCCTCAGCATTGAAGCGCATTGAGCAGAATCTTTCAAAATCCTCGGGTGTATTGGGCAAGGTGTTTAAGATTGTAATACCAGGTTCAAATACCGCTATTTTTGGTGTGTCGATCAAAGGTGGAAGTGGAGGGGATCAATCAATATCTGAAGCGGTTGATACGGCCCTGTTAAAACATACTCCCAGATTGCCTTATACCGTGGTTGTTCGAAATGGCAGAGTGTTTGCCTTGCATCCACGTTTTAAGTTGCCACTGGATTTTCCTGATCTGAAGCGAACAGGTGATTACAGTTTTACGCGCATCATCAAAGCGCCTAGTGCAATTGAAGCGGCACTTCGAACTTTGGTTGGTACGGAGTGATCTGATTTTTGTAAGCTGTAATTACCCTATTTCAGGGGGGAGTAGGCGATTTGTGCTCGCTATGAAGGTCTTGGATATTAATATTTCATTATTTTCTAAAATCATTAGCAATTTCTAGGGCAGATATGCTATAAAAAGATTTTATCAGCTTACTATCTGTGGGGAATCATATGGCCGATCGCAGACTCCAGGTGTTTCATACCGTTGCACGGTTGCTCAGCTTCACCAAGGCAGCAGAATCTCTTCATATGACGCAGCCAGCAGTAACCTTCCAAGTTAGACAGCTCGAAGACTATTTCAATACCCGTCTGTTTGACCGAACACATAATCGCATCAGCCTTACTGATGCAGGGGCTCATGTTTACGAATATGCGGCCAAAATATTTGAGCTCTATGCTGAAATGGAAAATTCCGTTCGTGCGATGACCGGTGAAATCAGTGGTTCATTGACTATTGGTGCCAGTACCACAATTGCAGAGTATATGCTTCCTGCGCTTTTAGGCGATTTTAAGGTCAAGTACCCGGACGTTAATATCCACCTCAAGGTCTCCAATACGGAGGGTATTGTCTCGATGGTAGAGAACAATACGATTGATCTGGGTGTGGTGGAAGCGCCCGTTGCTAACAAGAATCTCGTGGTTGAGATGTGCAAGGCCGATCAGTTAGTGGCCATTGTACCGCCAGGTCATCCTGAGGCCGGGCGGACTACCTTGACCTATGAAGACCTTGTGAAGTATCCCTTTATATGCCGAGAAGAGGGTTCAGGTACCCGTGAAGTGATCAATGAGTACCTTTCAAAGATTAAAGATAACGTTGATGATCTTAATATCTCTATGGAGCTGGGTAGTCCTGAGGCGGTGAAAGGTGCTGTGGAAGCTGGGATGGGTATCTCTGTGGTCTCCAGGGCGACCATTCAGAAAGAGCTTAAGCTGGACACCTTGGTAGCGATCAATCTAGAGCCCTCGCTTGAAAGGCCGTTCTCATTTGTACACCAAAAACAGAAGTTCCGTGCTCGCGTGATGGAAGAGTTGCTTGAGTTTGCACAGAAATATTGTGAAGAGCATAAAAACGACTGTATTGACTGATTATGCTGCTCCCTAGGCAGAAGCTTTCTGAAGAAGCGCGAAAGCTGGTTAAGCTGTATTCAGGAATGAATGAACAGGATAAACTCAGCCTGCTGGCATTTGCAGAGTTTCTTGTTCAGCGCGGTGGTGATGTGACAACATCTGCTGATGCCGTGGTGTCGATAGAACCTGTTTCGATACCTCGGCCAGAGAGTGAAAGTGTTGTGGCTGCGATCAAGCGACTCTCTGCAAGCTATCACATGCTGGAAAAATCTGAATTGCTGACGGAAACCTCTTCGCTCATGACCGCGCATATTATGCAGGGGCGGGAAGCTAAGGATGTGATTGATGAATTGGAGGTGCTGTTCAGTCGTTACCATAAGGCGTTTCTTTCCAAGCAGGAAGAAACCTAAGTAAATATACATAAAGGCCTTTGATGCAGTTACTGACAGATTGGTTTAAGCGTCATTTCTCAGATCCGGAAGTCATCTTTTTAGCCCTGTTTCTGGTGGCAAGTTTTGCCATTATTATCACAATGGGAGAGATGCTGACGCCTGTTCTTGCAAGTGCAGTGATCGCTTATCTTCTTGAAGGGCTGGTCAGTAAAATACAGCGTACAGGGGTGCCGCGTTTCCCTTCTGTTTTGATTGTTTTTGTTGCCTTCCTGTTATTTGTTACGCTGATTCTTTTTGTATTAATGCCTGAGCTGTCACGCCAGGCAACGCAGCTTTTTCAGCAGATTCCATCAATGCTTGCTGAAGGCCAGCGTTTACTGATGTTGCTGCCTGATCGTTACCCTGAAGTTGTTTCGGGTGAGCAGGTGCAAGAGATCATCACCATAATTCGGCGTGAAATAGCCATGGTAGGTCAGCAGGTACTTTCAGTCTCACTCTCCTCAGTAGTTGGGCTCATAACTATTTTGGTTTACCTTATCCTTATGCCGCTATTGGTTTTTTTCTTCCTCAAGGATAAAAAAATCATTATCGATTGGGCGCTAAACTTTTTACCGAGAGATCGAAAGTTTGCCGATACCGTGTGGCATGATATGGACCAGCAGATAGCCAACTATGTGCGCGGTAAATTTTGGGAAATTATCATTGTTGGCGCAATTAGTTTTGTCACCTTCACATTTATGGGGCTGCAATACGCTATGTTGTTGGGTGTGCTGGTGGGATTATCAGTCATCATTCCTTACATTGGTGCCGCCGTGGTTACCTTCCCTGTGATTCTGATCGCCTGGTTTCAGTGGGGCTGGGGTAATGACTTTATCTGGTTGAGTGTGGCTTACTTTGTAATTCAGGCCTTGGATGGAAACGTTTTAGTACCCCTGCTGTTTTCAGAAGTGGTGAATCTGCACCCGGTTGCGATAATTGTGGCAATTTTGGTTTTTGGCGGATTGTGGGGGTTTTGGGGTGTGTTTTTTGCCATTCCATTGGCAACCTTGGTACAGGCGGTTATGAGTGCATGGCCAAACCGGGTGTTACCTGAGGTCTGATTCGGCAACACCCGACGATCTATTTTTTGGTTTTGCAGGTGGATAAGCCAAATGGCAGGTAGGCTGGACACCAGCTGATGGCCGCAGTGAAAAGAGGAATGACGCCAATAGCTCCCCACCAGTTTTGGGTGGCGAGTCCCCAGGCAATCAAACCAATGCCTGCCAGCGCACGTAAACCTCTATCTATACCGCCCATGTTCTTTTTCATCGTTCGCTCCTGTTCAATTCAACTTGTTTTAGGAAGTGCAACCTTGCTTGTCGATTTGTAGGATACGCGGCCAATAGACGGGTTGTCTGTGATAAAGTCACACAAGCCCACATGCCTTTAGGGTTCATGCTGTTTTCCTGCCAGGCGCTTTATATCGAGTAGTTGAATGGCGCCACGAGTCACTTTGATTAACTTCTCCTGCTCAAAATCTTTAAGAATACGACTGACTACTTCTCTAGATGTGCCGAGTTCGGAGGCAATTACCTGGTGGGTTGTGGTTATAAGGTGATCGTTCTCCATTGCTCTGCTCGAGAGATAACCCGCGATTCGGCGGTCCATTTTTCTGAATACCACATCTTCAACAACATGGATAATATTGGATAGTCGGGAGGCAACCAGGCTAAAGATATAATCCCGCCATACTGATGATTCCGAAAGCCAATGTTTAACAGCATTGGCAGGTATTATGGCGGCTTCGATGTCGGTATCGCAGGTGGCAAATGCAGGGAAGGGGATCTCACTTAGGATGCAGGATGCCGTCAAGATACAGCTCTCACCCTGTCCAATTCGATAAAGCGTAATCTCCCTGCCATTCTCACCCAATTTATATATTCGCGCCGTGCCGTTAAGCACGATGGCGAGATGACTGCACTGATTGCCTTCATGGCAAATGGGTTGTCCGCTGTTGAATTTGGCTAAAGATGCTTGCGAGTAAAATAACTCATTGAGTCGGGCGTCATTCTGGTTTAAAAACCGGATGCGCTTTTTCAATGGCTCATGTTGTTCAATGGGAATGCTCATTTTTTGAGTCTGATGTTTAGTGTCGAGTTGTTCCCGAAATAATAGGGATCAGGTCGGCAGCTTCTCGCCAGCGTGGTGAGATCGATTCGGGATTTTGTCTGGCTGGCAAGATGATTTTAGTGCCGTTCTGATGTATCTGTTCAATAACGCCTTCTATTGCTTTACTGTCATCTTCCAGTATGGGGCCGGCGATATGGACATACTCGGCGTGTAAGTAGTGTAGTACTTTGATCGCTGCTGCGCTGGCTCCAAAGCGAGAGAGAGAAACCTGAATACCCATATCGCGCAGTTCTGCAAAGTGCTGCTTTGATAGTTTTAGATTGGCACTAAGATCGGCAATGCGGTATTCAAATATCAAACCAAATCCAACCATCTGCCTGGCGCGTAATTGGTCCTTCAGCCAGCCCGTCAGAGAGCCCTGAAAAATTGTGCTGCTGGCGAGTTCGACAATCAGTTTAATCTGTTTCCCCTCTGTTCGCTTCTCTTCCAGTGTAAGTAGAGCATGCTCAATGAGCCATTGGCTTACTTCTGCTGCTAAACCCTCTTCGTTTGCAATTGACAGAATCTCAGTGCTGCCTAACTGTTTGCCATCTGGAAGGCGAAGGCGAAGCTTTAACTCATAAGCCTCAGGCTCGGCCTTATGCGGATGCCCCAGTGTTCTGAAGAGTAATTGAAAGCTGTCTTTCTGAATGGCCTGTTTTAATAACAAAGGCAAGGCGTGTTGGGTGGTGTGGCCTGAAGCGCCATCTCCCTCCTGGTAGAGTTTAATGGTGTTTGAGCTTTGCTTGATTTCTGCGCATGCGGCCGCTGCATTTTCGATCAGTTCAGAGGCGCTCATTATCTCGTTATCTGTCAGCGCTATCCCAATTGGAAACTGTTGTTTATCGGTCAGGTTAATTAATCGAGCCGCGAGTTTTTCTGCAACAGCGATAATGTTTTTTTGGTGTGGGCGGAGAAGTAGTATAGCGATGCTGTTATCGTCAATGCGCGCGGCGATATCCTGCTCTTCAAGGACGTCAAACAGATGATTACAAAGATTAGAGAGCAGGCGACTATCTATTGTGCTTTCGTTGCTTTCAGGAAGTGTAAGATAAAGTACTCCCCCTATGACGGCTGACTGTTGTGAGTTTGTGGTAATGGCATCAAGTTTCTCATAAAAATACCGGCGATTATAAAGGCCGGTCACGGGATCGCGGCTGCTTGGGTAGTGTCGTTTCTTTTCTAGAATCCTTGCCCGTTCTACCCGGTTGGTAATGGTATTGATTAAATGGCGAGGGCGGATAGGTTTACTGAGAAAATCATCGCCGCCCACACTCAGTGCATGTAGCTGTTTATCGGTATCCTGTTCGCCGGACAAGAATACGACAGGAGTCATAATGAAGGCAGGATGTTCTCGAATAATTGTAGTCAGCTCAATACCATTGGCGTTGGGCATGTAAAGATCCATTAATATTAAGTCTGGACGGAACTCATCCAGTGCATCAATTACTTTCATTGGGTCAGTAATTGCCAATGTTTTCATGCCACTTTTTTGTAGTATTGACGCAGCAAATTCTGCTTGTGATGGATCATCTTCAACCACCAGTATGCGATATCTATCCCGTTTAGGTGAAGCAAGTTCTATGACCTTGTCTACCAGTTCCTGAGTGTTTATTGGTGCCAAGTAATAGGCATCAACACCGCTCCTCAGGGCGAGAAGGCGCTGCTCCAGGTCCCTTGACTGACTGAGGCAGATAATGCCAACCTGTGTTTTGTGATGCTCTTGCTGAATGGCTAGTTCGCGATTTAACAGGCCAATTTTAGGCAGGAAAGTGGCATCTATAATGAGCACATTTGGCAGCCGTCTTTGTACTTCGCCTTCGACGTCATCCGGGTGATTGAAGCTCAGGACAGTACACTCCTGTTCATGCAGCATGTCGGCTAGTCCAGGGGCGAGATCGCTATTGGCATGAAGAAGATAAATGAGTTTATCAGAATGCTGTTCTGCCCCGGATTTGCTTCGAATCAGCTCCACTTCGTGTTTCATTGCAGAGATTAAGGTTTGACCGGTTTCGCTTTGATCTAGCGTTGGTGTGCTATCAGTGCCAGCCAATGCATTGAGGTATACCTCCAGTGAGAAGCTACTCTCACTCAGGTTGATTAAACCGTAACGACCACTGGCACCTGTAAGGCCCTGTACTTTCTGATTGAGTTTTGCAAGTTGTTGCTTGTCCCAGTCAGCACTTGTCAATTTTGCCCAATCGCTATTAATGCTGGCTATCCGTTCCGGCAGATGCTGGATGAACGCTGCCTTTAGTTCGCGTTCTTTTTCTTGTTTTTCAGGCATTTAGTCTAATCCTTGATGTACAGTAAAATTGTGCTTTATTTGAATTATGGGCCATGCTATAGCCTATTCGGCGTCTCTGATTGGATAGTTAACTCTATCAGATTATAGTCTGGTCTGGATTGGATCTGAGCGCTGGTCAATAATCGAGTTATTAATAAAACCGCTTAGCGTCACTGCCTTGTCTCATACCAGGACTCATTGTAAACCGAATAACAGGTAATGGTAGTAAGCAGGGAACACTCATGACAGACTGTTTAGCATAGAATGCGCAGTCTGAGAAACTGAGAATTTTCATGCCAGATAGCAGAATAACCCGTGCACTTTTGATCACAATGGAGCGGGTAAGACTTTTTTACAACGGACTTGGCTTTGCCGGATTGGCTACGGTTATGATCGCGGCCGCCGTTTTTGGTCTGAATAATAAGGGTGGTACGACGATAGTCACTATGCTGTCAGCTGGACTTGTGGCTATGGGGCTTAGTCAGGTAGCGCTTTGGTATGCTTGGTATCTGAAAAAGCCGGATATGTTACATGCTGTGCGCTGGGAGTATTATCCGCTACCCATAGCACTCATTCTGGGTGCGCTTTGGGGCGCTATTGTGGCATTTGTATTGCCAAGCCACCACACTGATACGGGGCTTCTGATTCTACTTTCATCGGCAGCTAGTGCCTTACTCTCAGTTATGTTTCTGGCGGCTATCGATTTAATGGTCTTGCTCTATATGGCCTCTTTTCTAGCCTCCCTTCTGTTTGTAATCAATTACACGGCAGTATGGCCATCCAGTAGCTTGGTGGTGATTCTGCTTGCAACCGTAATTGGGTTAAGTATTTCAACGGCAGCCTTTTCAGTACTTTTTGGAATAATTGCAAGGCTACGGGCAGGGAAACAGAATGTCAGTGGAAAACTCAGTCTTGCCCGGGTCGAGATGGTTGGCCTGCATACAAAATTGAGCGACGAAGATGAGCGACGAAGGGATGTGGAACAGGAGCTTTATGTAGCAAAGGAAGCGGCGGAGACTGCCAATATGGTTAAGAGTGAATTTCTTGCAACCATGAGTCATGAGATAAGAACTCCGCTCAACGGTATTGTCCCGTTGCTGGAAATTCTACGCGAAACAAAGCTGGATCGAGAACAGCGCCAGTTTGTCAATACCGCACTGAACTCATCGTATCATCTGATGAGTATCATTAATGACATCCTCGATTTTTCCAAGATTGAGGCAGGCAAACTTGATCTGGAATCGATCGAAGTCAACTTGCGTGATCTGGTTGAGTCTGTGGTTGCCATGATGGCAAAGAGTGCTGAGCGGCGTGGTTTGGATCTGGATTATAAAATCGCCGCCGATGTCCCAGCAGTAGTACAGGGGGATCCCATTCGGTTGCGCCAGGTGTTGACTAATCTGGTTAGCAACGCAATCAAATTCACGACACAGGGTGGTGTCATGGTTGAAGTGGCCTGTCGCGGCAACAGCCGCAAGACAGTCGAGGTCGTGTTTGCAGTAAAGGATACTGGGGATGGGATCAGTGAAGAGGTTCAAGCGAGACTCTTCAGGTCTTTCAATCAGGCAGATGCTTCAACTACCCGCAAGCATGGTGGTACCGGGTTGGGTCTCGTAATATCCAGGCGTCTGGTCGAATTGATGGATGGCAAAATAGGCGTCAGATCTGAGCGGGGAACTGGGTCAGTATTCTGGTTTGTGGTGCCAATGCGAAAGTCCCTGAGTGATATACCGCCGGATCGTCTCAGTCTTAAAGGGCTGCGTGTACTGATCGTGGCATGCCATGATCGTCATATCCAGAAAATGGAGCAGTACCTGAGTGAATGGGGCATTCTTCATCAGCGGGTAGATCAGCCTGCGGATGCCTTGGAAAATCTGCGCTCCACCGCGATGCTGGGTGAGAGTTGGGCTTATGAGTTGATTATTATCGATGCAAAGTCGCTGGGTGGTCGATTAAATGCGTTTCTTCAAGAGATGAACACTACACCGGCACTGGGTAGTTTGAAGCGCCTTTTAGTGGGTGAATCCAGCAACTCAATGGCCCGTTTGGGTGTGGATGGAATGCTTCCTCGACAGATGAAGTCGAGTGACTTGCAACGTACATTAGAACGTATTATGGATGTTCAAAGCAGTGCCCGTCATAAAATTGTAGAGTCTGAGGAAGAGATATCCAATCAATTTCTTTTCTCCGATAGCCAGGTTGATGCCTGGGATGAGACGATCCCTCCGAATACGGTATCTGTCGCAGGAGAGATGTCGGAGAGTCAGGTTCAATTAATGGGGCATGTTCTGATCGTTGAAGATAATTTGGTCAATTTGAATGTGGCGAAAAAGATGTTGTTACGATTAGGGCTCAAGTGTGATGTGGCTCAAGATGGGCTGGATGCACTGCGTGCCATTGATCATCATCACTATGATCTGGTACTGATGGATTGTCAGATGCCACGTATGGATGGCTATGAATCTACCCGGGCAATTCGTCTTCGCGAAGTAACCAAGGGTCTTACAAGACTGCCAATAATTGCCATGACTGCCAATGCCATGGATGGAGATCGGGAAAAGTGTCTCGATTCGGGAATGGACGATTATCTACCTAAGCCGATAATGCCTGCCACATTACGCTTGATGTTGTGTCAATGGTTACCCAGAAATGATAGTGAGCTGTTCGAGTCAGAAAGTGAATTGGATAGGTTGAGCCACAATGCCTCGTCAGACCGAGTGGCCGCCGTACAATCAATTTCAGACAGGTGCGGAAATGAGAGGGCTATTGATCAATCTATAATTGAAGAACTTTATGAGATTATGGAAGAAGACTTTGTTAGCCTTTTACTAAGTTTTCTAGATGCCGCACCGGCGCTGATACGTGAGATAGAGGCGGGTATTCTTGATGGTGATGTCAATCAGATGATTATGCCTGCACACTCATTAAAATCGAGCAGTGCCAATGTCGGTGCGGTGCAGTTATCTGAAACGGCCAGGCAGATAGAGATTGCAGCGCGTGATCAGGATCTCTCCTGTAGCTCCGAACTATTTGAAAGGCTGTGCGAGCATTTCGATGTGGCCAGTAAAGAGCTTCGCAAACTTTGTGAGCAAGGATATACCTGAATGCTCATTGAAATGGTGCTTTAGTGAGTGCAATAAAAAGAGGGGTCTGGCGAGATAGACGAATACTCTCGTGGGGATTATATGACTGGGCCAACTCTGCATTCGCAACGACGGTTATGGCCGGTTTTTTTCCGCTTTTTTTCAAGCAGTACTGGGCGGCAGATCTTTCGGCGAGTGAAAGCACTTTTATGCTGGGGAGTCTTAACGCATTTGCCAGTCTTGTTGTGGTAATACTTGCTCCTCTTCTGGGTGCAATTGCTGACAAAGGAAGTTCTCGAAAGCGTTTTCTACTCTATTTTGCATGCATGGGCGTCGTCATGACCGGCTCACTTTTTCTTGTTGCGGCAGGTGGGTGGTGGCTTGCGCTGACACTCTATGTTCTAGCTGTTATCGGATTTTCCAGTGGTAATGTCTTTTATGATGCACTGCTGGTCGAAGTGGTTGATGAGGCTGACGTGGACCGGGTGTCTGCATTCGGTTTTTCACTGGGTTATCTGGGTGGGGGTATTCTGTTTGCCGTCAATGTATTGATGACACTTAATCCCGATTGGTTTGGTTTGGCCGATACCGCCAGTGCAGTCAAAGCCTCGTTTTTGATGGTGGCGATTTGGTGGGCGCTGTTTAGTGTGCCTGTTATGCTGTTTGTCCCCGAGCCGGGTGGTGGTACTTCATCGGATCTGAGTGCTGGGATTAAAGCGGGTATCGGACAGCTGCGCGAAACCCTGTCAAAATTGACGCAATTACGTCAAGCATGGATTTTTCTGTTGGCTTATTGGCTCTATATTGATGGGGTGGATACCATCGTCAGGATGGCGGTGGACTATGGGTTGGCACTCGGCTTTGATTCCAATGGGCTGATAGTGGCATTACTGATTACTCAATTTGTGGGGTTTCCGGCAGCTATCGTCTTTGGGCAATTAGCTGAACGCTGGGGGGCAAAGCAGTGTATTTATCTGGCCATCGGCGTTTACCTGGTGATTATCCTGTGGGCCTATCAGATGAACCAGGTATGGGAGTTTTATATGCTTGCGACGGCCATTGGCTTGGTGCAGGGCGGTATTCAGGCTCTCAGTCGATCCTACTATATCCGCCTGATACCTAAAGATAAGCCTGCCGAATTTTTTGGTTTCTACAATATGCTGGGGAAATTTGCCGCCGTCTTTGGACCTATGCTTATGGGTGGAGTGAGTCTTGCTACAGGTAATCCCCGGCTTTCAATTCTGTCGGTTGCGGTACTGTTTGTTGCTGGTGCTTTGCTGCTGAAATGTGTCGATGAAGAGGCCGGGAAGGCAGATGCCCTCCGGTTTGAGGGCTAGTCGATGCAGTTTGTACTTCTACTGATTGTTCTGGTGCTGCTTATTCTTGGGCCACAGTGGTGGGTTCGATCTGTGCTGACACGTTACAGCAAAGAAGAACAAGATTTTCCTGGGACTGGTGGTGAGTTGGCCAAGCATTTGTTGAAGCGTCTTTCACTGGAACATATCAAGGTAGAGACAGCACCAGAAGGGCAGGGTGATCATTATGACCCTGTCAATGCCTGTGTCAGGTTGACACAGCAGAATATAGAAAGTCGTTCCCTTACTGCAATAGTAACGGCGACACATGAGGTAGGCCATGCTATCCAGGATGCGGCCGGTTATACGCCTTTTCGTTGGCGAGTTCGATTGGTCAGAGTGGCTCAGGTTGCAGAACGATTAGGGTCGTTTTTGTTGTTTGCGGTGCCTGTTCTAACGTTGATAACACGAGCGCCGGGAGCTGGAGTCATTATGTTTTTGGCTGCGGCCTGTACTCTGGGGCTTGGGTTGTTGGTGCAGTTGATGACGCTGCCTGTAGAGTGGGATGCCAGTTTTGGGCGGGCCATGCCGTTACTGGAAAAAGGCTACCTTGAGCCGGCCCAGTTACCGGCTGCGCGGCGCATACTCCGGGCTTGCGCATTGACCTATCTTGCATCATCGCTGGCCAGTTTGCTGAACTTTTGGCGCTGGATGCGGCTGGTGAAGCACTAGGTGTGTGTGCGGTGCGGGGTACGAATGTGATGTTTTAGCGGCTTAAAACCAGTGATCTAGCTGCCATTTTTTTGCCTTCCGTATTTTTCTCGTGCCGTCAATTAATTGTCAATTATTATTAGAAAAAGTATAACGCATTGAAATATATATAAATATTAAGTTCATCATTAAATGGCATGCCTATTGCACACGTCTGGTTTAATCATGTGAGAGGAATTGCTCATGGCAGAACAACAAGATGAAGATCTCGATCTGGGCGCAGAAAATGGCGGCGGATCGAAAAAGAAGCTGATGATCATTATAGCTGGCGTGGTTTTACTGCTGCTGGTGGGGGGTGGGGCTGCCTTCTTTTTATTAGGTGGTGATGAAGAGGGTGCTGAGGGTGCTGAACAAGAGGAGGTTGTTGAAGAGCAACTGCCTGCCATTTACCATCCGCTTGATCCCGTATTCGTTGTCAACCTGCCGCCGGGTGGAAAGGCGCGCATGCTGCAGTTGGGTGTGCAGGTGATGGCGCGTGATCCTGCCGTAATTGATTTTATCAAGGGCAATGACCCCATGCTTCGGCATAACCTTCTCTCACTGTTCGGTAACCAACAGGATGCCGCACTTAGAGATCGCAAAGGCAAGGAGAAGCTTCAATCAGAGGTGTTTGCAGCAATCAATCAGATCCTCAAGGATCAGAAGGGCCCGGGCGAGATTGAGGCCGTATTCTTTACCTCTTTTGTGATGCAATAAACTATGTCTGCCAGCGACCTCCTTTCACAAGACGAAATTGATGCGCTTTTGCATGGCGTCGATGATGGGGATATCGATACAGAGACAGAAGAGCTGGTTGATGGTGAGGCGCGCTCGTATGACTTTGCCAGCCAGGATCGCATTGTCCGCGGCCGCTTGCCGACCCTTGAAATGGTCAATGAGCGTTTCGCTCGCTATTTCCGTACGAGTCTGTTCAATATGCTCCGCCGATCGGCCGATATTTCAGTCTCCGGCGTGCAAATGCTCAAGTTTTCAGAATTTGTACACAGTCTGTTTGTACCAACCAGTTTGAATCTCGTCAGAGTTCCACCCCTTAAAGGGAAAGGTCTCTGTGTATTGGATCCGAAGCTTGTTTTCAGTGTGGTTGATAACTTCTTTGGAGGGAGTGGCCGGTTTCATACCAAGATTGAAGGTCGTGACTTTACTCCGACAGAGCTCCGGGTAGTTCAGATGTTATTGAACCTCGCCTTTGAAGATCTGCATGAGGCTTGGAAGCCAGTTCTTTCTTTAACCTTTGAGTGTGTTGGATCAGAGGTTAATCCCCAGTTTGCCAATATCGTAAGTCCATCAGAAGTTGTGGTGGTGACCTCATTCCATATTGATCTTGAAGCAGGCGGTGGGGATATGCATATCTGCTTACCGTATTCCATGATTGAACCGATTCGTGATCTGCTAGATGCGGGTGTTCAATCTGACCGGGGCGACAAGGATGAGCGCTGGGTGATCGCCCTAAAAGATGAAATTATGGGCGTGAAGGTAGAGCTTTCAAGCGTTCTGTGTGAAACCGCTATTAGTATGAAAGAGCTATCTGAACTGAAGAAGGGTGATGTTATACCCGTGGATATTCCGCAGATTGTAGAAGTCTCGGCGGCTGATGTACCTGTTTTTTCCGGGCGTATTGGTGTGTCCGATGGCAGTTATGCGATCAAAATCGAAAAATGGATAGAACCACCAAAGCATATAGGTTTGCAGGACCTGCTGAATGGATCCTGATCATTGGGTAATTGAGTTAGGGCGAAATCATGAGTGATGATACAGATAAAGATGCAAACGAAGCACTGGCTGATGAGTGGGCTGCTGCAATGGAAGAGCAGGATGTGGTGGATGAGCAAGTCATTCCCGCTACTACCATTGGTGCCGAATCGGCGCAGTTTCAGGAGCTCACATCAGAATCAAGCGCAGGCGGATCAGGCGAAGTGCAACTAGACGCCATTCTGGATGTGCCAGTGACCATATCCATGGAGATCGGGCGTACACAAATTACCATTCGAAACCTGTTGCAGTTAAACCAGGGGTCGGTGGTGGAACTGGATCGTCTGGCTGGTGAACCTATGGATGTCTTGGTGAACGGTACGTTGATAGCTAAGGGCGAAGTGGTTGTAGTGAATGAAAAGTTTGGCATTCGCCTGACTGATATCATCAGTCCGGCAGATAGAGTCAAGAGATTAGGCAAATGAAAATGCTTGGCATCCTATCGAGTCTACTTTTCTCAATCTTACCAGGCATTAGTCTGGCTGAGCCGGAAAAGTCGACGGCACCCTTCTTGGGTGCCTCGCCATTGGGCGGTGGGGTGTTATTGGAAACGGCAGGTGGATTGCTGCTGATTCTGGTTCTGATATTTGCGCTTAGTTGGTTGTTACGTCGTTTTGGCCGGTTACCCATGGCCACAAAAGCAGATCTTAGTGTGCTTGGCGGTGTATCTCTAGGGCCGCGTGAACGGGCTGTGCTATTACAAGTGGGTGAAACCAAGCTACTGGTAGGTGTGGCACCAGGTCGGGTTCAGACTTTACATGTGCTTGAAAAGGAGACTGCGCAGAGTCAGATGGACGACCCCTTTGCCGGTCAACTTGAATCTGAACTGGCAGAGCGGCAACAATGAGAGCGCGGCACTTAATCTATCTTTTTGCTCTCATCTGCTTACTGTTGCCTACTTTCAGTAGCGCGGCCCCAGGGTTAAATGCTTTGACTACCACGCCGAATGCAGACGGCAGTCAGACCTATAGTTTAAGTATACAAATCCTGTTTTTAATGACGGCGCTGACCCTGTTGCCAGGGGCATTGCTGATGATGACCTCGTTTGCCCGTATTGTGATTGTATTGGCTATTCTGCGCCAGGCACTCGGTACACAAAACACACCCTCAAACCAGATCATGGTTGGGTTGGCGCTGTTTCTTACCCTGTTCATCATGATGCCGGTATTTCAACAAGTTTATGATCAAGGTGTTCGGCCTTATATGGAAGAGCAGATATCGGCGACTCAGGCGCTGGATCAGGCGGCTATTCCAATGCGTGAGTTTATGCTGGGCCAGACGCGTGAGAGTGATCTGGAGTTGTTCGCCCAAATCGGTAAGTTTGAAGAGTTTGAGTCTCCTGACAGTGTGCCCTTCACGGTACTTCTTCCCGCTTTTGCTACCTCAGAGCTCAAAACCGGATTTCAGATAGGCTTCCTCATCTTTATCCCGTTTCTTGTTATTGATCTGGTCGTTGCCAGTGTATTGATGTCAATGGGTATGATGATGTTATCACCCTTGATTATCTCGCTGCCGTTTAAAATTATGCTGTTTGTTTTAATTGATGGCTGGGCGTTGCTGTTTGGTACGCTCGCTTCCAGTTTTCAGGTGTAGGGAGGCCATGCCATGACCCCTGACAGCGTACTGGATATTGGACAACGCGCATTAGAAGTGACGGTGGCTCTGGGTGCTGTACTGCTGATCCCGGCATTGATAGTCGGTCTCATCGTAGCGATGTTTCAGGCGGCCACGCAGATTAATGAAATGACCCTGACCTTTATCCCCAAATTAATTATTGTGGTGGTCGTGTTAATGATGACAGGCCCATGGATGCTCCAGGTCATTATGAATTTCACCTTGAACCTTTATGAAAGTGTGCCGGATCTAATCGGCTAGCGGGGTGTTGAACCGATGTCATTCAGTGATGCACAGATGAACGCCTGGTTGGCCGCTTTCTTCTGGCCGTTTGTGCGTGTAAGTGCATTGGTTATGGCGGCACCTGTCTTTAGTTCGCGTCAGACCCCCGTCATGTTTCGTATCGGGTTTGTTCTGGTACTGACCTGGGTGCTGATACCTGTAATTCCAGTCTCTCCGGTTGTCGATGCCTTCAGTCATGAGGCCTTCGTTATTCTGCTGCAGCAGATCCTTATTGGAATTGTTATGGGTTTCATTCTGCAGATGGTTTTTGCCGCACTTATCTTTGGTGGTCAGGTGATTGCTTATAGTATGGGGCTTGGTTTTGCCTCCATGATGGATCCTCAGAATGGTGTACAGGTACCCGTTGTATCACAGTTTTATCTGATTCTTGCCACCTTGCTGTTTCTGGTCCTCAACGGACATCTTGTGTTAATCGAAATACTGGCTCAGAGCTTTACCACTTTTCCTGTTGCAATGAGTGGTATCAGCCATAACAGTCTTGCCGAGATTGTGGGCTGGGGCAGTCGCCTATTCAGCGCAGGTCTTCTGATGGCTTTGCCGGTGATGGCAGCACTGTTGCTGGTTAACCTGGGGATGGGTGTTATTGGTCGTGCTGCTCCGCAGTTGAATATTTTTGCCGTTGGCTTTCCGATGTCGATACTGATTGGTTTTGTACTTATCTGGATTACCTTACCCGATGTAATGGGTAATTTTACCGAACTGCTGGAAGAGGGGATGTTCCTGATGCAACGTCTTCTCCAGATTAGTGGGTGATGTATGGCTGAGAATGACGATGGTCAGGAGAAAACAGAAGAGCCGACAGCGAAGCGCCTCCAGGATGCGAAAAAGAAAGGTCAGATCGCTCGATCGAAAGAGCTCAATACCATGGCAATTACCTTGATTGGTGGTATGGCGCTTGTGAGTATGAGCGGTAGCATGGGACATGATCTGTCCGGCATCATGAGTAGTAGTTTCACTATTCCCCGAGTAGATATGTTTGACCCGATGGCTATGACTAGGCGTTTAGTCAGCAGTTTTCAGGATGCTCTGATTATGCTTGCTCCCTTTTTTGTCATAGTTGTTGTGGTCGCTGTTTTAAGCTCTATTGCTCTGGGGGGGATGGCCTTTAGTGCGCAAGCCATGGCACCAAAGCTGAGTAAAATGAATCCGTTGAAAGGGATGAAACGTCTCTTCTCAATGAAAGGGCTTGTTGAGTTGGCCAAGGCGATGGCCAAGTTTTTTCTGGTGGGTGGCGCAACGGCCCTGTTGATCTGGCTGACACTGGATTCCTTTATTGGCCTGAGTGGTATGGCGTTAGAGCCTGCCATTGGGGAGCTGGTCAATCTCATCGGCTGGGCTTTCGTATTGATCTCCTCGACCTTGATACTGGTAGCTGCCGTGGATGTGCCCTTTCAGGTTTGGGATCATAAACGGCAAATGAAGATGACTCGACAGGAAGTCAGGGAAGAGATGAAAGATACTGAGGGCCGACCAGAAGTTAAAGGTCGTATTCGTCAGTTACAGCGTGAGTTGGCCACCCAGCGGATGATGGAAGAGGTGCCAAAAGCCGATGTTATTGTGACCAATCCAACTCATTTTGCCGTGGCTTTACGTTATAACCAGACAACCATGCTGGCTCCCGTTGTTGTAGCTAAGGGTGTGGAATTGGTAGCCGCCAATATTCGCCGCGTGGGTAGTGAACATGAAGTACCCATCATCGAGTCACCGGCTCTGGCGAGGGCGATCTATTTCCATACGGAGCTGGGTGAAGCTATACCTGCCGGCCTCTATCTGGCAGTGGCCAAAATACTGGCCTATGTATTCCAGCTTAAAGCACACATACCGGGGCAGGGTAAGAGACCGTCAACACCCGATGATTTGCAGATCCCTGATGAACTAAAGGTGCCAGAGTAGATGTTGCCGGAGTCTAAATAATGGATGCAACAGCAATCCTGAACAGTGTTAAGAGCTCGGGTATGCGAGGGCTGGGTGCACCGATTGTTTTGGTGATGCTGTTGGTCATGGTGGTTATTCCACTTCCCCCCTTGGCGCTGGATATTTTCTTTACCTTCAATATTGCCTTATCGTTGATCGTGGTCATGGTGGTGGTCTACACCATGCGGCCTCTGGAGTTCAGCGTTTTTCCCAGCTTACTACTGGTAGCCACGCTCCTCCGGTTAGCCCTTAATGTAGCTTCTACCCGAGTGGTGCTGCTTGAAGGCCATCAGGGGGGCGATGCCGCAGGTAAGGTGATTGAGGCGTTCGGCGCCTTCGTTATTGGTGGTAACTATGCCGTTGGTCTGGTGGTGTTTGCCATCCTGGTAATTATTAATTTTGTTGTGGTCACTAAAGGTGCCGGGCGAGTCTCCGAAGTGAGTGCCCGATTCACTCTGGATGCCATGCCCGGTAAACAGATGGCCATTGATGCTGACCTGAATGCCGGATTGATTGATCAGGATGAGGCCCGGGAACGACGCGAAGAGGTAGCCAAGGAGGCTGATTTCTATGGCTCCATGGATGGTGCCAGCAAGTTTGTTCGTGGTGATGCTGTGGCTGGTATCTTGATCCTGTTTATCAATATCCTGGGTGGACTGGCTATTGGGATGCTGCAGCACGATCTGGACCTCTCTACGGCATTGCGTTTTTATGCGTTATTAACGATCGGCGATGGCCTTGTTGCCCAGATTCCCTCACTGCTACTCTCTACCTCGGCAGCCATTATTGTTACCCGTGTTACCTCGTCTAAAGAGGATATGGGCGGGCAAATCCTCAGTCAGTTGTTTACCAATCCAAAAGCACTGATCATCACCGCCAGTGTGTTGGGCATGATGGGGGTGATTCCAGGTATGCCCAACTTTGCTTTCCTTACCTTGGCTGCGCTATCCGGGGCTGGAGCGTGGTGGATTATACAACGACAAAATCGTCAGCAGGTGGCGGAGACCGCTGTTGAACCCATGCCGGAGCCGGCCCCCGCACCCGAACAGAAAGAGCTTACCTGGGATGATGTTCAGCCGGTGGATATTATCGGCCTTGAAGTCGGTTATCGATTGATTCCGCTGGTGGATAAGAACCAGGGTGGTCAGTTGATGAATCGTATTAAAGGTGTTCGTAAGAAGCTCTCACAGGAGCTGGGTTTTCTTATTCAGCCGGTGCATATTCGCGATAATTTGGATTTAAGCCCGGGAGGGTATCGCATATCGCTGAATGGGGTAGCCATTGGTGATGCGGAGATCTACCCCGACAGGGAGCTAGCCATTAATCCCGGCAGGGTATTCGGTACTTTACAGGGTGTTGAAACTACGGATCCGGCCTTTGGTCTGGAGGCCGTGTGGATCGAAACGTCGCAGCGAGACCAGGCACAAACATTCGGCTATACCGTTGTAGATGCCAGTACTGTTGTGGCGACCCATCTGAGTGAGATATTGCAATCCCACGCTCATGAACTGATTGGCCATGAAGAGGTGCAGCAGTTGATGGAGGTGCTGGGTCGGTCGGCGCCCAAGCTGGTAGAAGATCTTGTGCCTGAAGTATTGACCTTGGGGCAGTTGCTGAAGGTGTTGCAGAACCTCTTGGCAGAGGGTGTGGCTATACGTGATATTCGGACGATTGCCGAAACATTGGCGGAATATGGACCTCAGAGTCAAGACCTCGGCGCTTTGACAGCCAAGGCCCGGGTTGCTCTGTCACGCTCAATTGTCCAGCAAC
>JAPHUE010000228.1 GCA_026196795.1 Sedimenticola sp.
TCCAGGCATGGTCTGAGGTTGCCTCAGGCTGAGTAATGACCACCAACAGTGGAAGAGACTTATGAGCTACGAAGAGATCTATGCGCGTTCAATGGAAGACCCTGAAGGTTTTTGGGGAGAGCAGGCCGCTGCTATTGACTGGTATAAGCCGTTTGAGAAGGTGCTCGATGAGAGCAACAAACCCTTCTATCGCTGGTTTGCCGGCGGTGAGCTGAATACCTGCTACAACGCCCTTGATCGGCATGTCGACAATGGCCGTGCTGATCAGGCAGCATTGATCTATGACAGTCCAGTGACCGGTACACAGCAGACCTATACCTACAGTGAGCTGCGGGATGCGGTTGCCAAGTTTGCCGGCGTGTTGCGTGATCAAGGCGTAGTAAAAGGCGATCGGGTCATTGTCTACATGCCGATGATTCCTGAGGCAGCGATTGCCATGCTGGCCTGTGCCCGTATTGGTGCTATTCACTCAGTCGTTTTCGGTGGTTTTGCCTCCAAAGAGCTGGCGACCCGTATTGATGATGCCAAACCAAAGGTGATGGTCTCAGCCTCCTGTGGTATCGAAGGGAGTCGGGTTATTGAATACAAGCCCTTGCTGGATGAAGCGATCGAGCTATCCAACCATAAACCAGATCATACCGTGATTTATCAGCGCCCTCAGGCGACGGCAGTAATGCAGGAAGGTCGTGATGTGGACTGGGCGTCGGCTGCTGCGGCTGCAGCCCCAGCCGATTGCGTGTCAGTGTTGGCTACTGATCCGCTCTATATTCTCTATACCTCAGGTACAACGGGTATCCCCAAGGGTGTTGTTCGTGACAATGGCGGCCATGCTGTTGCCATGAAGTGGAGCATGAAAAATATCTATAACGTTGATCCAGGTGATGTGTTCTGGGCAGCGTCTGACGTGGGCTGGGTGGTGGGTCACTCCTACATTGTTTATGCCCCCTTGTTGCAGGGTGCCACGACCATTCTCTATGAGGGTAAACCGATTGGAACGCCCGATCCGGGCGCCTTCTGGCGATTGATCTCCGAGCATAAGGTGAAGACCCTGTTTACCGCTCCGACAGCATTCCGCGCCATACGCCGTGAGGACCCTGAGGCTGAGTATCTGAAAAAGTATGATATGTCAGGTTTCGAGGCACTGTTCCTGGCGGGAGAGCGTTGTGACCCGGATACCTTGGAATGGGCACAGAAAAAACTGGCGGTTCCCGTGATTGATCACTGGTGGCAGACAGAGACCGGCTGGGGTATTGCAGCCAACTGTTTGGGTATCGAAGAGTTGCCTGTAAAGCCCGGTTCGCCGACGGTTTGTGTACCAGGCTATGACGTTCGTATTCTGGATGAGAATGGCAATGAAGAGGCGGCGGGTGAGATCGGCCGCATCATGGTCAAGTTGCCCATGCCTCCTGGTTGTTTGCCCACTTTGTGGCAGAACGACGAGCGTTTTGTTGAATCTTATCTGAGCGCTAATGACGGCTACTACCTGACCGGCGATGCGGGCTATAAGGATGCCGACGGTTATCTCTGGATCATGAGTCGTATCGACGACATCATCAATGTGGCGGGTCATCGCCTCTCTACGGGCGGTATGGAAGAGGTTTTGGCTTCTCATCCGGACGTGGCTGAGTGTGGTGTGATTGGTGCGGCTGATCAGCTCAAAGGTGAGCTGCCGGTAGGTCTGGTGGTACTGAAAGCGGGTGTTGATCGTCCCGAAGAGGATGTTGTCGGTGAGCTGGTTGCGCTGGTACGTCAGAAAATTGGTCCTGTTGCGGCCTTCAAAAAAGTGGTTGTGGTTGAGCGTCTGCCGAAGACCCGTTCGGGCAAGATTCTTCGTGGCACCATGAAGAAGATTGCGGATGGTCAGGAGTACAAGATGCCCGCCACGATTGACGATCCCGTTATTCTGGATGAAATCACCGAGGCCCTGATTCGCATCGGCTACGCCCAGAAGCACTGATTTTCAGTCGAGTAGTCTAAAGTTCCGGCAGGTAAACCCTGCCGGTCGATAATCAAACAGAGGTGTTGCGCCTCTGTTCAGGAGTTATTTGCTATGGCCGATACGCCAAAACCAACTCTGGACACGTGGAAAAAACAGGCTGAAAAGGAACTTCGCGGACGCCCGTTAGATACGTTGAACTGGGATACACCGGAAGGTATTCAGATAAAGCCTCTGTATACTCCAGCGGACATAGCCAGCCTGGAGAACTGTGACAGTCTCCCAGGATTTGCCCCTTTCATGCGCGGGCCGCGCGCCACCATGTATACGGGCCGTCCCTGGACAGTACGCCAGTATGCCGGGTTCTCAACGGCAGAAGAGTCCAATGCTTTTTACAAACGCAACTTGGCGGCGGGTCAGCAGGGGTTGTCGGTAGCGTTCGACCTGGCAACACATCGTGGCTATGACTCCGATCATCCGCGCGTCCTGGGTGATGTGGGTAAGGCCGGCGTGGCGATTGATTCGGTCGAAGATATGAAAATTCTGTTCGACAGCATCCCGCTGGATAAGGTATCGGTTTCCATGACCATGAACGGCGCGGTGTTGCCTGTGATGGCCAGTTACATCGTTGCTGCAGAAGAGCAGGGTGTAGCACCTGAGTTGTTGGCCGGTACGCTGCAGAATGACATCCTGAAAGAGTTCATGGTGCGCAATACCTATATCTATCCGCCCGAACCTTCCATGCGTATCGTGGCGGATATCATCGCCTATACGGCCGAGTTCATGCCCAAGTTCAACTCGATCTCGATCTCTGGCTACCACATGCAGGAGGCGGGTTCGACCCTGGTGCAGGAGCTGGCCTTTACCATTGCCGATGGACTGGAATATGTCCGGGCCGCCCTGGCAAAAGGGCTGGATGTCGATCAGTTTGCTCCCCGTCTCTCATTCTTCTTTGCTATTGGGATGAACTTCTTTATGGAGGCCTCCAAGCTGCGTGCCGCACGCTTGTTGTGGGCCGAGCTGATGGAGAAGCACTTTCAGCCGAAAGATGAACGCTCCAAGATGTTGCGCACCCACTGCCAGACCTCGGGTGTGAGTTTGACCGCGAAAGACCCATACAACAATGTGATGCGGACGACTGTTGAAGCGATGGCGGCCGTTTTGGGTGGTACCCAATCCCTGCATACCAATGCCTTCGATGAGGCACTGGCTCTGCCGACCGATAACTCGGCACGCATAGCGCGAAATACCCAGCTGGTCATCCAGGAAGAGACCGGCATCACCAAGGTGGTGGATCCGCTGGCGGGCTCCTACTATGTCGAGAGTCTGACCAATTCCATGGTGGAAGAGGCGCGCAAACTGATCGATGAAGTTGAAGCATTAGGCGGTATGACCAAGGCAGTCGAGTCCGGTATGCCGAAGCTGCGTATCGAAGAGGCGGCGGCCCTGCGTCAGGCCCGTATCGATCGGGGTGAAGAGGTGATTGTCGGTGTTAATAAATACCAATTAGCTGAAGAGCCTGAAATTGATGTCCTGGATATCGATAACACCGCCGTGCGTGAGGCACAGGTTGCTCGCTTGCAGCGCATCCGTTCCAGTCGTGATGAAAAAGCCCAGCAGGCAGCACTTGAGGCGTTGACCCAGGCGGCTAAAGACGGCAGTGGGAACCTGTTAGCGTTGGCTGTGGATGCAGCCCGTGCACGTGCCACCGTCGGTGAGATCTCGGATGCTCTGGAGTCTGTCTATAATCGACACAAGGCGATTACCCGTTCGGTCTCTGGTGTTTATGGCTCGGCTTATGAAGGTGATGAGGGCTTTGAACAGATCAAGCAGGAGATTGCGACATTTGCCGAAGAGCAGGGACGACGTCCACGTATGCTGGTAGTCAAGATGGGCCAGGACGGGCATGATCGTGGTGCCAAGGTGATTGCGACCGCCTATGCGGACCTGGGATTTGATGTGGATATTGGCCCCATGTTCCAGACGCCGGAAGAGGCGGCACGTCAGGCCGCGGAGAATGACGTCCATGTAGTCGGCGTCTCATCGCTGGCGGCAGGCCACAAGACCTTGGTGCCTGCATTAATTAATGCACTGAAAGAAGAGGGTGCAGAAGATATCCTGGTAGTTTGCGGTGGGGTGATTCCTCCTAAGGATTATCAGACCTTACTGAATATGGGTGTGGCTGCCGTCTACGGTCCAGGAACCAATATTCCGGCATCGGCCGCAGAAATGTTGACCCTGATTCGTCGGCGCCAAGGCAGCTGATAAACAAGAATAAACCCCTTCCCGACTGCGGGGAGGTGTCAGGTGATGAAGTCACCGTTCAAGCTTGAGGAGAGATTCATGCAAGATATGATTAGCCGGCTCGATGTGAAGCGTGCTGCTGCGGTAAACGGTGGCGGTGAGCGACGTATCGAAAGCCAGCATGCCAAGGGCAAACTGACCGCGCGTGAGCGTATAGAACTGTTCCTGGATCCTGGTTCTTTTGAAGAGTGGGATATGTTCGTTGAGCACGGCTGCTCAGAATTTGGCATGGAGAAACAGAAGATCCCGGGTGATGGTGTCGTAACCGGTTACGGTACCGTCAGTGGTCGACTGGTGTTTGTCTTCAGTCAGGA
>JAPHUE010000099.1 GCA_026196795.1 Sedimenticola sp.
GCGGAAGAAGCAAGAAGAGCGGCGATTGCTGCAGCTTTGACAAATTTGTTCATTGTAGATTCTCCGTAAAAAATGTTCGTCTTGATTCCGATGAGAAAGACTGGGTACTGCTTTGCTTTCTTGAGTAAAAGAATATTAGCATTTACTTAATCTGTATAATTCTAATATTCTATATTGGCATCAATATTTCTTATGGAGTAGCTCTTTAAACAAGAGCCTCAACGAAAAACCCCTCCGTGAAGGAGGGGCTTAGATCAACATGTGAACAGGGTTATTCGTCAGATTCGGGGGGCGGCGCACCATCGAAGACATCATTGCGACGCTTCTGCAGATAAGCATCCCGCTGGAACTCATAAGGATCGAGAGCAGCCTCTTCCAGCACACGACTGGCACTCAACAGATCGGCACGGGTATCAATTACGCGTAAACCGATCAGGCTGTTGCGCCAATGATTGGGTTTAACATAGCGCACCGGATCTGTGTACCAATCGACAACCAGACCTACCGTGTCACGACCACTGCTGGGGCCAAAGAATGGTAGTACGATATAAGGACCGGGATCCATACCCCAGGCACCCATGGTCTGACCAAAATCTTCCCCGTACTTCTGCATATTCATGTTACTGGCCACATCAATAAAACCGAGTAGGCCAATAGTAGAATTCACCAGCACGCGCCCTACATCGGATGCAGCACGTTCCAGCTTGAACTGCAAAAGGTTGTTTATTGCAGATCCAACATCGGCCAGATTACCGAAGAAGTTACTGATTCCAGTATCAACCGGAGCCGGAGTGATCGCCTTATAACCTTTTGATATGGGCTTTAGGAGGACATCATCCAAACCTTCGTTAAAAGAGTACATAGCCCGATTGAAGCCCTCGGCAGGATCACGGGGATCCTGATAATCACCGGTACTTGCACAACCCGTCAGTGCAACCACAAGCAAGGTCAGCAGTATGCTTTTCAACTGCATGAAAAGACGTTCACCCTTCATTTGTTCTTATCCTTAATTATATATCTACGTATTTGTTGTGAGCCAAGATGCGCCATTTATTCCCCAAGCACTGGCGGAATTTATCATAATTGGCTATCTGACACACCCATAAAACTAAACTATCAGTATATTCTGACGACCCGGTATCCCTGCTGCTCCAGCAACCTAAGCATGCCCCGCTCTCCAGGCAAGTGCAGCGCACCTACTGCTATGAACAATCCACCTTGATTGAGAGGTAGCAGCAAACGATCAACCATCCTCAGATTGCGATCATCAACAACCAGCGTTTGAAACTTTTTATTCAGCTGCTTATCACCCTCATCAAGCAACTGCTCATTAATGACCAGAAGTGCACCTAAATCCTGTTTGAGGTAACTTTCCAGTAAGGCTTGAAAGATTGTCGGCAGCTGATCCAGATTATTTAGCGTATCTCGCAAGAAAGTAACCTGTTCAGCTTCCGGTAACGTATCGAATAGATCCAACTGCTCTCTTATGGTCTCTATACCCAGTACTTTTTTATTCGCTCCAACAGCCCGCTGGTAGAGCACCAGGTCCATAAACTGGCCGCTCTTGGCTGGGGGCATACTCAGCATCATGGCCAGCGCCCAGGGTTTGTAGTGACGAATCGCCACTTCAGGCAATCCCAGCGTTGACGCAGCCTCCACCGCCTGCTGATAGAGAGGTTCCCCCAGTACCTGAACCAGCTCTCTACCATCATCGAGGAACATCGACGTCATAGCCGCCAGAAGATTAGCCGCATCCATATCGATTTCTACATAGAGCGTATTCGACGATTCAAATGCCAGCTCAACCTCATTTGGAAAATCGAGCACTCGCTCCTCGTCCGAATGGATTGTGCCAAATAGATAACTGGGCGGGACACCTGTTTGCTCTAGCTTGAACAGCAGGCCCTTTGAAAACGGCACATCTGCGGAAGCCGCCTGAGTTTGACCAAGCAGAAAAAGCGAAAAAAGTATCAGCAGGTACGAGATGACCTGGCGAAGCATTACAGATGTCAGCATGTTAACCCTTAACATAAATCCCTTTAACGCAGCAGATTACCATACCGGGTAACTAAAAGCGGTTCTTTGCCTTTTGTATGATGTTCTGATCGAAAACCAGCGCGGTTTCCATTATCCTGTGCGGCTATGACTGACTACCCCTACAATCCTGCGATCTCACAACGCTTCCGTGGTTTTCTTCCTGTTGTTATTGATGTAGAGACTGCTGGTTTTAATGCAGAGACAGATGCTCTGCTTGAAATAGCCGCCGTCATTCTGACAATGGATGATGAAGGCTTTCTACATCCAACCCCGTGCATTGCCTCACATGTTGAACCATTTCCAGGTGCCAACCTGGAGCCAAAGGCACTCGAATTCAATGGCATTGACCCAGCACACCCATTCCGCAACGCACTGCCAGAAAAAGAGGCGCTTACCTCGCTGTTTGCACCGATTCGCAAAGCAGTAAAGGAGAGCGAGTGCAACCGGGCCATACTGGTTGGACACAACGCCTTTTTTGATTTGGGATTTCTGAATGCCGCCGTTGCCCGAACAGGCATTAAGCGAAACCCATTCCACCCCTTTAGTACATTCGATACCGTTTCATTATCGGGACTGGCTTATGGCCAGACTGTACTGGCCAAAGCCGCCAAGGCCGCAGGGCTGGATTGGGATAACAATGAGGCCCATTCAGCCATTTATGACACGGAGAGAACGGCCGAGCTGTTTTGTGCGATCATCAATCAATGGCAAAAGAGTATTGGCGGTTTTTCTGGCCTGATGCGACCTGAATAAGCTTTATTGGAAGGGCGCATATAAAAAAGCCGGCAACACCTGTAGGGCGTCGCCGGCTTTTTTAAAAGCAGATGCGATTACTTTGCGGCTGCTTCAGCCGTCATCTTCTGCAACTCGCCGGTCTGATGCAGTTCCAGCGTTATATCACAGCCACCAACCAATTCACCCTTAATATAGAGCTGTGGAAATGTTGGCCAGTCGGCATAGCGAGGCAGATTTTCAAAGATCTCAGGATCGCCCAGCACATTGACATAAGCGAACTCAACACCACAATCCTGCAGAGCGGCAGCGGTACGCGAAGAGAACCCACACTGAGGGAACTGAGGCGTTCCCTTCATATAAAGTACAATAGGGTTGTTCTCAACCTGTTCTTTGATTCGCTCTAATACATCCATCACTCACCTCTATATAATGATACATAATCTGGTCGCTATATTGGGTTACTCGTAGCTATTTTCAAGACCACGATGTTTAATTGCCCGTCAATCCTGACCAGACCACCCAAATACAGAAACACTAAAATGGCTTGGCAGCCCCAATTACGGTGGTCAGGAGTCCTAAAACCAGGTTGATCCCGATCATCCTGCGAATAATCAAAAGCTGCGCCCCTGCTGCAGGCAGATCACCCGCCTTCAGGAAACCACCCATCTGTTTGTAAGGTAGAAAATAGATATAACAGAATATGGCCACCATAATCAGGGCAATGCTGTGCATGATATGTACGTAGATGCCCGCTGTTGCCCCAAGAATACCGATCAAAATGGCGTAGCCACTAAGTAAAATCAGGCCTATAGAGACCCATACCCAAGGAAAAAAACGATCCAGGGTGCGTTTCATCAGCGGCAAGCGCTGTGGTGGCTCAAGCACCTCCACCGCCGCGGGACGCAGGGCCATATGGGCAAAGAACATCCCCCCTACCCAGACAACCACACCCAGCAAATGCAGGGTTATATACGCTGACAACATAACGAACTCCTTCTGTTTAAACAGCTGATATTTAGTAATATGAACAGGCTAGTGCCCATCCACATTGCGCTGCAGCCAGTACTCCAGCAGCGAGAGATGCCATAACTTACTTCCCAACAACCGGGTGTGATGCATCTCTGGCGCGGATAGCAACAGATCGATATAGGCGCGGGAGTAAAGACCACGCTCACGACAGGCGCGGGACTCCAATATATCCCGCATAAAATGCAGAAAATCCCCACGCACATATTTCAGGGCCGGCATTGGGAAATAGCCCTTGGGTCGATCAATTACTGAGTCAGGAAGAATCCCTCTAGCCATCGCTTTTAACGGGTACTTACCCCCTTCGCGAAGCTTTAATTCAGGCGGACATTGGGCTGCCAGCTCAACGAGCTGCTGATCCAGGAATGGCACTCTTGCCTCCAAACCCCAGGCCATAGTCATATTGTCCACCCGCTTTACCGGGTCATCCACAATCAGGGTTGTGGTATCCATACGCAGCACCGCATCCATAAAGCTATCCGAACCCGGCTCATCCAGCAGCTCCGTAATCCGCTGCGTTGTATAATCCTCGCCCCGGAACTCCGGGGTGACCATACGCAGATACTCTTCGTGATCACGATCAAAATAGTGCTTGGCAAAGCGTTCCACCGGGGTGCCCTGCTGCTCTTCCTGCATCCTGGCATACCAGAAGTAGCCGCCAAAAACCTCATCCGCACCCTGGCCAGACTGCACTACCTTAATCTGCTTGGAGACCTGCTCAGATAAAAGATAGAATGCCACCGCATCTTGTCCAAACATCGGTTCGGCCATGGCATCCACCGCTTCCGGCAGGCGCTTCAGCACCTCATCATTCGGAATCAGATATTTGTGATGATTAGTCGCATAGCGCTCCACCACTTGGTCGGAATACTCAAATTCACTGCCCTTCTCGTCAGGATGATCTTCAAATCCAACAGAGAAAGTGCGCAAGTCTGTCACCCCGGTCTCGGCCAGCAGGGCCACCAACAGACTGGAATCAAGCCCACCAGAAAGCAGAACACCCACCGGGACATCAGATATCTCATTTCGCTTTTGAACAGCCTGGCGCAGACTGTCATGAATCGCCTCCAGCCACTCCCCATCACTGCGGGGCTGTGCCGGCCGGGTCGCCTGCAACTGCCAATAGCGACGTTCGGTCATCCGGCCATCTTCATCGATCCGCAAACAGTGACCAGGCGCCAGTTTACGCACCCCTTTTAATACCGTTCGGGGGGCCGGTATAACCGCGTGCAGTGTAAATTGATGATGTAGCGCCACGGGGTCCAGGGAGGTATCAACGCCCCCCGCGGCCAGCAGGGCCTGGGGATTGGATGCAAAGCGAAATTGTTCACCCGTCTGCATATAGTAAAACGGCTTAATGCCAAGCCTATCCCGGGCCATAAACAGCTGTTTCTTGTGCTGATCCCAGATCGCAAAGGCAAACATCCCTTGCAGATGATCCACACACTGCTCTCCCCAGGCATGCCACGCCTTAAGAATGACCTCACTATCACCATCCGAGAAGAAGTGGTAACCCTTATCCTTCAGCGTTTGGCGTAATGTCGGGTAGTTATATATAGTGCCATTGAACACCAGCGCCAGTCCCAGCTCCTGATCGACCATCGGTTGGTTGGCTCTTTCAGAAAGATCGATAATCGCCAATCGTCGATGACCGAACCCCAGAGGGCCATCGCTATAACTGCCCTCATGATCCGGCCCACGCGGAGCCAGTCGGCGCGTCATTCGCGCTATCGCCTCAAGATCAGGCCGACCACCATCCAGACGCAACTCACCACATA
>JAPHUE010000242.1 GCA_026196795.1 Sedimenticola sp.
GGCCACAAGGAGGTTGTGGCCCTAATCCAAAAGGAGGAGTAGATCAGCGGTGGATGGCGCTACTTCGATACTGCATTTGGTCACCACCACCGACCTTGGGATGCATTAGAACACTCCCCCTGTGCACTTGGCATTGCGAATTCGCAACCCCTGTCATTTTTTTATTACCCCATAGCTGTTTCTGGTTTATACGCCCATTTTCTGGGTGACTGCCAGCGCCATCTCAAGTGCCTGTTCATAGTTTAGGCGCGGATCAACCTGGGTCTTGTAGGCCCGTTTAAGCCCCTCTTCATCCAGCCCCCGGGCACCGCCAATGCATTCGGTCACATCATCGCCGGTCAGTTCAAAGTGAACGCCACCGAGGATGCTCCCCTCGCTGCGATGGATCTCAATCGACTGCTCCAGTTCGGAGAGAATATTATCAAAGCGCCGGGTCTTGTAGCCGCTATTGGTGGATTCCGTGTTGCCATGCATGGGATCGCTGACCCAGCAAACGTTGCGACCTGTGCGCTTCACCGCCTGAATCAGATTGGGTAGACCCTCAGCAATCTTTCCGGCACCAAAGCGGTGAATAAACAGGAGCTTACCTTCTTGATTATCCGGGTTCAGTCTCTCCACCAGCTCCTGAATCCACTGCTCAGACATGCCGGGGCCGACCTTTACTCCAACGGGGTTCTGAATGCCGCTGAAGTACTCGATATGGGCATCGGTGGTGGCGGCAGTTCGAAAGCCGATCCAGGGTAGGTGAGTGGTCAGGTTGTAATAGCCTGTTCGGTTGGGAACCTGCCGTGTGAGTGACTGCTCATAGTGCAAGTGCAGCCCCTCATGGCTGGTGAAAAACTGTACCCGGCTCAGATCATTATTTCTGGCACTCCCGAGGGTTTCCATAAATTTTAGTGAGTTCGACAGATCATTCACCACGCGGTGATAGAGTTCTGCCAGTGGAGAGTGACTGACAAAATCCAGATCCCAGTTCTCTGGGTGGTGTAGATCAGCGAAACCACAATCTGACAGGGCGCGGATAAAGTTCAATGTCATGGCCGCCCGGCCGTAGCCCCGTAGGAGCCGCACAGGATCGGGAACCCTTGCCTCCTCAGTAAACTCTGGGCCGTTGATCAAGTCACCCCGATAGCTGGGCAGTGTCACTCCATCAATGGTTTCCATGTCGGCTGAGCGTGGTTTGGCATACTGACCCGCAATGCGCCCAACTCGAATCACCGGTTTGTTCAGGCCGTGAATCAGCAACAGACTCATCTGCAACAGGATCTTCAGCTTGTTGGTCACGATCTGTGCGTTACAGTCACTGAAGTTTTCTGCGCAATCTCCGCCCTGAAGTAAGAAGGCTTCGCCTCTTGAGGCTGCCGCCAGTTGGCTCTTCAGGGACTCAATCTCCCAGGAAGTGACCAGCGGAGGCAACAGTGACAGTTGCTCCAGAGTGGCGTTGAGTGCTTCTTGAGAAGGGTAGTTTGCCTGTTGCTTGGCAGGTTTCTGCTGCCAGGAGGTGGGGTGCCATTGATTCATGAATAAGACTCGCGATCCAGTTACTATCGGGCAATTGAGGTTGGTCATTGCCAGCAAAAGATGATCTGCGAGCATAACGGAAAATGACGGGGTTGGGGAGTGGGGTCTGGTTGCTGCATCTGATAGCTGTGTATCTATCTTCTAATCGTACGGATGTCACACAATCAAAATAGCACCCATCGATTTGCGATAGGGTAACATGCACCTACTATATTTAAGGCAGGCGGTGAGAGGGAACATGACGACCAGGAAAGGTAAGAAGAAGGCAACTCCTCAGCATTTGCCTGAGACTGCACTCACTCAGGCCGGGTCAATTCAGCAAGATAATGATAAGTGCTTTTCTATAGTTGGGATCGGTGCTTCTGCTGGAGGACTGGAAGCCTTTGAGCAGTTTTTTCGCAGTATGCCGTCGGGTAGCGGATTGTCCTTTGTGCTGGTTTCGCACCTGGATCCCAGTCATGCCAGTCTACTCACTGAAATATTGCAGCGCACCACTACCATCCCGGTATTGGAGGCTCAAGACCAGATGAGGGTCGTGCCCAATCACGTCTATGTCATACCACCTAATCGTGATATGGCCATTTTTCACGGTACGCTGCAGCTCTCCCTTCCAGAAGTGCCCCGCGGACAACGAATGCCTATTGATGCCTTTCTGCGCTCCTTGGCGGAAGACCAGGGTGAAAAAGCGGTGGGAATAGTGATGTCCGGTACCGGTACGGATGGCACCGAGGGTTTGCGTGCCATTCTTGGTGCGGGTGGTCTTGCCTTGGTGCAAGATCCCCAAACGGCAAAATATGATGGTATGCCCTCCAGCGCCATTCAAGCTGGCTATGTGACCCGTGTCTTGAAGGTGGAGGAGATGCCAAGTGTATTACAGGCAGGCATGAGTGCGCTGGCCCTTTCTCCAAAAAACAATGCTTCAGCCAGCATAGCTACAGTGAACAGTATGAGTCGCATCCTAATGCTGTTACGGAATGTTACAGGTAATGATTTCTCCCACTACAAGAAGAGCACTATCGGGCGGCGTATTGAGCGACGTATGTCCAGACACAATATCGAGGATGTAGAAGTCTATGTCCGCTACCTCAGAGAGCATCCGGATGAGGTGAGAGTGCTATTTAAGGAGTTGTTGATTAACGTCACCAATTTCTTTCGGGACCCGGAGGCCTTCGTCTTTCTGAAAAAAGAGGTTCTGCCTAAACTGTTGGCCGATAAACCAGAAGGCTATGTGTTCCGCGCCTGGATATCAGGTTGTGCGACCGGCGAAGAGGCTTACTCTATCGCCATACTTCTTCGGGAGTTCATGGAAGAGAGTCAACGGGATTTCAAGGTTCAAATCTATGCTACCGATCTGGATGATGATGCCATTGCCGTGGCTCGTTCTGGTCTGTACCCGCCTAATATTACGGCAGATGTTTCACCCGAGAGATTGCGCCGTTTTTTTATAAAGGAAGACGCTGGTTTTCGGATCAAAAAGGATATCCGCGAGATGTTGGTTTTCGCTATCCAGAACATCATAAAGGATCCTCCCTTTACGCGACTGGATCTGCTGACGTGCCGTAACCTGATGATCTACCGGGAGCCGGATCTGCAGAATCGACTGATTCCTGCTTTCCACTATGCTATCAAGCCTGGCGGGGTGTTGTTTCTATCGCCATCGGAAAGTATTGGCTCCCATGCTGACTTGTTTACGGCCTTGAGCCGTAAGTGGAAGTTTTACCAAACTGTCCATTCAGCAACATCTACTCGTGCGGTGATGGCCAGTGGACTGTCATGGACTGCTGAACCAGGCAAGAAAGAGATGAGTGAAGTCGTGAAACAGCCTGAAGAGATAAATTTTTCCGAACTGACCAAGCGAATACTACTGCAGTCCTTTGCGCCTGCGTCGGTGTTAGTGGATCAGGGTGGCAATATCTTATTTGTGCATGGCGATACGGGGAAATATCTGCGCCCTGCCCCAGGTCGAGCTACCTTAAATCTTGTGGAAATGGCCCGTGATGGCTTGCAACTGGAGCTTCGCGCCATTATACAAAATGCAGCCAGTCAGGAAGTGCCGATCATAATTCGCCAGGTATTAGCCAATACACATGACGATCATCAGGCAGTGAGTTTAAGTGTTCGGCCACTGCCCATTCCGAACACGGAGCAGCGCTTGCTTCTGGTAAGTTTTCAGGATGTGGAGCAAGAGGCAGACAAACGCCCTCCTGGAAAACGAAGCAAGCGTATTTCCGCCGCAGCTGAAACCCTCCGCAGTGAGGCATTAGAGCACGAACTGGCTTACACCCGCGAAAATCTGCAGGCCACTATTGAAGAGCAACAGGCCTCCAATGAAGAGCTCAAGTCCACCAATGAAGAGCTGCAATCCACTAATGAGGAGTTGCAATCA
>JAPHUE010000292.1 GCA_026196795.1 Sedimenticola sp.
ACGTAACTGATTAAGTGTGGACATGACTAGTCTCCCTGATAGCCTTTGACACACTATGTCTGGGGACAAAACAAATTAATTTCAAGCCTTTTCCCTTGCTCATTCTTAAAGCCAAACGAAGAATATTATGGTTTACCTTCTAAACCCCACAGGCCGCAGAATCGCTCTGCCGCTCTGGCAGCCGATTGAGTAATAGCTTATGCTTTTCCATACAGAACCGGAGTTAAGATCAAGGAGAGAAACGGATGTCTATTAACATTAATGATAATGAGAAAAGGATTGGTCTGGCACTGTCTGGAGGTGGGTTCAGAGCAGCCGCCTTCCATTTAGGTGTATTCCGAAAGCTCAAGGAGCTGGGGCTTTTATGGAACATTGATCTGCTGACCTGTGTCAGCGGCGGCAGTATTGCAGGGGCCTTTCTGGCTTCACACTGGGGTGATGATACGGCCCTGGATAAACTGGACAACTATCTACGCACCAGCTCTATCGCGGTATCCTCGGTCATTGGCGGTATCTTTGACCCGTTTAGCACCCGCCTGGAAAAACTCGCAGAAACCTACGAACGCGATCTTTTTGGTCAAGACACTCTGAGTACATTAAAAGACGGCCCCCGGCTTTATCTGAATGCCACTAATCTGGCCACAGGCAATATGTTCTTTTTTGTCGCTGGCGGTAATGATTTGGTTGAGATGGGTGAGTGGGAACTGGGTACATCATCGGCAGGACAGTTCAAGATCAGCAAAGCCGTGGCGGCCTCTTCCGCCTTCCCGCCCGTCTTTCCTCCCTTGCGGATAGACCAGAAAGATTATCCTGCCGCCGGGGTAGACTATGTCACGCTGACCGATGGCGGGGTGTATGACAACCTCGGCGTTAATCCACTGCTCAGAAAACGTAATGCTCTGGACTATGTGATTGTCAGTGACGCGGGGAAACCCTTTGATATGGATGAGCACCCGACAGAATCAGGCACAGCAGTTTTGACCGAATCTATTGGCATTCTGATGGAGCAGGTACGCGGCCTGCAGTTTAAACGATTGGAGCTCAGTGCCAATGAGGGCGGCCCCAAGCCACTCTGGTTCTCAATCAACAGTGATAAAGGTGAGCGTCATAGCGGCGATGCTGTTTTCGCCTCTTCCATCAAAACCAATCTAAAGCGACTCAATAGTGCTGAAATGACTGTGCTGGATAGACATGCCGGCGCGCTGCTGACCCATCGCCTGGAGAACTACACCCCGGAACTGCTGAACTTCGACTGAATCGTTTTGACACCAAGAGGCTATAGCCAATGACAGGCACGGTTGATCAAGCAACGCTGACATCACTGATCACAGTTATGTTATCGGATTCCGAGCCGGCGGTGCGTATTGCAGCAATCAATAGCATCTCACGACTACCACTTTCTAATGCTGCATGGCATGATCTGGCAACTAAACTCTTTGAGCTGATCGAACACGAAAAGGCCGGCTCGGCCGTGCGTATTGCCGCGTTGATCAGCGCGGCAAAAATACCTATCGCCTCATTTAAAGAACGGTTACGTCTACTTGGGGACTCAGCTTCTGAACCGGACGGTCAAACCATCCAAGGTGCCTTGTCCAAAAACAGGCACTCAAGGCAACGCATTGTTGCCCAACAGAACTCGGCGCTCAATGCCCACCGCCGCCCCGGTCCACTGCTGGGGCGAAAACCACTTACAGGTATTGGAAAGAGTCGCCAGACACTCAGCGGCAAACTCATCAATACGATAAAAACTGCTAATCAACATGCCGAAGCCCTTAACCAAGAGACACCTGATAGTGGCTGGTTTGGCGAGGAGGTGATCCACTCCATTCGTCAACAGCTTGCAGGCAAAAGAATCGGTGCCGATTTACCGGCGGCCGCTATTGCAGAGGAACATCTACAAACGCCGGTTACAGCACTCAATGATGACCAAGTCGCCTGGGTCCTTTCACAAGGCGATGCTAACGCCGTCACCCGACAGGTGACCCACCTATTAACAGACGACCGACCGGTCTCTGAACGTCGTCGACTACTCAGTATTCTTGGCAAGGCCGGTGATTATCTATGCGGCAGGATAGACACCTCGACCCGCGATGGGGATGACTCGGGCATGGGCAGACCGATGGGACGAGCCGGGGCTATCCTGCCCCAGCAACCTGATATGGCAGCCCCGGAAATGATTAGCCCGGTCACAAGTTCAGCTGAACCCGCTGCGGAGTCACTACCAGATTCTTCTGCTGAGATGCTGGAGGAGAGCGAGGCGACACCGCCCGATGAGAGTGATGTCAGCACAGCAGATGAACAACGACGGGTACATGCGCAACTGAGACACAGTAATAAACGTCGTCATACATTTGTTACCGGTAGTGAAACTATCATCCGTTGCTGGATAGGACTGCCCGATGAAGAAACGGCATCCGTCGCCTCCAGCCCAATACCTAGTCTGACTATTCCTGATCAAGGCCTGCCGTTGACAGCCGAACTCTGCTGGAAAGACCAAAGCGCCTCACAACCGCTGATCTTACCAGCCAATCGAACAGCCCGGAGCGGCGATTGTGACCTTCCCCTTTTTGTACCTGAAGGCGAGCGCTTTATCAGTGCCGAAGTTGTATTCCGTTATCGTGGCCGCGCCTTTGAAGTAGTCCAAATTGAAGCGTTCGCCATCGCGCCAGACACGCAGGAACAACCCCACCATACGGTAGAGGTAAAAGTCCAATCCAGCTGTCGACAACTCATCGAATTACCCGACAGTCATCCTTACGATGCCACAGTGATCTGGGGTGGTGATTCAGAGCAAGAAAATACCAGCGACAATGTGCCACCGACTCTACGCATCTTTGGTGGAACTGGAGGACGTCGTTTCGAATTACCCGGCTCTGTCTCGGCACTTGAATGGCTCAATCAGTCTCTCTTTAATACACAGAAGAGTCTCATAAGACAACGCGCCAGCCAATCAATGACCACAGATGGGGAGCTGGATGCAGATTCACCCACACTATTGGTGCTGTTACGTGACATGGCCCGACACGGCGCTGCGCTCTACAACGAACTGGATGCACAGAACTTTACTGATCCTGGTGAACGCATTCAGCTCTTGAATCGGGAGCCACAGGGTTATGTACCGTTGGAGTTTATCTATGACCGGGGTTATCCAGCAGATGATGCCAGGCTATGCGAAGGCTGGCGCGAGGCCCTGCTCTCTGATGATCAGTATTGTCCGGCATGTAGCCAGCAAACCCTGACAGCAGAAGAGCGTGCCTGGACTGCAACCATCTGCCCCTTAGGCTTCTGGTCGATGCAGAAGGTTATAGAGCGTATTGATCCGTCCAATGAAACAACAGATGGATCAGCGGGTCAGTCTCATCCCAGCCTCTTAAAAAGGAGCCTGCCTGCTATCGATAACATCCTGTTTGCCGCGAGCCACAGGGTTCCGGATACTGAACGCGAAGAGACCCTGGCGAAACTCCAGGAGCAGTTCAGCAGGCCAACACTGGCAAATAACTGGGATGAGTGGAAAACAGCTTTACAGCAAAATACACCGCCTCTGTTGTTGGTAATCCCTCACCATGATGTTGCCTCGTCACTGGACTTTCTTGAGATTGGTGATGACCAACTGCCGGTTAGACAACGCCGACTCAGTCGCGCACAAATAACAGATCTATACGTCAATCCTACCGGTAGAGACCCAGGACCCATTCTGCTTTTATTGGGTTGTCGCACAGGCACGACAACAGAAGATGGCTATGTCCAACTCACACGAAGATTCCAGCAACTCAAGACATCCATCGTTCTGGGTACCATGGCTCAAATACTGGGACGACATGCGGCCCCAGTTGCCAGAGAACTGGTCACGCAACTGGCTAGCGCCGCTGACCCACAGGCCGATTTTGGAACCATCATGCGGCGGGTTCGTCGGCGCATGCTCGCCAGCGGTTACCTGATGGCATTTTGCCTGGTTGCCCTGGGTGATGCCGAGTGGCATCTCACTCCCAAGCAAACAGATCTCGCCAACCCTTCGGAGATTTAACATGTTCCGCATTGAAATGCTGCCTGCTGCACACGGAGACTGCCTCTGGATCGAGTACGGTTCAGGGGATCAGGTTCATCGCATACTGATTGATGGCGGCCCGGCCCACACCTACCCCTCTCTACGTGAGCGGGTGCTGCACTTGCCCGCTGCACAGCGGCACTTCGATCTGTTGGTTATTACCCATATTGATGCCGATCACATTGAGGGGATCATCCGGTTGCTACAAGATGCCCCAACCCTGAATTGTACTTTTGATCGTATCTGGTTTAACGGCGCTCCCCAATTAAATCAAGTACCCGACCCAGCAGGTGCGCCACTGGGCGCTATGCAGGGAGAAATACTCGGCCTTTTGATCAAAGCGTATGAGGAGCAGGCTGGTCAATCCGTATGGAATAAAGACATGCCTGACCAGATTGCCTACATTCCAGCAACAGCAGAATCACTACCGGCGATTGATCTTCCGGGTGATTGTCGCCTCACCCTGCTATCACCCAATCATGAACGATTGCTGGAGCTGAAAGATCACTGGGATGATGAACTGGCTAAGGCGGGTGTTGATTCAGGCGATGCACAGGCACTGCAATTCAAGCTAATGAACAACAAACGCTTGCGTCCACTAGGTGATGTACTTGGTGGCGATCAAGACGATGAAGCCTCAAGCACAATCGATGATGCCGACCTCGACTGGCAACCGGATGACCTGCTTGGCGCCACCAGCAGCGAGCCTGGTGGCAACGCCGCCTTTGGCAGTGATACCAGCCTGGCTAATGGCAGTAGCATTGCCCTGCTACTGGAGTATCCCAAAGAACATCCGACAACCCGGTTTTTATTGTCGGGAGATGCCTGGGCATCGGTACTTAAAACCAGTATCGACAAACTCCTTCCCAACACCAACAAAGCCCTGAAACTAACAGGCTTCAAGCTGCCACACCACGGCAGCATTGCCAATATCTCACCTGAGCTGCTGCAGCGACTCAACTGCACGCATTACCTGATTTCAACCAGCGGCGCCCTGTTCAATCATCCACATGCCAGGGCAGTCGAATTGTTATTGGAAGCTCATAATGCGCGGGCAAAACCCAGACTGCATTTTAATTATATGACGGACACCACATTCCCCTGGGCCGATACCGAAGACCAGAAAATACGTAAATATGTGGCACATCATCCTGAAGGAATATCCCTGCTCTTTTAAAAAGGAAAGCGAACAGTTCGCAATAATCCCTTAATTTAATTGAAAAGCGGCCGATGTACTGATTATGCTGGGAGCCATGTATATATTCGTGCACCCACTTTTAGTAAGACCACGTAAAAAAATACAATGCCGAAAGGCCTGATTTCCTCTTTTATTCAATGAGTTATAAGCAGTCTCGTTGTTTCTTACAAGAGTTCAGCAGGGCTTCTTCTTTGCCTGGATTTCCAGAAAGCATTGATTAGACACTAGATAAAGAGATGGGCTCCAGCCCATGTGAGAGGATGAGAAAGAGATGACAGATCAAAGTTCTGACAAGTTCAGCACCCTTTCCCGGCGCGGCTTTATGAAGCTCGGTGCCGCATCGGTTGCTGCCGCCAGTTCACCACTATTTTTCATAAAGGATGCCTGGGCAGAAGAGAAGTCGATCGGTAATTACCCGGTAAAGGGCAAAACCGTCAAATTCGGGTTTAACTACCCCCAGAGTGGTGCCTATAAAAATGAAGGGGCCGATGAGGGCCGAGCCTACAAACTTGCTGTTGAGCACATCAACAATGGCGGAGGCATGATGTCGACCCTTCAGCCACTGGCACTGAAAGGCAATGGCATATTAGGCAAGAAGTTGGAATATGTCGTGGGTGATACCTCATCTAACCCATCCCGAGCGGTAACCAGTGCACGACGCATGATTGAACAGGATCATGTCATCATGTTCTCCGGCGGTTCATCCAGTTCTGTTGCGATTGCCCAGCAATACCTGGCCCAGAAGACCGGTGTTATCTTCATGTGTGGGCTGACTCACTCTAATGATACGACCGGTAAAGATCGCCGCCGTTATGGCTTCCGTCACTTCTTTAATGCCTACATGAGTGGTAAGGCGCTCGCCCCGGTGTTGGCTAAAAACTATGGTAAAGATCGTCGTGCCTACCACCTGACCGCTGACTACTCCTGGGGGCACACCCAGTACGCGTCAATGAAAGAGTTTACCGAAAAGCAGGGTTGGACCACGGTGAATAACATCATGAC